>DGRR01000058.1 GCA_002389995.1 Ruminococcus sp. UBA4383 | reverse complement strand
AATTTATATATTTTCAGAAAGGAGAATAATGGGAAATCTTTATATATACAAATGTAAAAATTGCCAGTCAGAAATTGAATATAAAACAGGTGGAGGTTTTTTTACCAGCGAATATTTTGAAGAAACTGAAAAACTTACAAATCAATTCAAAGATGAGGCACTTTCAGGTAAATACGGAAAAATAATAAAAGCTATTGCTGAAAACAATGACGGCAATATCGAGTACAACCGCAATACTAAACTGTTCAGATGCAATGAATGTAAAGCTGTAAATGTACTCAGAGCAAAAGAAATATCAAATTTCCCATATATCAAAAGTGAATACAGTTTAAGTGTAAAAATATCTGTTCAATGTCCTGAATGTCATAAAGGGATAATGGAAACAGTTAATCTTTTTGAACCAATCTGGTGCGAAAAATGTCAGGATTATTCATCTGAACTGATTTCTTTTGGATTCTGGGACTGATAAGGAGGTTTCTATGTCCGCACCATTAGCCGACAGAATAAGACCGAAAACTCTTGATGATGTTGTCGGTCAGGAACATATACTCGCAAAGGGAAAACCTTTGCGGAAAATTATCGAAAGCGGTTACGTCCCGAATATGATTTTTTACGGCTGTTCGGGAGTCGGAAAAACTACCGTTGCAAGAATTATTGCCGAAAACTGTAATATGTCACTCCATAAACTGAACGGCACTAATGCATCTTTGTCGGATATAAAAGATGTAGTTTCGGAAATAGGCTCGTTCGGTGCTGAAAACGGAATTTTATTATACCTCGATGAAATACAGTACCTCAATAAAAAACAACAGCAGAGCATTCTCGAATATATCGAAAACGGCGATATAACATTAATCGCCTCCACTACCGAAAACCCGTATTTTGCAGTTTACAATGCAATTATAAGCAGAAGTACCGTTTTTGAATTTCGTCCCGTTTCAGCCGAAAATTTAATCCCTGCAATAAAAAGGGCTTTTAAAATCATGGGCGGCGATATGGGGAAAAATATTGTCGCTGATGACGATATTATAAATACTATCGCCTACAACTGCGGCGGTGATGTCAGAAAAGCCGTGAATACCGCTGAACTCGCTGTAATGTGCGGTGAAGTTTCAGGGGATAATATTACCGTCACGGCAAGTTCCCTCGAAATTCTCGCTCAGAGAAGCAATATGAGGTATGACCGTGACGGCGATATGCATTATGATATTTTATCGGCATTTCATAAATCCGTAAGGGGTTCGGACGAAAATGCCGCCCTCCACTATGCCGCAAGACTTATTGAAGCAGGTGATATTCTTCCGCTTTGCAGGAGATTACTGTGCATAGCAAGTGAAGATGTAGGACTTGCCTATCCGCAGGCAATAGTTATAACAAAAGCCTGTGTTGATTCCGCCCTCCAGCTTGGACTGCCTGAGGCTAAACTCCCCATAGCCGAGGCAATTGTACTTCTTGCAACTGCCCCTAAATCAAACAGTTCATATATGGCTATGAACAAGGCAATTGAAGATTTGAAAAACTGCGACAGACTCGAATTTCCGAGACATCTGCAAAATAAACACTTTGACGGTCAGGGGGCTGAAACTGTCGGTCAAAATTATCTGTATCCGCATAATTATAAGAATAATTATGTAAGACAACAGTATCTCCCCGATTCCATTAAAGACCATGTTTATTATGAGTTCGGAAATAATAAACAGGAACAGGCGGCTTTTCAGTACAGAATGAAATTAATCAATGAATCAAAGTAGATTTCTTTTTCATCTTGTGGAGCATGATTAAAAATACAACAAGTTCCGTCAAAAATGTTACACTCCATGAAATCGTATACGAAAGATACAGGCTTTGTAATGTATGGTACTGCGGCATGGTGAATATCTTGTATATCCACATGATTCTGAATCCGCATACTCCTGCAACTGTTATTATCATGGGCATTACCGAATAGCCTATGCCCCTTATCATACCCGTTGAAACGTCCATTAGTCCGCATAAAAAATACGGTATGCAGATGTACGCAAGCCTTATCATACCATATTCTATGGCTTGCTTTGAATCTGTTATGTATATCGCAAGGAGATTTCTTCCGAATGTATAGGCGATTAGTCCGAGACTTATTCCTGTGACAAATACCGTTGCAAGACAGATTACAAGAATTTTTCTTATCCTGTCATATTTTCCTGCACCGTGATTCTGACCTGTAAAATTCAATGCTGTCTGACTTATTGAATTCATGGAAATATATACAAATCCCTCAATATTCATAGCTGCGGCATTTCCTGACATTACTACCGCTCCGAATGAATTTACCGATGACTGTATTATAACATTTGATATCGAAAACAATGCACCCTGTATTCCTGCGGGAAATCCTATCTGTAATATCCTTAAAAACTGCCTTTTATGTATCCTGAGTTTTTTAAGACTGAGTTTACAGGCATCATCACGTTTCATAAGCGAACGGATTACAAGTAATGCCGAAAGTGTCTGCGAAATTGATGTGGCAAGAGCAACGCCTGCTACATCGAGATGAAATTCAAGCACAAATATAAGGTTAAGAAATACATTCAGAAACCCCGATACTGTAAGGTATATCAGGGGACTTTTTGTATCTCCTGCCGCACGGAGTATTGCCGAGCCGAAATTGTATATCATGCTCGAAATTATTCCGCAGAAATATATTTTCATGTACAGGGCGGAAAGATGAAGAACCTCATCAGGTGTTCCCATAAGAATCAGCATTTTTTCGGCATCTGCAACACCTGCAACTGTAAGTAATGCTCCGCTTATCAGTGCAGTGGGAATGGCTGTATGTACTGTACGGCTTACGTCCTCATCTCTGCCTGCTCCAAGACCGTGGGCAACGGTAACGCCTGCGCCGACCGAAAGCCCTATGAAAAGATTTACCATAAGATTTATGACTGCACTTGTCGAACCTACTGCGGCAACTGATATACTTCCGCAATACTGCCCTACTACTACCAAATCTGCGGCATTGAACAAAAGCTGTAAAACGCCTGTGAGGATTATGGGAATTGTATATACTATAATTTTTTTAAGCAAAGGACCTTCTGTAAGGTCTGCATTTTTATCTTTCATAATTTTTAACCTGCCTTCTAATTTATAATAATATTATATTCCTGAAAATTGTTTTTGTCAATACATACAATTACGGAGATAAAATTTATACGTTATGCACAAAAAAATGTGCATTTGTCGGAAACAAAAATAATGTCAACTTTATTTTGAATAAGGGTTGACATTTGTGGAAAAGCATGATATAATATCTCTTGTAAAATTATTTCAATTATAATAGGAGGTCTATTATGTCACAAACTGTTACTGCCAACCGAAAATTATTCACCACAAAAGAACTTGTCCTCACTGCTCTTATGTCAGTCATGATTGCAGTCTGCTCATGGATTTCAATTCCGATAGGTTCTGTGCCTTTTACTTTGCAGACTTTTGCAGTATTCTGCTCTCTGCTGATTCTCGGAGGGAAAAAAGGTACATTCGCCATACTTGTATATATATTCCTCGGAATGATTGGTATTCCCGTATTCGCAGGATTTACAGGCGGTATAGGAATAATCCTCGGCACTACGGGCGGATATATCGTCGGATTTTTAATTTCAGGATTATTTTACTGGCTTATCGAAAGTGTTGCAAAAGATGATTTATTCTCAAAAAATATAGCCATAAAAGTAATCTCTCTCGTTATAGGTCTTGCCCTCTGCTACGCTTTCGGAACTGTATGGTTCATGCAGGTATACGCTAAACAGGCTGAGGCAATAACTCTCAAAACTGCCCTTGAATGGTGCGTTATTCCGTTTCTTATCCCTGATCTGGCAAAACTTGCAATCGCTGTCGCAGTATCCCACAGTGTAAAAAAATATGCAAATATATAAAATCCGTCCGCATCATGCTCTCTGCATACAGTTTTTTGAGGGGAAAGGATATTCCCCCGAATTTACCGAAAATATGCGGAATGTAATAAATATCCTCGAAAGTTCAGACCCATTTGTGTGCATTACCGAAAATGCCGATGTAATATGCAGTAAATGTCCCCATAATATCAATGGTGTATGTGCAAGCGAAAAAGTTCCGCACTATGACAGGGCTGTTATGCAAAACTGCAGTCTCAAAATTAATTCCGTCATAAAATGGAGCGAACTAAAAAAATCCGCTGAAAAAATTATATCATGCGGTCTTGAAAATATCTGCGCTGACTGCAAATGGTTTTACATATGCAAAAAATAAAATCCCCCTTTCGGGGGTATTTTTATTTCATGAAATTTTTAATGTCACTGAGCATATCATTTGCGGTATTTCTGCCTATGCGGTAGACTTCAAGCAATACTTCGTGATTGTGTTCAATATGACCTATGGGAAGCTTTTCGGGCGGTGCTATAACTAAACTCCTGCCGTTTTTTTCGGAATTATCTACATATGCAAGTTCATGATTATATACATTATGCCTTATGGTACAGGTTTTTATAAAATTCGGATATTTCCTGTAAATACTTTTAATCATTGAGAGACTGCGGCTTTTTTTCTTGACATATCCTCTCGGCTGAGTGAGAATAACTATATTTTTATCGCAGACGTTTTTCTCCATAAATTCAAGCGGTATCGAGTCGGAAACTCCTCCGTCAAGCAGTTTTCTGCCGTTTATATTCACTATTCTTGCGGCTAACGGCATAGATGCGGACGCTCTTATCCATTCAAGCTCTGTATAGTCCATATGATTGAATTTATGATATACCGCCCTGCCTGTCTCGACATCAGTGCATACGGCATAAAACTCCGCAGGATTATTTTTAAAGGCATCACGGTCGAATATATCGAGCTTATCAGGGATTGTGTGGTAGCAAAATTCCGCACCGAACATATCACCTGTCCTGATTAATGATTCAACACTGCAATATCTTTTGTCACGGCAAAAGCGGAGATTATATCTTATTGCTCTGCCATTCTGTTCAGACTTATAGTTGCAGCCGAAAGCCGCACCTGCCGAAACGCCTGTAATTGCGTCAAATTTTATATTATTTTCCATAAGAACATCAAGAACGCCTACTGTGAATAAACCTCTCATAGCACCGCCTTCAAGGACAAGTCCGTACTTCATATAAAACCTCCTGATATTATATTAAAAAATTTCCCTTGCCATGTGTCGAGTTCTTTCATGCGCTTGTCAATCGCACCGAGTACAGCTATCTTATTAACCGTCCACATGGGAGCGATTAATTTTTTTCTGTCGCCGTCACCTGTAATTCTCTCAATAACCGTTTCAGGCGGAAGAATTTCAAGCTGTCTTATAACTATATCAATATATTCCTCCATAGTGAGAAGATGAAACGGTGATTCACTATATTTTTCCGCTAATGCCGTACCCTGTATTACATGGAGCATCTGTATTTTGACTGCATCAGGCTTTAAAACTGCGGTCTGCCTTGCGGTTTCGAGCATCATTTCAGGAGTTTCATCAGGCAAGCCGTTAATTATGTGAATACATACCCTTATGCCGTTATTTCTGAGCCTGTAATATCCGTTCAAAAACTCTCCGTGCGTACAGCATCGGTTTATTGAAGATATAGTTTTTTCATGAACGGTCTGCATACCGAGTTCAACAGTCAGATAAACTTTTTTATTTATCTCATTTAACAATTCTATCGTATCATCTGAAAGGCAGTCCGCCCTTGTACCTATTGAAATTCCGAAAGTATGCGGAAAATCTATCGCCTGAAAATAAAGTTCCCGCAGTTTTTCAACAGGTGCATAAGTATTTGTATTTGCCTGAAAATATGCTGTAACGGGAACATCTCCGTATTTTGACGATATGCGCTGATATTCCGTTTCAAGCTGATTTCTCACGGATAATCCTGAATGTGTGAAGTATCCGCTTCCTCCGTCACAGAATATACAGCCTCCCGTACCCTTTGAACCGTCAATATTGGGGCAGGTGAATCCTCCGTCTATGACGGCTTTATATATTTTCATGCCGAAATTTTTCCTCAGATGATAATTAAGCGTATGATAACGCTTGTTGTCAAGAGAATATATAAATTCATGCATAATTTTCACCCTGTATATACTAACACAATAATTTTATTTTGTCAAGAAAATATTTGAACAAACAATGAAATATTATAATCTTTTCTCTTTGCTATTGACAAATCGCACAAAAAAGTATAAAATGTTATAGGAACTTTGTTTTTGCAGGCGGATATGCCTGTTTTAAGCTTTTTTGATTGCTGTTTCAAATTTATTTCAGATTCAGAAGGAATAATTTTTATGAAAAATAATATAATATTAATCGGTATGCCCGCTGTCGGAAAAAGTACCATCGGCGTTATCCTCGCAAAAATCCTCGGTTACCATTTTATCGACACCGACCTGATTATCCAGCAGGAGGAAAAAAGACTCCTCAAAGATATTATCGAATCAGAAGGCGTTGACGGATTCATCGAAACCGAAAACCGCATAATAAGCCGTTTAAAGGCGGATAATTCCGTAATCGCTACGGGCGGAAGTGTCGTGTACGGTGAAGATGCCATGAAAAATCTTTCCGAAATCGGAACAATCGTGTACCTTAAACTCGATTACAGAAAATTAAAATACCGTCTCGGAAATATTAAAAACAGAGGCGTTGTTATCAGAAAAGGTCAGAAACTCTACGAACTTTTCAGGGAAAGAACAAGCCTGTATGAAAAATATGCCGATATAACAATTGACGAAAACGGCTGCGGTATAGAGAAAACTGTAAATAAGATAGTTCAAAGTTTAAAATAATCATTGTGCATTATGCACAAGCGAAAATCCTGAAATATATATATTTGTACAATTTTCTCTTATTCACAAAAAACTCCTTTGACAAATTGGATTTTTTGTGTTATAATGTAAATTAAGATTTTATCATGTTTCTTTTCCGTGTATTTTTTATCTCGGTCTGCGAAACAGAAAGGATTTCAAATGTCTAAAATAATTGCTGTCACGTCAGGCAAGGGCGGTACAGGTAAATCCACTGTCTGTGCAGGTATCGGCTACGCCCTCGCTAAACAAGGTCACAGAACCCTTTTGATTGAACTCGATTTCGGTCTGCGATGCCTCGATATCATGTTCGGTATGGAAAATTCTATAAAATATGACCTCGGCGATGTCCTCAACGGTAAGAAAAAACCCCTCGACGCTATCGCTGATGTCCCTATGGCAAGCAACCTCAACCTCCTTTGCGCCCCGAAAACTCTTACAAGCGTTACCGCTGAACAAATCGTCGAAATATGCCGCTCTATCAAAAAATATTTTGAATACATAATCATTGATACGGGCGCAGGCATTAACTCACACGTCTTTGATATCGTCGAACAGGCTAACCTTATCCTCGTCCTCTCTACCCCTGACCCCGTGTGCGTCAGAGATGCAAGCCTTATGTCAGATGAGTTCTATAACAGAGGAAACAAAAGCCAGCGACTTATCATAAACAAAATAAGCAAAAAAGTCATAGGCGATGCCCTCGTTACAAACCTCGATGAAATAATCGACAAAATAGGCGTTCAGCTTATCGGTGTCGTTCCCGATGATTTCAGAATGACCGTCGCTACGGGAAAAGGTAACCCTATTCCGACAGATTCGGCTGCTTTAAGAGCTTTTGACGCAATAGCCAAACGCCTCGGCGGAGATTTTGTTCCGCTTACAGTCAAAACGGCATGATTAAAATAAATCCGCAAAGCGGGGAAAGGACAGATATTATGAAAATTGCCATAATCGCACATGATGCAAAAAAAGAACTTATGGTACAGTTTTGCAGTGCATACTGCGGAATACTTTCAAAACATTCTTTAATCGCCACAAACACCACAGGAAAACAGGTCAGCGAAGCTACGGGACTGCCCATTAAACGCTATCTAAGCGGCAGAGGCGGCGCAGAACAGATTCTCGCCCTCCTTTCATGCAACGAGGTCGATGTGCTTCTGTTTTTCAGAGACCCCAATAACCCCAAGGTTACTGATGCAAACGACATGAACCTCCTCAGACTCTGCGACGTTCACAACGTACCCGTTGCAACAAATATCGCAACCGCAGAAGCTCTCATTCTCGCCCTCGAACGTGGTGACCTCGACTGGCGGGAGGTCGGCACTCCCGGAATATAATATATAAGGACAAATGTTTATTCACCTGTTGTCCCCGTCTATGGGGACAATTTTTATGTAAAGAAAGGCTGATAAAAAATGGCTGTAAATATTAAACGCCCCAACGGTACGGAAGATGTCACTCCAAAAGATATCCACAAATGGCACACTGTCGAAAAAATCGCAAGGGAAACTGCCGAAACTTTCGGTTTCTCCGAAATAAGAGTGCCTACCTTTGAAAATACCGACCTCTTTCTCCGCTCAGTCGGCGAAACTACCGATGTGGTACAGAAGGAAATGTATACCGTAAAGGCTAAGGAAACTGAATTTACCCTCCGCCCCGAAGGTACGGCTGGCGTTATAAGGGCTATGCTGCAAAACGGTATGCTCAATGAAGCACTCCCTCAGAGAGTTTATTACATTATCTCATGTTTCCGCCACGAAAGACCTCAGGCGGGAAGACTCAGAGAATTTCACCAGTTCGGTCTTGAAATGGCGGGAAGTCAGTCCCCTGCCGCTGATGCGGAAGTTATCTCGCTCGCTAAAACTCTCCTCGACCGCCTTGAACTTAAAAATATAGAACTCTATATAAATTCCATAGGCTGCCCTTCATGCCGTGCGGAATATCATAAGGCTTTGAGAGAATTTTTCTCGGCAAGAAAAGACGAACTGTGCGATACCTGCAAGGAAAGACTTGAAAAAAATCCTATGCGAATACTTGACTGTAAAAGCCCCGTTTGTCAGGATATCGCTAAAAATGCTCCCGTTATCCTTGACTATCTCTGCGAGGATTGCAGCACACATTTCGAGAAATTGAAAAAATATCTCACTAAATTAAATATCGACTTCAAAGTAAATCCAAAAATAGTGAGAGGTCTTGACTACTATACAAAAACTGTCTTTGAGTTCGTAACTACCGAAATAGGCGCACAGGGTACTGTCTGCGGCGGCGGAAGATATGACGGTCTTATTGAACAGCTCGGCGGTCAGCATACACCTGCACTCGGCTTCGGAATGGGTATCGAAAGACTTCTGATTGTAATGGATAAACAGAACTGCGATTACCTCAAACCAAGAAAATGCGACCTCTATTTTGCTACTATGGGCGATGAGGCTCTCGAAGAAGCTATGGAATTTTCAAGCAAACTGCGTGAGTTCGGATATTTCGCAGAATATGACATCATGGGCAGAGGTCTTAAAGCTCAGATGAAATACGCTAATAAAATCGGTGCGGCATTTACTATTGTCCTCGGCGAAAATGAACTCAATGAAGGCAAGGCTAAACTTAAAGAAATGGAATCAGGCGAAGAATCCGAAATCCGCCTGAATGATAAATTTCCTGCCGCTTTTGAAGAAATATATATGAATAAAATGCTCGGTTCTCTCGAAGAAGAAACCAATAACGGTTCACTTTTTGCGTTTACCGACGGCACAGACTGATTTTAAAGGGCTTCTGCGGAAGCCTTTTTTCAGATAACAAAGGGGTGAATTTATGAATAAAAAAATTCTTTCAGTTTCAGCATTATTATTTTCAGGCATAATTCTTACAGGCTGTTCAATGACCGAAACAGAAACTATCACAACCACTCATATTACAAATACTCCCCCGAAAATGCTTTTTCTGGGCGACTCTATCCCTGACGGCTACGGGCTTGACGGCTTTTCCATAGACGATAACTCTCACTGTATGTCATACCCCAATATCCTCAAAGAAAAGTACCGTGAGGAATTACAGGGCGTTGATACTCAGATGATTAATAAATCCGTTTCAGGTGATACTACTCAGAATTTAATTGATATCATCGACAGCGGTGACATTGACGACTACCTGAAAGAAAGCGATGTCGTCATAGTTTCTATCGGCGGAAATGATATCTTACAGCCCATATACGGAATCCTCAACGGCTTGAAAGGTGATGATGCGGATATTTTTTCAATTGCATCATATATCCCCAAACTCGGTGACAATATAGATGCGGCTCTTGTGACTTTCGAGGAAAATCTCAAAACTATTTCCGATAAACTCAACAGCAAAACAGACGGAAAAATATTCGTCCAGACTCTCTATGACCCTACGGAATATATCGGAATTGACCTGATTACAGACTTTACAGGCAAAAAAATCAGCACCTTCAATAATATAATAACTTCAAATGCAGAAAATTATACCGTAATCGACATTTATCCGAGTTTCGCAGGCAAAAGCGGTGAACTTACAAATATGCCCGATTTCGATATACACCCCAATGCCGAAGGACATAAACTCATTGCTGATATAGTTGATACTGAACTCAAAAAATACGAATATACATACTATACCTACGAAATTGAGGAACATATCTCAAAATTCGCAATAGGTCTTATATGCGGCTGTATCGCTCTTGCATTGATAAGCATAATTTTACTTGTAATATTAATGAAAAATAAGAAAAAAGCATAATATTTCCCCTGAAACAAAAATGTTTCAGGGGTTTTCACATTCAATCAAAAATATCCATGGACTGCCGGCAGCAATATGCCCTAAACACGCAAGCTCTGCACCAAGTTCCTCATATACACCATGCCCGATGCCATAAGTCACTGAATCCCGAACGAATCGCTCCGCCTATTATAAAAATTGGAAAATACAATCTTTTAATAATTATATATAATAAATTTTATTTTGTCTGAATGGGGCATATATTTGTCTTTTTGGAGTAGAATATATTATGGAGGAATGATATAATAGTTATATCATACTAACAAGTATGCTGTTTTTTAAAATAATTGTTAGAAAAAACTAACAGAAAGGTCGTTAATTATGAGTAAAATTGCAGTTGTATTCTGGAGCGGTACAGGTAATACTGAATCTATCGCAAATGCCGTTGCTGACGGTGCTAAGGAGAAAGGTGCGGAAGTTGAAATTATCGCCGCTGCTGATTTCAGTGCAGATGCTGTTGCAAATTATGACGGTATTGCTTTCGGCTGCCCTGCTATGGGTGCAGAAGTCCTCGAAGAAGATGAATTTCAGCCTATGTGGGACGCTGTAAAAGGCAGTCTCGGCGGAAAGAAAGTCGTTCTTTTCGGTTCATACGGCTGGGGTGACGGTGAATGGCTGCGTAACTGGGAAGATGATGCAAAGTCCGCAGGTGTTGCACTCTCCGCTGAATCACTTATGGTCAATGAAGCTCCTGATGATGATGCAATCGCTAAGGCAAAAGACCTCGGTGCTGCAATCGCATAAGCAATAAAAACGGCTGCTGTATCAGATACAGCAGCCATTTTTTTATTCACCGAAATATCTTTTCAAAAGACCTGCAAAAGCTTTTCCGTGACGGGCTTCATCTCTTGCCATTTCATGAACTGTATCGTGGATAGCATCGAGATTGAGTTCCTTAGCTCTTTTAGCGAGTTTGAGCTTGCCCTCAGTTGCACCGTGTTCAGCGGCAACTCTCTTTTCGAGGTTTTCCTTTGTTGATGAAGAAAGGACTTCTCCGAGGAGTTCAGCGAATTTTGCAGCGTGTTCAGCCTCTTCAAAAGCGGCTTTTTCCCAGTATGCGCCTATTTCAGCGTAGCCTTCCCTGTAAGCGACTCTTGCCATAGCGAGATACATACCAACTTCTGTACATTCGCCTGTGAAATTTGAGCGCAGACCCTCAATTATATCGGGGTACTTGTCAGCGATAGCCTGAGCAACACCAAGTTCATGCTCGCAGGCGAAAACGAGTTCGCTGTTTTCCTCTTCCTTTTTGATGAATTTTGAGCCGGGAACGCCGCACTGTGGACATTTTTCGGGGGGATTGTCTCCTTCGTGAACGTATCCGCAGACGGGACATACATATTTTGCCATATTAATTACCTCCTTGATATTATACGTTGTGTTTAACTCTGTCGTGTTCTTCGGCACGTTTTCCGTTATTGAAGCGGTCGAGAGTACCCACAAGATAGCCTGTTATTCTTCTTATACGCTGGAAGGGGATATCAGCGAAATCAAATCTAAGGTCAACGAAATCGCCGTCTGTTCTGACGGTCATTTCAGTTATTTCCCTGCCGCTGTATTTTTTTCTTCCATAGTCTATGTAGGCATCAATTTCCTGCTGGGAAAGATTTTCGCCTATAACATTCACTTTCATTTTAAACACCTCGTACACAAATTTGATACTCATAAGATGTATCCTGAGTATTATAACATATTTTTTATTAAAAGTCAATAGTTTTCAAAAAAATTAAGATATTATATATATGAATAAATCATAAAAATATTTTTTATTTTAATGTTTCAAGTTAGGATTAAACTAACAAAATTAAATTAGTTAGATTGATATAACAAATTGTTAATTTTTTGTCATTTCCCTTGAATCTGAGCGTTGAGTGTATTATAATTATATTGTAATATTTTTACGAAAGAAGTGATATATATGAACGAAATAATGAAAGGTGTATTTATTCCCTTTATAGGGACATCTGCGGGTTCTGCCTGTGTATTCATGATGAAAAAATCATTCAATACAACTGTACAGCGCATACTTACAGGATTTGCCGCAGGAGTTATGACTGCCGCAAGCGTATGGAGTCTGCTGATACCTGCACTTGAACAGTCTGAAGAAAATATGGGGCGGCTTGCATTTATACCGTCTGCTGTCGGATTCATGCTCGGCATAGGATTTCTTTTACTGCTTGACAGGCTTATTCCGCATATGCATATGAACAGTGACGAAACTGAGGGAATAAAAATAAATCTTCCGAAAAATACTATGATGCTTCTCGCAGTAACTCTGCATAATATTCCTGAGGGTATGGCGGTCGGAGTTGTATATGCCGGCTTTTTATATGGAAATTCGGGAATAACCTCCGCAGGCGCACTTGCTCTTGCTCTGGGAATCGCAATACAGAATTTCCCTGAGGGCGCAATAATTTCCATGCCCCTTAAAGCTGAGGGAATGGGAAGTAAAAAAGCTTTCATACTTGGAGTGCTTTCGGGAGCTGTTGAGCCTGTCGGCACTGTCTTAACCATAATAGCCGCAGGATTTATTCTGCCTGTCATGCCTTATTTTTTGAGCTTTGCGGCAGGTGCTATGATATATGTGGTAGTTGAGGAGCTTATTCCTGAAATGTCATCGGGAGAACATTCAAACATAGGAACAATATCATTTTCGGTCGGATTTGTAATCATGATGATACTTGATGTTGCACTCGGATAAAAAAATGCTGCTGTAAAAATACAGCAGCTTTTTTTGATTAATCGTATCTGAGGGCATCTATCGGATTCATCTTTGCGGCTTTGCTTGCGGGATAATATCCGAAGAATACACCTGTGAGGGTTGAGAAAATAATTGAAACAACTATTGCGCCTATTGACGGAACGACTGTTATATCTCCGAGTATATCGGCATATTCGGGGCTTGATGCTACAAAATGGTCTGCAATCACACCTGCGAGTTCACCGTTGAGAATACCTATGACTATACCTATCACACCGCCTATAAGACATATAATAATAGCTTCTGTTACGAACTGTCGTTTTATTGAGCGTTTTTTCGCACCGAGGGCTTTTCTTATACCTATTTCTCTTGTACGTTCGGTTACGCTTACAAGCATGATGTTCATAACTCCGACACCGCCTACTATGAGCGAAATAGCCGCTATAACTGTGATAACAAGAGTTACTATATTTATGACCATATCTATCTGTTTAAGCTGGTCTTCCATGCTTACAACCTCAACACCGAAATTTTTGTTTGCATCATATTTCTGATTGAAAAATTCAGTGAGATGAGCTTTCAGGAGATTTGCGTCATATTTCACGTTATATGCAAAATAGACGTTGAAAAAATACTGTTCGCCATAAATTCCCTTTAAATTATTTGCAACTGTATCGGGAATATATACGGGTGTACTCATTTTAGCCCTGTCGCCCATGCCGTTGCTGAGGGAATTGTATTTATACACACCGACAATTGTAAAATCCTGTACTATGCCGTTATCAAGGGTAATTTTAAGGTTATATCCGACAGGTTCTTCCTTTTCCTTGAAATACTGTTCGACAAATATATCCGAAACAACGCAGGTATGTTTTTTCAGTTTTATATCAGAGGAGGAGAGATTTCTTCCGAAAAGGAGTTTATAGGAATTAAAAGCGAGTGTACCTTCATACCCTCCGATGATATTCATTTTTACTGTTTTGTTTCTGGAATTGACAATAGTTGCGCTTCCTATGGGGTTTTCGTTTGCCATAGAAAATTCGTCGGGATATTTTTCGAGAAATTCGTCAATCATTGCCATATTCATGAGGTCATTGTCTGTTGTTTCAATTTCAACAGTATCATAATAGTTGTCGGCATTTTTCTGCTGTATATAGACTACCATGAGGTTTGAGCCGAGGCTGTTGAGAGTATTCTTGATTGTGGCACGCAGAGTAGTGCCGAGAGTGGTTATAGTTATAACGGCACTTATACCGATGATAATTCCGAGCATGGTCAGCAGTGAACGCAGTTTATTTGCGGCTATGGAGCTGAAAGCCATTCTCAGATTTTCAAACATATTCACTGTCCGTCAACCCCCTCTCTTTTTTTTGCGAGATTAACGGCTGAATTTTCGGGCTTTGCGACATCGGAAATAACCGAGCCGTCACTGATAGTTATTATTCTTTCGGTTTCCTCTGCGAGTTCGGGGCTGTGAGTGATTAAAACTATTGTTTTGCCCTCCTGCTTATGGAGTTTATGGAATATATCCATAACAAGCCTGCCTGTTTTGCTGTCGAGTGCGCCTGTGGGTTCATCTGCGAGGATAATTGAGGGGTCATTTGCCATAGCCCTTGCGATAGCGACTCTTTGTTTCTGACCGCCTGAGAGTTCATTCGGCTTATGGGTTGACCTGTCCTGCATATCGACCATTTCGAGGAGTTTAACGGCTTTTCTGGTACGTTCTCTCCTTGAAACTCCTGCATAGAGCATGGGAAGTTCGACGTTTTTCAGTGCGGTGGTTCTGGGAATGAGGTTGAATGTCTGGAAAACAAAGCCTATCTCTTTATTTCTGATTGCACTGAGTTCCTTGTCGGACAGCTTGTTGATATCCGTACCGTTGAGGAAATATGAGCCTTCTGTTGGCTTGTCGAGTGCGCCTATTATGTTCATGAGGGTACTTTTTCCCGAACCTGATGCACCGACTATTGCGACAAATTCGCCTTCATGTATTTCAATTGATATGCCGTTGAGTATCTGCAATTCGTTTGGCATACCTATGTAATATCTTTTGATGATATTACTCATTTCGATAATTTTTTTAGCCATATCACTCACCGTCCTGTGAGTTCACTGTGCTGTAATAACTGCCTGAAACCCTTACTTTGTCACCGTCATGGAGAAAATCAGGGTCAGTTATTATCAAATCACCCTCATTAATATCGTAGGAGCTTATTTCGGTGAGGTAATTTGTTTCAAGACCCTTTGTAACTTCTACCTCCTTTACAGTACAGTCGCTTCCCGAACCTTTTGCGACAAATATACTGTATTTTCCGTCATTCTCCATAATTGCATCATACGGAACAGCAAAAACATCTTTCTTTTCGTCAAGAATTATTTTAGCTTTTGCATTCATACCGATGAGGAGCATATTTTCATCATCATCAATGGTAATTTCTGCGGAATATCCGCCTCCTGAGGATTCGCCCGTCATGGCATTGACGGACTGTTCGCTCATGATATTTACTATTCTTGAAACAGTGCCGTTAAATTCCTTGTCGCCTGTTGCTGAGGTAGTTATGACAGCTTTCTGACCTTCATGGACATTGAGAATATCGGCTTCTTTTACGGTTACTTTTATTTTAAGTTTTGAATCGTCCTCGATAGTCATGATAGAGTCCTTTGAAGGAATACTTCCCTCAGAAACTGCAAGGGCGGTAATTATTCCGTTTTTCGGGGCGGTAACAGTACATTTGTCGATTTTCTCCTTTAATTTTTTAAGCTGTGTGTCGATTGAGTCATCTGTTGTGAATTTTTCTGAATTTATGGTATCCTTTGCGCTCTGAATCAGCTTATCTGCATTTTTCACTGCGGTGTTGTAAGCGTCCTGTGCATCATCGACAGCGTGGTCATAGGAACTTAGCTGGTCGCCCAAAGCATTGTATTCGGCTTCCGTACTCTTGAAAAGCTGCTGATATTCCTGATATTTAGCCAAATCTTCGGGAGTGCCGTCCTCTGAATATGCTCTGTCATAGTATTCATTTGCTCTGTTTTCGTAGTCATTCTTTTTATTTTCGAGGTCATAGTATTTATTCCAGGCGTTGTCCTTTGCTTCGATAGCGTTATCCAAAGCTCTCTGGGCTTTATTGAGAGTTGCTTCCTTGTCTGAAACGGCATCATCAAGGGTACGCTGGTTAATATCGTGCTGGCTGTCACTTTTTTCATTGTTTTTATTTGAACTTGAAACGAGATTGTCATATTCGGTCTGGAACTCGGAACTGTCGAAAATACAGAGGACATCGCCTTTTTTGACGCTGCTTCCTATTTCAACGTTAAGAGTTTTGACTTTTGCCGTGAGGTCGGTAGTTATTTTAACTATATCCGAACCCTCTACACGACCCGAAACGCTTATATCGTTTTCGATATCCTGTTTTTCGAGTTTGTAGGTATCAACGGCTGCGCCGCCTGTCTCCGAACC
>DGRR01000176.1 GCA_002389995.1 Ruminococcus sp. UBA4383 | reverse complement strand
CTTGAAATATTCACGGAAACAGGCACAGTGTCCTCGCCCGAATCTGTTAATTTTCTTATATCCTGACAAACCTTTTCGATAATATATTTATCCATTAGGTGTATGAGGTGAAATTCTTCAAGGGTATCAACGAACTGTGCAGGGGAAAGCATACCGATATTGGGGTCAATCCACCTTGCAAGGGCTTCATAACCGCAGATTTCGCCTGTTCTGACTCTTATTACAGGCTGATAGAATACATGGATATATCCGTTTGAAACAGCCTCCTCGATATGGTCAACGACATACTGTTTTTTGCGGAGTTTTTCACGGAGCATATCGTCATATATGCAGTAATTCACATCATGTCTGCCCTTGATGCTGTTGCAGGCAAGTCTTGCGTGGTCGCAGGCAAGACCGACTTCCGCATATCTGTCATCGAAGAAATAGATACCTGCCTTTACTCTTATTTTTTTATTCAAATCTTTCATGAGGAGCATATTTTTATAGACGGTCTGGACTTTTTCGAGGACTTCCTGTCTGCTTCCCGAAGTATATACAAAGAAATGGTCATCTGAAAATCTCGCAGTTATACCGCCGCTGAAAACTTCTCTTATTGTTTTGGCAAAATCGCAGAGAAGTTCGTCACCGAGTTTAAAGCCGTGTCTTTCGTTGTATAGCTTAAAATTGGGGATATCGAAATGAACGAAAGCGAGTTCCTGCCGTCTGCTTTCGGGCAGTGAAATCATCATCTGGACTTTATGGTAAAAGAACGACATATTGAATAATCCTGTAAGCGGGTCAGTTTCCTGAGTACCTGAAAGTATTTCAGCCTCCGCAAAAGAGTTTCTGTTCTTATTAAAAAATTCATTTTTATCGACATCAACAATAAAAACGTAGAAAAAACTTTTTCCGTTTGCGGAATGAAGAAGGTGTCCGAAATCCTCAATATATTTAATTTTCCCCTGTTTTGTCAGTATGCGGTAGCGAACGTAGTCGTGGCGTTTTTCGCCGAAGATAGTCTGAGCCTGTATCTGATTCTGAATTTTATTCAGGTCATCGGGGTGAACCATACCCTTGAAAGAACCGCCCACATAATTCATAAAGTCATCGAAATCCTCACAGCCGTACATTCTGATTATATTTTTTTCAGCGAACAATATTTTTTCATTTTCGTCCTGTTCATAGATAAAAAATCCGCCCGGCAGACCTGTCGGCATGAATCCCTCATTATTTACAGCATACAATTCATTACACATAGCAAACATCTCCTTATCAGAAATATATTATATTATAACATGATTTTCTGATAATTGCAATTATTTTTATTAAAAATAATGAATTTTCGGGATATATTTTAATAAAAAAACTGACTCTGTCAGCCAAGAGTCAGTTTTTTAAGTTCACTGAGGGATTTTCTAAATTCAGCGGGTGCATATCCGAGATATTTCAGATTAAGGTGCTTTATATTTTCTCTCTGGAAGATATCAAAAAGGTAGTTGGTAAAATCTTTTCTCATATCATGGGACATAGTTTTTATCATAAAGTTCACAGCCTCCATGAAAGTTGCGGTAATGGGGTCGAGGACTGAGAGAATGACGGGCGAACCCTGAGAATTTACCTGCCAGTTGAAGATATCATGCTGATAGAAAACAGTAGGTGCTTCACTGCGGACAACTCTGAAATGTTTCAGCGGAAAAGTTCTGAGCAGTCTGCCTACAATTGAATCCTGCGGAACGAAACAATGTATTCGCTCACGCATATTGATATAGCCGTCATTTGAGACAATATTAAATTTCTCATTAAATCCGGGGGCATCATTGCAGTACAGTCTTATGATTCTGTCCTGAATATATTTTTCGGCAAAAAGCGAAGCATAAGCGGCGAGATTTCCGCCTTTTGAGTGACCGCTTACTATAAAATTGCCGTCAAGATTTTTAGAAGCCTCAATAATATATTCGAGGGCTTTTTTCTGAGCAGATGTCTGTTCCATATATGCGAACTGGAAATCCTCTTTCCAGCCGACAACAGTGCCGTCCGTACCGCTGTAACTTACGAACCACAAATCGTCTGAAATTTTTACAGTAACAGCAGCGAACTGCAAAGTATCAGAAACTTCCTGATGTTCATTTCTGTAACCGCAGACACCGAGATTATAGAATCTTGTACTTGAAGCGATTGCGACAAGGAAATCCCTGAATTTTTCCTCACGGAAAACGGGAGTATAGACGAGAAGCTGCCGGGCAAGGCTTCCGAGGTTTGTTACTCTGCCGAAACCACTGCATATATCCGGAAATTCGATATAACTCAGAGCTGTAAGCACAAGTACATCTGATTCATTAATATTATATTTTGTAAGCGGTTCATTCGGATAACTTACATATTCAATAATATTCAATTTTTTCACCTCAATTAAAAATGGCAATAAGACAAACTTCTGACAAGATATATTTTAGCATATTGCGTCAGAAAAGTCAAGAGCATATTAAAATATTGCTTGACGAAAATGCAGATTTATGTTATTATTAATAAAGTATTATCAAAGGAGAATGAACATGACATATGATATTTCACAATATGACCGTCCGTCAGTAGCCGCAGACATAGTGGTATTCACAGCGAGAAAGAGTTCCCGTGAAAGTTACAGGCATCTTTCAGCCCCTGAACTTTCCGTACTTCTGATAAAGCGCAAAGAACCGCCTTTTATGGGTATGTTGTCTTTGCCGGGGGGATTCTGCTGCCGTGAGGAAACAATAGAAGAAACTGCCGAAAGAAAATTAAAGGAGAAAACAGGTCTGAGCGATTTACCGCTTTCGCTTTTATGCAATCTTTCGAGATTCGGACGTGACCCCCGTGGCTGGATAATTTCCTGTTGTTACTGGACAATAGCCGAATATTCCGATATGGTAACAGATGAAAACGCTTCATGGTACAAAGTAAGGATTCAGGAAAATGAAAATCATTATCTGCTTATTCTGACAGATGATTACGGAAATGAATACCGTTCGGAAGTGATGATGAACAATCAGAATGAATTATATAATCAGTATGAAAAGGCATATATTCCGAAAACAAGCCTTGCATTTGACCATGCAGAAATAATTGTGCGGGCATTTCTCAGTCTGAAAAACAGTCTTGACCAGCCGTATGCGGCATTCAGATTTCTGCCCGAAGGATTCACTCTCACACAGTTACAGCAGATATATGAAATGATTCTTGAAAAGAAACTTCTTATGGCTAATTTCAGGAGGAAAATACTCCCCTACGTTGAAGAAACTGACGAAATTGAAAGGGGTGCGGGACACCGCCCGTCAAGGCTTTACAGAAAGAAAGCCATACAAAGTGAATTTATCCTGTAAAACAATGACCGACTGCATTTTTTAATACAGTCGGTCTATGAGGGATGATCTGAAGATTTCTTAATTAATTGGCTTTGAATATCCAGCGGACGAAATTATAGAGATGTGCGCTCATGCTGTTTCCACCGTGATATCCGCCTGTTACATAGTGCCATATATGAGGGACACCATTCTGAGTGAGGTCGTCATGATAGCCCGCAGGGGTATTATAGACAACCGTATCATTACTGCCTCCCGTAAGGAGAAGGAAATAAGGTTCAACCGCACCATATTTGAAATCCGCCATGCTTACGACTTCATGAACACCAGGTGCAGGGCATATAGCACCTACATATCCGAATAAATCGGGGCGTTTCATGCCGATTATAAGGGATTCTCTGCCGCCCATTGAAAAGCCTGTTATAGCAGTATTGTCTCTGCCTGTTTTAACGGAATAATTCTTTTCGATATAGGGCATAAGGTCTTTGGTGAGGTCGTTTATGAAATTATCATAAGCGGCATTGTTTATATCGTCCATAGCGGTGCAGGCGGGCTGAGTGGCACTCGAATAGATATCGGGACACACTACTATCATATCTTCCGCCTCGCCTGCCGCAACAGCATTTCCTATAAGCGCACGCATATTGAGATTCTGGTCGGAAGTATCAGTGAAAGTATCGGGACTCTGCCAGTATCCGTGCATAGCATAAAGTACGGGATATTTTTTATTCTCGCTGTAATTTGCAGGGAGGAGGATATTGAAATTTTTCTGTCTGTTGCAGGTAGTTGACCAATAGCTGTCTTTTTTTACAGTACCATAGGCAACGCCTGCTTTTTCGGTTCTGTCGTCAGCAGATTCACGTTCAACAAGCTGTGAAGAAATTTTTGCGGTATACTCTGCCATAGTCAAATTTTTTGAAGAACTTTCATTTATCGGAAAATTTTTTTTTTGACCCAGAATATACTCCTGAATGAGAGTAACATCAGCAACGTTAAAATCTCCGTCACTGTTTACATCTGCGGCACGGAAAGAGCGTGAACCTTCAAAAAATCCGCCGTCCGCAAGACCCTTTCTTGCTTCAATCATATCGAATACATCAACTGCACCGTCATTATTTATATCACCGAGAGTGAAATTTACAACTTCTTCTGTGGGCTTTTCGGTGGGAGCTTCTGTCGGGGCTTCGGTGGGAGCTTCTGTGGGAGGTTCAACAGGTGCAGCCCCTGCTATAACAGTACCTTCGGGTGCGCCTACTGCATCATCAATATAGAAATTCTGAGTACCTGATTCTGTTTCAACGTAAAGCTGAACATCTGTTGCGCCTGCGGGGATTTCATAGCTTGTATTAGCGAGGTGCAGCCAGTTGCCTTTAACAGCAGTACCCTGAGCGATAGTTGAATAATGTACTTCGTTGTCAGAGCCTTTATATTGGAGTTTCATGAAGAAATTCTCAGTTGTTTCACCGTCAAAGTACATAACATCTGAACTGAAACTGTACTTCTGACCTGGAACGAAAGTTTTTGTATCAAGAGACTTAGTACCGCCGTGCCATGTAGAAGTTCTTTCCTGAACGAGGAGAGATTCCTTACCCTCATAAGCAGTTCTGCCGCTGAGAGTTACAGATGCGCTTCCTCTTGCTTTCCAGTCTGAGACAGTACCCTCAAAAGTATCATGGAAATAGTAGCCGTTTTCATCTTTTTCAGGTTCGGGAGTTTTACCGCTGCCCTCAAGGGAGATAACGAATGTAGAAACGCTGTTTGCAGGGAGCTGTGCAAAGAAACCGCTGCCATCATTTTCGAGATTTTCGGTAAGGGCGAGGTTTTCGTTTGCAGAAGTTCTGTAACGGTCAACATCAACAATTTTCTCACCGCTGCCGATATTGAACTTCTGTGCATAGCCTTCCGAACTTTCATTTATGGCAACAACAGTAACCTGATTCTTGTTATTCTTGTAAGCGGAAACACGAACATCTTTTGCAGGCATCTCCGTTGCATCAATTCTGACATCGCCGGGGCGGACGAATTTACTGTACTGAGCCATACAGTAGCCTCTTTTACTTATCTGACCGTTTTCCTTCATAGGACCGTAACTTCTTCTTATGTACCACCATACATAGGCGTTAAGACCGCCGACAACAAGACCGTCATGGATATTTTCGGATACTTTGAGAGCCTGCGGATAAGTATCTGCATCGGAGTTACTGTCGGGAACGTAGACTTCTGTCATCCAGAGTTCTTTTCCGCTGTTTTCGATAGTCGGGAAATCCATCTGACTGCGCTGAGTTCCGTAGAAATGAGTACCGAAAAGGTCGGTATTTGCGAGAGCCTGCGGATTGCTGAAAATCGTATTATAGATATCCTTGCGGTACTGGAAGCTTTCGGGGGACATGAGTTTAGCCTTAGTGCCTGATGTAACGGATTTACCGTACTGAGCGATAAAGCTTGCAAGGTCACTGGGAGACCAGTAAGTCCAGTCCTCTGCGTAATCGGGTTCATTCTGAACTGAAATGGAATAGAGGTTTATGCCCTGACCCTCGATATATTTAACAAAGCTGTTTAAATGTTTTGCATAGTCAGCCCACTTGTCTTTTTTGAGCTGATACTTACCGCCCGTAATACCGCCGTTTACTGTATTTCTGATAGCAGCAGGAGGATTCCACGGAGTAGCGAAAATTGTAGCACCGAGAGCCTGCGCACGTTTGGCGGTAGGAACTGCTCTTGACCATGCACTGCTGTCATCACTGCAATAAATTCTCAGGATAGTAAGACCAAGCTCGTCCTTGCCGTTACCGAAAGCTTTCTGAACCTGAGCGTCAGTCATATCGCCCTGTGAAATCCAGTCGGGGAGATTTATACCGCCGAATCCCCTTATAGTCTGATATGTGGTAGTAGTATCAACCGTAACAACATCAGCGGCATTGGCATCAATTGCAGGAATCATTGAAAAGCCTGTGACAGCCAGTGCTGCTGCTGTGAAAGATGAAATAATTCTTACTGTTATTTTCTTAAAATTCATAAAATCACTCCTCATTTGTAATTATTTGTATTTAATCGAACCAATCACTGTAATAATAATATCATGTTCACAAAAAGTTTACAACCCCTTTTTTGCAGATTTGGTGGACAAAATGAATATAAGTTAAAAAGAAAAACAGCCGTGTACCCAACACGACTGTTTTCTGATTTGTCTACCCTTACAAATAATTTTTTATTTATACCATTAATCCGCCGTTGTGCAGATAGCGGACAACAGTAATAAGCTTATGAAAAATACCAATAATCCAGTTCTGTATCACCGCTGAATACAAGGCAGATATCCTTGTTTCCGCTGACAGATGAAACTGAGGGAACGGTTACTTCTTTCATTGAGCCGTCAAGCTCTGCATAACCGATAACATCACCCGCAGGAGAGCCAACACAGAATTTAACTGCACCGCCCTTGCCCTTTACAGTTATATTTTTTACACCTTTGCCGAGGTCTGCGCCGCTGACTTTAATCCAGTCGCCCTTGCCGCCCTTGACAGTAGTATCACGGAGACCGTTTACGCTTATACCCTTTGACTGATTTGACATTGTTTCAGCCTGAACCTTTGAATAGGGGTCAAGGCTTTCAATCTGTGAACAGCCGTTCATGCTTATATCGCAGGAAATTTTACCTGTTGAGGGGTCAAATTTAGCTTCATTAATCTGAGTTGAACGGTAGTTGCCGTCCTTGCTGTCTTTTGAACGGTCATTGGGGTTATTTTTGTCGATAGCTGTTATACCCATACGGAGAGCCTGAGTGCGGGCATGATAAGCAACATAGTATCTGTCTTTGAAAGAAATTATTGAGTGGTGGTTATTACCGCCGTTATCCACAACGCCTGTACCGGGGAGGACTTTACCTGCGAGCTGACTGCCTGTCCAGGGACCAAGGGGATTCTTTGAAGTCATGTAGCAGATTTCACCGCTGCCGAATGAAACACCGTTTGTATTATTTCCCCACGGAACATTCCAGTTTGTGCAGTATGAATAATACCATGTATCATTTATTTTGATAAGGCTTGAATCCTCAAAGAGGTAAGGAGTTTCCATAGTTACTGCGTTGCCGCTGATAGAAGTCATATCCTTGCCGAGTTTAGCGATACGGCCTGTTTTGGGGTTAGCCTTGTCTTTTCCGTCAACACCGCCTCCGAAAGCTATATAAGCTTCATCAGTAGCCTCATCGTAATATACACCGGGGTCGAACATCCATACAACGCCCTGACAGCCGGGTGTACTCCAGTCAATGAGAGCGTGTCCGAGGGGGTCTGTCCAAGGACCTGTGGGACTGTCAGCAGTAAGAACGCCTATACCGCCACCGCTGTTTGCGAAATAGAGGAAGAATTTAGGTTTACCGTCTACCATTTTCCAGCAGGCATCGGGAGCCCACGCAGCACCAGCCCATTTTGCAGCACCATTTGAAGTTCTGCCGTTTTTATCAGCAACGGGAATAGCACCGTGGTCAGTCCAGTTCACCATATCTGCGGTAGATACGCAGTTTATAGTACCTGAATCGTAAGTATTAATCTGGAGTCTGCCGTCATTGTAATATTCAAAAGCATCATTGGTTGTGTAGATGTAAAGTCTGCCGTCATAAACCATCCAGCCCGGGTCAGCACCGAAACGCTGAGTAGTCATGGGATTGTTTTCACCGTCTTTTTTCCAGCTGTCAGCGATAGTAACGTTATTGAAGAGACCCTCAAGAGCTCCTGTATCAATAACCTTTTCTGCAACGGGGAATTTATCTATTTTACCGAGAATATAATTTTCAAGGAGAACGAGGTCATTTACTTCAACTTTTCCGCTCTGGTCAACATCAGCGCATTTTTCAGCGTCATCATCTGTGAAACCGTCAACAAAGCCTTTTCTTGCCTCAATCATATCGAACACATCAATAACACCGTCAAAGTTCACATCACCGCAGCTTACGTCCTTGATTTCGGGCTGACCTGCACCAAGTATGCCTGTACCGCCCACTGCACCGATAACCTCATCAATATAGAAGTTATTGTAAACTCCGTCATCATTTGCGGCAGTCTCGATATAGATTGACATATTTGAAGCATCTGCGGGGATAGTATACTCAGAATTTGCGAGCTGAACCCACTGACCTTTCGGAACGGTTGCGCTTGCGATTTCGTCATAGCAAGCTTTTCCGTTGGCATCTGTATACTGTAATTTCATCATGAAAGTATCGGTATCAGCACCGTCAAAATATTCAACATTAGCAGAGAAGCTGTAAGTTTCGCCTGCTGTGAAAGCCCTTGTGCTGAGAGGATAGCTTGCACCGTTCCATGAAGCAGTTCTGTCCTGAACGAGGAGAGCCTCATCACCTACATAAGCAGTTCTGCCGCTTGTCTGGATTTTAGTGCCGCCTCTGGGTTCCCAGTCATTTGTTGTACCCTCGAAACCGTGCTGGAAGTACCAGCCGAAATCATTGGGTTCTTGTTTTTTGATTTCACCGCCGCCTGAATAGTTGCTGCCGTCGCCCCATTCGCTGTCGGGAATCATGCTTGTGAGAGCCTTATAAGCTTCTTTGGGCTGATTGTTGCTGTCATAGAGGAGAGCGTTACTGCCTGCTTTGAGCCATGAATTTGCATCATTGGGACCCCATATGCATACAGCGGTAACACGGCCGTCAGACTTGGGATTTGTATTCCAGTCCATAGCGGCTTTAAAGATAGCCTTATATTTATTGGCTTGGTCTGTATATGAATAATTAGCACCGTTATCGTTGAGAATACTTATATCAAGTTCGGTAACCTGAACATCACAGCCGATAGAGAGATATTTGTACATGGCTTCTATGTAGGAGTCCGTACCTGCAAAGCCTGTTGCATTAGCGGGAACATGAGACTGCATACCTACACCGTCAAGCAAGCCTTCATCATAAAGTGACTTACACATATCATAAATGCAGTCACGCTTGTGATCCCAGTATTCGTTATAGTCATTGTAGTAGAGGTCACAGCCTTTGGGAGCATATTCTCTTGCATAGACAAAAGCCTGTCTTACGAAACTGTTATCGCCGTAAACCTGTACCCATGCAGATTTACCGCCCTGACCCTGAACGCTGCTGTCGCCTGCTTCTCTTGCACCGCCAGCGTTGGCAGTTCTGTTGTAGTCATCGCTTACGCACTCGTTGCAGACATCATAAGCATAGAGGTCGAGGTCGGGGTACTGTGATTCGATAGCACCGAACATATTTTTGATATAGCTTTCCATACGGGCATTCATGGTATTTTTATCAACCCACTGACCATAATCGTTGAAATCAGTTTTAAAGAAACGTCCGGGGGTCTGGCTGTGCCATACAAGGGTATGACCTCTCATGCCGATACCATTCTTAACACAGAAATCCATTATAGCCGCTGCCCTGTCAAGAGACACAGCAATTTCATTGCCCTGACACTTAGAGAAGTTAATAGTAGCATCGGGCTTTGTTTCGTTTTCGCACTCAATACTGTTGAAATCCTTGATGATATTTGCAGTTATTGCGGAGTTCTGTACAGTACCGCCGTTGAGGATATTACCTACACGGAAGTAATCGGCAAATTCATCTTTAAGACCTTTTCCTTCGGGAGCAGCCTTAGCAGATGCGCTTACTTTTCCGGTAACTCTTACTTCATCGAATTTGAAATCATTGGTGCTGTCCGTTGTGAGTGTGAGAAGGTACTCATAAGTATTTGCGGGGGCTTTATAGGATTCTGAAATATCAGTCCATTCGCCTGCCTTCGCATTTACGGAAGCGAGTTCAACAGTAGTTTCCTCGTCAGTATTCAAATCCTTATACATAAGATTAAGGTGGAAAGTTTCATCTGTATCGCTGTAAACCTTCATATTGTATGTATATTTCACACCGCCGCTGAGGTACAGACCTTTTGAGGAAGCTGCACCGTCTGATGCGCTCTGACGGTCTGTAACGGTCATACCTCTTGAACCGTTGAAGCCCTTTGAATTTTCGGCAGTAACAGTAACATTTTCTGAATTTCCGTGCCAGCCGTCATAGTTCACTTCAAAAGTATCGCATACGATTTCCGAAGCATACACGGGCATGAACATCTGAGGCATAGCCGCAAATGAAGAAGCAAGACAAGCTGCGGCAGTAATTGCAGCGTATAATTTTTTTCTGCTCATGAAAATCATCTCCTTAATAATCAATCAATTTGTAACCGTTGTTGTTAATTACATTATACACTGTTCATTATTTGTTCACAACCCACAATTTGCAGATTTGGTGGAAAAAATGAAGATTGTATTTATTGACAGCATAAAATTTATATGGTATAATAGAATTACAAAAAAATTTAAATATGCGAGGTATATTATGAATATTATAAACAAAAAAATTGACGGTGGCAACCCTTTTGACTGGGGCAGGACATCAGCCGACTATGCAAAGTTCAGGGATATCTACCCCGAAATATTTTATAAAAAAATTACCGAAAGAGGACTGTGCATAAACGGTCAGAAAGTTCTTGACTTGGGAACAGGTACAGGAGTTCTTCCGAGAAATATGTACAGATACGGCGCAGAATGGACAGGTACGGATATTTCTGAAAATCAGATAATACAGGCTCGGAAACTTTCAGAAGAAAACAGTATGGATATAAAATTCATAGCATCACCTGCGGAAAATATTGATTTCCCCGAAAAATCCTTTGACATAGTGACAGCCTGTCAGTGTTTCTGGTACTTTGACCATAACGTTTTAATCCCGAAAATCTCACAGATACTTAAAGATAACGGAAAACTTGTAATATTATATATGGCATGGCTTCCCTTTGAAGACAAAATCGCAGGAGAAAGCGAAAAACTCGTCCTTAAATATAATCCCGACTGGACAGGCGCAGGCGAAACAAGAAAACCCATATGGATACCCGATATTGTCAATGAGTATTTTAATCTCACCGACCACGAAGAATATGACCTGAATGTGCATTTCACAAGAGAAAGCTGGAACGGAAGAATAAAAGCCTGCCGTGGAATAGGTGCATCTCTCGACAGTGAAAAAATAGCATCATGGGAAAATGAACACATAAAATTACTTGAAAATATCGCACCCGAAGAATTTGACATACTTCACTACGCTGCAATTGCAGTATTGCAGAAAAAATAAAAGGCGGTGCAGCAATGAAAGAACACCCTCTTATAGGAATAATATCCGCAAAAGTTTCAGACCCCGAACAGCACCTCATTCTCGGAGGAATACTCTCACAGGCTGAAAAAGAGGGAGCATACACGGCAGTTTTTTCCAATATATACAATTTTAACAAATACTTTGCAAATACCGAAGTAGAAAATAAAATATATGAACTTGTCTCATCTCCGAGACTTGACGGAATAATATTAATAGCAGAAGCAATACTCCACCCGTCTATACAGCAGTACATATATGAAAGATTTTCAAAGCTGAATATTCCCGTTGTGGTCATAGGCGCAGAAATTGAAGGATTTATATGCATAAACAATGATGTCCGCAAGGATATGCAGGATATCGCAAGACATATAACAGATGTACACGGCTTTACGGTAATAGATGTCCTTACAGGATACGAAAATATTGAAACATCAAGGGAAAGAGTCGAAGGTGTAAGAGATATCCTCACAGAAAGAAATATTCCCTTTGGTGACGAAAATATAATATACGGCGATTTCTGGACAACGTCAGGCGAAAAACTCGCCATGGAATATATAAGCGGAAAAAGACGTATGCCGCAGGCTCTCATATGTGCAAGCGACTATATGGCATACGGAGTTATAGACACGTTTTTTGAACATGGAATAAATGTCCCCGATGATATCACAGTCACAGGTTATGAATACGCAGGAAAACGCTTTTATCACTCCCCTGTCCTTACTACATACAGGCGCAGCAGAAAAACCATAGGCGAAAAAGCTGCAAATATCCTTTGCAGTATGATAAAAAATACCCAGCCGAAAAATATCCCACTTGACGGCTGTATGGTACTCGGAGATACCTGCAAATGCGGGACGGACAAGTATTTTTTCGGTCAGGAACTCAACGAAATCCGCAATATACAGTATTATGCAGACCTCAACATCTCAGGAAACTTTGAACAGCAGCTCACAGTATGCCGTTCAATATCCGACTATATACATACCTTGCAGGAATTTGCCTATCTGATAAGAAATATAAAGGGAATATACCTCTGTCTGTATGAAAACTGGTGCAATATATCAGAAAAAACAGATATGTCCAAAAAATCCGATGACGAAATAATGACGCTTTACAGAGTTATAAGCCCTGTTGAAGTCACGTCTGAACCGCATTTTTTCACAAGAAAAATGCTCTTTACGGAAAAGCTTTACGGTGCGGGAGACAAGTATTTTCTTTATTTTATACCCATGTTTTCGGCAGGAATCGACCTCGGATATTTCATATTCCAGTATACCGAACCAGACTGTTACGACACCATGGCGGTAGAATGGATAAAATCAGCAGTAAATGCACTCATTGTGCTGAAAATGAAAAATGACATACATGAACTCATTGAATGCAACAATCTTTCGGAATTTCATGATACTGCAACAGGTCTTTACAACGCAAAGGGACTTTTAAGCGAACTCGCAAACACTGTCGCAAAATCAGACATTAATGACAAAATATCCGTGGTAATGGTAAAAACAGGAATTTTTTCGGACGACAGCAGAATTGAAGAAAAAAATATTTCCCTCAAAATCGACAAGGAAACCGCTGAATGTATGAAAAAAATTTCAGACAACGCAAACTCATTCTGCGGTAAATACAAAGAAAGACAGTATCTGCTTGTATCATCAGGAGATATTCCCGATGACTGCGACAAGAATATCTCAGACAAGATAGAAGTGATAATCGGTCATTCACCGCTTTACAGCAGTAAATACAGTTCAGGGAGCATAATAACATCAGGAATTACAGTTTCAGCGGAAAATTTTTCATCAGATGAAGTTATTTCACATCTTGAAAACGAAATATCACTCAAATCAGCACAGATTTCAGGTCAGTCAAAAGTTCCCGATTATGTTAAATATGTAAATATCCGCACAGAAATATATAAATATCCCGACAGGAAATGGGACGCTCAGGAGTCATGCAGGAATTTTCAGCTCAGTTACGGGCATTTCCGTGCGGAATACAAGAAAATATTCGGCATAAGCTTTCACCGTGACCTTATACAAAGCCGAATATCAATGGCAAAATATCTCCTAATGACAAGTTCGCTTAGTATAAGCACAATCGCCCTGAAATGCGGATATGAAGACGACAAGTATTTTCTCAGACAGTTCCGCACAATCACAGGCTCTACACCCAATTCATACAGGCGGTTAAAATAATTACTGAAAGGACATTTTATGAATATCAAGGAAATAAACGACCTCACACTCCCCGAACTTATCCCCTACAAATGCACATCGGAAGTACAGCTTATGCACTATTTTGAACCAGACGAGGGAATATTTATTGCGGAAAGCCCGAAAGTTATCCGCCGTGCGCTCGATGCAGGATATGAACCGATTTCAATGCTTGTGGAAAAGAAATATATCACAGGACAGGCAAGTGATATAATTGAACGCTGCGGAAATATAACAGTATACACTGCACCGTCTGAAATTCTCACGGAAATCACAGGATTCAAACTTACTCAGGGCGCATTGTGTGCGATGAGAAGAAAAAAACTCCCCTCCGCAGATGATATCATCAGAAATGCAAAACGTATAGCTGTACTTGAAGATATCATGAATCAGACAAATATCGGAGCGATATTCCGTTCAGCAGCCGCACTTGATTTTGATGCGGTACTTCTGACAAAGGCTTGCAGTGACCCTCTGTACAGGCGTTCAATAAGAGTAAGCATGGGAACGGTATTTCAGATAAAATGGGCATATCTTGACGATAATTCCCCCGAATATGTGAATTTCCTCAAAGAAAGAGGATTCACGACAGCGGCAATGGCTCTGCACAATAATAATATATCAATAGATGATGAAAGGATTTATGCGGAAAAATTAGCCGTAATACTCGGAACAGAAGGCGAAGGTCTCAAAGAAGAAACAATTGAATCATCTGACTACTGCGTAAAAATACCCATGGCAAACGGAGTTGATTCACTGAATGTTGCGGCAGCGAGTGCAGTAATATTCTGGCAGTTGAGAAAAAAATAAAAAATATCCCTGTAAATCAATACAGGGAGATTTTTTTATACTGTAAGATAGTCAATAATTTCGGCTATCTGATTTTGTGAAAGTGACTGCAAATAAAGCAGTTCATATGTATTGCTGTAAGCACCGAGCTGAGTGCGGAGCTGAATAATTTCATCTGCAACAGATTCGTCAACATACGGCAGAAGCATAAGAATTTCCTTATCGGCAGTATTTATATTTATGGGAATACAGTCATCAAGTGTAAGCGGAGGCTCTGTCGGAATTTCCTCCTGATATTCAGGTTCATCGGAAATAATGTCCTCGGAAACAATTTCCTCACAAACTTCCTCAACGGGATAGACAGGATTTTCGACATAGATAAAATCTCTGATTTCAGCGAATATTTTTTCGCCTATACCGTTTACATTCATAATTTCCTCGATATTATTGAAACCGCCCGTTTCATTTCTGTAATATATTATTTCGTCTGCGAGGTAGTCACCGATACCTTTAATTCTGGTTAAATCCTCTTTTTCGGCAGTATTTATATCTATATACGGAACATCATCAACAAAGTCGCTTGTTTCCGTTTCAAAAGAAACAACAGGAACGTCTGTATTTTTTGGTTTTAAAGAAGTCGTTGAAGGAACAGTTGAAACGGTTGTTGTTGAAGTAACTGAAGAAACGGCAGTAGTTACAGTTGTCTGAGATGAAGAAGTCGAAACAGATGAAGTTACCACAGATGTAACCTGCTCCGAATGAGATTCGACAACACCTGACTCCTGATTAATTACAATCACAGCCCCGTTATTTTCCGCACTTTTTTCCATAATCATTGAAACGCAGGCAGAAACGGCGATTATGGCAGATGATATGGCGGTTATTATTTTGATTCTGTCTGTCAAAGTCACACCTCTGAAAACGGATACTTATTTTGATGATTTTTTCTTATTTATTCTTTTATTTTTTATAAACGGAATAAGAACAGCAATACCTGCGGCAATTAATGCGCCTGCTGCGAGGAATTTTGGGAGATGAGCTTTCAGGGCAGAAATTTTATTTTCTTTTTCCTCAGTGACTTCGGGTTCTGTTTCAGGCTCAACAGTTTTAAGGGAAGATTCATAGGCTTCAAAGGAGACAGATATATCTCTGAAAGAATATTTTCTTCCGACAGCATATTCACTCATGGCTCTGTAAGGCTTGATAGCAAGCGAATAGTCTTCGGGAGTTACAGCGATATCATTGCAGAAATATTCTCCCTCTATGCTGTTTGAAGCGAACACAAAATCTGATTTAAAAGTTTTTCCGAGGAAATTATAGTAGATATTTTTTTCAACGCAGTCTTTGAGAGTATAACTGCGGAGGAGATTTTTTTCGGGGATAACCGAGACAACACCCCATGAACCCGCCATATCGGGAGTATCTTTTTTGTCGGGGAATGAAAGTTTCTGACATTTGTTATTTGCGAATGTATATACATAAACGCCTGAATCCTGAGTAGATTTCGGGGATATAAAGAGTTCGGGGACTTCATCGCTGTTAATATCGTACAAATCCCATGAAGAAGTATCCTCGCTGAAATCGGCAGTGCCTTCAAAGTATCTCAGTACAGCGGAATAAGCTTCTTTCCAGCTCATAAATACTTCGGAACTGTCGAACTGTTTGATTTTTTCGGCAGAAGTAACCGTATCCGATACGGCAGTAGTATCGGTAGTTTCAGTGGAAATTTCGGAAGAAACGGCAGTTGTCAGAATTTTTTCGGATTTTGAAGTAGTGACAGTCATTCCGAAAGGTGACAGGTCATTTATTTTATAATCCATACCGAGCAGTGTAAAATTCTTGTATGAATCATCACCATAGGATTTCTGAACAGCAGTATATTCACTTTTTTCGACTTCTTCCCCGTTATACAAATATGAGGGGCTGTTTGTACGGCTGCTCATATCAATTCTGTCGATTTCAGATATTACAGCTCCGCTGTAAGTATCGGCATATTCGCAGTACAGTACATGGTTATCCCATTCGCCTGAATAATCAATTTTTATGATACCGTTATCGGGATTTATCATCATATTTGTGCAGTTAAACTCATCAATATCCTCGATATCATAACTTTTAAGGCTTGATATTTTAAAACTGACCTGCTGAACCTCTGAATTTTTAACAGTATACACACGGCAGGAATAGCTTATAGATGAAGAACTTTCATTCATCACGATAAGTTCATCTGAGCCGTCACCATTGAGGTCAAAAAATCCGTAATGGGTAGCATTTTTTGAAACATCTGAAATAATATCGCTGTATTCTTCGGGAGCATTTTTTGCATATGATGCTATCGGTACAGCATTAAAAACAGACAATGCACATACAAGAGATGTCAATATATTAAACTTTTTTTTCAATTTTATTCCTCCGTATTCTTTTATACCATTATTCTACCACAGTAATCTGATAAATTCAAGTATTTTTCAGCAAAAAATAAAATTATTCCTTATTGACTTTAAACAAGCTATGGTGTATAATAGATTATAGTATTTTTTATGCCGTTTTTGTGTGCGGCGGCAGGCTGATTATCTTGAAAGGAGCAGAAATATGCGTTCAAAAGGTACTAAAACAATTACTGAAAACCGTAAGGCAAGACATGAATATACCGTCCTCGAAACCTATGAAGCAGGAATCGAACTTGTCGGAACAGAAGTAAAATCAATACGCCTCGGTGCAGTCAACCTCAAAGACAGTTGGTGTTCCGTTGACCACGGCGAACTTTACATAAGAGGTATGCACGTTTCACCGTATGAAAAGGGAAATATTTTCAACCGTGACCCCATGAGAGTCCGCAAACTACTCATGCATAAAAAAGAAATATCAAAATTATACGGCACACTTAAACAGGACGGACTGTCCCTCATACCCCTCAGTTTATATTTCAGGGATTCAAAAGTAAAAGTACAGCTTGCCCTCTGCCGAGGCAAAAAACTCTATGACAAGCGTGCGGACGCTGCAAAACGTGACGCAAAGCGTGAAATTGACAGAAATATCAAAGCAAAAAATCAGTAAACAAAAAGCACCGTTCATGCGGTGCTTTTCACATTATTCAAAAGAATCAAGGTCAATGCCTTTAAGAAGTTCTTTAAGCTCAGCCAGTTCATCAGCCGTAAGAGTAACACCCTTGCCCATTCTTGAATGGTCAGGAGACCACTCTCTTATATCATACTTGGGGTCATGGTCATTCCAGCTTACCATATTAAGTTCTTTAGTCCAGCCCTTTGCATTTTCAGAAAGCGTACCTATCTGCTGAGTTATCTCAAACTTTAAATCTGCCATTTCTGCAATCTCCTTTCATATGATACATATATTTTACCATATAAAAATAATTTTGTCCATACCCAAATATACTGATTACATGGGATAATAAAAAAATTTGGTAAAAATTACTGTCATGATATTGACTTAAAATGCGTTTTATGTTAAAATAACATAGAGATAATTTTATCTTTTTGTGATTTTTTGAAACAGGAGGTCAGATTATGGGAAAAAATGATATAAACTATGTATGGACCGATAAAAAACGCACACTTTTCGGTCTGCCATGGTCATTTACAAGATATTACCTGACAGAAACAAAATTTATAACTAAAACAGGCTTTTTCAATATAAGCGAAGATGAAATGGATTTGTATAAAATTACCGACAAAAAAATACTCCGCCCGTTCGGACAGCGTATTTTCGGCTGCGGCTCAATAGTAATATACAGCAAGGATACCGATAACCCTACCAAAGAAATCCGCTGTATAAAAGATGTAAGAGCCGTATCAAATCTTATAGATGAGTATATGAATAAAATGCGTGACAAATACAGTATCAGAGGCCGTGACCTGATGGGGATATATTCCGACAGCGAACACAATGAAGATACTGATTTATAATATCGGGGTGTCCTAATGATTTCATTTATTACAGAAAAAAAGTCCTGCTGGGACAATCTAAAAACCGAAAAACGCCCGATATTTATTTACGGAATGGGCGACGGTGCTATGAAAATTATGTCGGTATTCAGAAGAATGAATATACCCGTTGCGGGAATCTTTGCAAGCGATGACTTTGTAAGAGGGCATTCCTTTGAAGGATTTCTCGTTCAGAAACTTTCAGATGTTGAAGCTATGCACAAAGATTTCATCATAGTCCTTGCATTCGGTGCAGGCTATCAGTCGCTGATTGACAAAATACACGAAATGGCTGAAAAACATACACTCTATATCCCCGATGTCCCCGTAATAGGTACAGGGCTTTTCACTTATGAATACTGTATGCAGAATGCACAGAAAATCCGTGAGGTATACGACAGCCTCGCAGATGATTTTTCCAGAAAAGTATACGCAAATATCATAAATTTCAAGATAAGCGGAAAACTTGAATATCTTGACTCCATAACCACCCCGAAATCCGAAATATACAAAAAGATAATCAGACCCGTAACAACTGAAACCTATGTTGACCTCGGCGCATACAACGGCGATACAATAAAGGAACTCATGGAATATACAAAAGGAAATTTTTCAGCAGTATATGCCTTTGAGCCCGACAGGAAAAATTTCAGGAAGCTTTGCAGATTCACAGACGGCATGAAAAATATAAACACATATAATGCCGCATCATGGTGCATTGATACACAGCTCCCTTTCGCCCATAAATCAGGCAGACAGTCAGCACTTAACCCAAATTCGGCAACTATGATAGAAGCACTTTCAGTTGACAGTGTACTGAAAAAGAAACCCGCAACAATAATCAAAATGGACGTTGAAGGATTTGAACGTGAGGCAATATGGGGAAGTGCCTATACAATTTCTCACTATTCCCCAAAAATGATGATAGCCCTTTATCATCGGAATGAAGATATTTTTGAACTTCCCCTGCTAATAAAAATGCTCAATCCGAATTATAAGCTTTATATAAGACATCAGCCGTATATTCCCGCATGGGAAACAAATCTCTATGCAGTAGTAAAATAATAAAAAGGCTTTCCTGTACGGAAAGCCTTTTCTTTTAGCTGAATAATATAATCAAAAACTGTGATACAAGAACTACTGATATAAGTGCAACAGGATATGTTGCCGCATATGCCGAAGCAACAGCCTCCGTGCCTGCCGTACTGATGAGAGTACCGAGCGCAGGAGTTGAAGTCATACCGCCTGTAATCGAGCCGAGATTGTTTAAAAGACTGAGTTTGAGGATATATTTTGCAAACAGGAAACCAAGTATCATGGGAACAACCGTCATTACAATTCCGTAAAGGAAATATACGGCATCGAAATACTGAACGAATTTCGCACCGCCCGAAACTCCTGCTCCTATGAGGAAAAACATAAGTCCGAGTTCACGGAAAACCTTTAAGGTAGAATCCTTCGGCATTAAATTTATATGACCCGTATGTCCGAAATGTCCGAAAATAAGGGAAGTCAGCAGACAACCGCCCGTTGTTGAAAGTGAAAAGTTACCGAATTTGAATGAACCGATAATTATACCGATAACTGCCGCAAGTGCAAAGGGCATAATACCGAAATCGTCCATATCAATGAGATTTTCGGGAGTTTTTTTCTTGTTTCCCTTTGAATCCGCAGATATGAGAAGTTCTCTCTCCTTAGGCATATCAGCTTTCAGAGCCTTCGGAATAATCTGAACGAAAAGCACAACGCCGATAACACCGAATATATATGCAATAGCATATCCGACAGAAACTATACTCTGTAATTCTTCACTTCCGACAGCATCTTTTGCGGCTGAAAATCCCGGTGTACTTGTAAGCGCACCTGAAAGTATACCTGTAAGCATAGCAGTAAATTCGGCATTTGAAAGGTCAGTGAAGTTTCTTCCAATCATGATACAGCCTGCACACGCAAGACCACCGCTTAAAATAATTATAACGGCAAGCACAACGTAAGACTTGAAATTTTTCTTGAAATTTCCGAAAAAGTTAGGTCCTGCAATGAATCCGACAGCCGTAACGAACAGTATCAGACCGAGATTATCGACAATTTTAAGGGCATTTCCGACAAAATCGGTATTTATTTCATTTGAAAGTTCCTTATAGAAGATACAGCCATAAGCGAGGGCAACAATGAAAACGCCTGCTGTACCGAGGGATATTCCCTTTACAGTAATTCTTCCGAGTACATATCCCATAGCCGCTATTGCGATAACGGAAATCATAAGAAAGGATACCCCGTGAATTGAAAGTATCCCGTTAAAAAAATCCATATATATCACTCTTTTCTTTACAAATTTGCGGGACGCTGTGAGAGCGTCCCGTTTTTATGATTATCTGTCTTTTCTTGCGTAATGAGGGAGAAGCATGGGAGAAACTGTCTGAGTAGCCGCACCACATTCTTCAAGTTCTTTATTGAATTTATTTATATGTTCAAGTGTAAGTTTTTCAGGAGTTGCAGTTTCCTTAGCCTTTGCAGCGGCATAAATACCTGCATTTCTTCCGAAAACTATAACATCAAGGAGGGAATTTCCCATAAGTCTGTTTCTGCCGTGGATACCGCCTGCGACCTCACCTGCGGCATAGAGGTTTTCAACACCTGTTGCACAGTCATCGGTTATATCAAGACCGCCGTTCTGGTAGTGGAGAGTAGGATATACAAGAATAGGTTCTTTGCGTATATCAATGCCGTACTTGCCGAACATTCTGAGCATAGCGGGGATTCTTTTCTCGATAGTACCTTCACCGTGAATAAGTTCAATCATGGGAGTATCGAGCCATATAGCCTTGCCGAGATTAGTTTCGATACCCTTGTTTCTTGCGGTACATTCACGGATAATGGAAGCGGCAGTAACGTCACGGGTTTCGAGGGGGTGCATGAAAACTTCACCGTCAATATTAACGAGTTTCGCACCGAGAGAACGGACTTTTTCGGTAACGAGCGCACCGAATATCTGTTCGGGATAGCCTGTACCTGTGGGGTGATACTGAAGAGTATCAGCATAGAGGAGTTTTGCGCCTACTCTGTAACCGAGGATAAGACCGTCAGCCGTTGCACCGTAGTGGTTTGAAGTGGGGAATCCCTGATAATGGAGTCTGCCTGCACCGCCTGTTGCGATAACGACAGTTTTAGCTCTTGCAACGAGGAGTTCTTTAGTTTCCATATTCATGAGGACTGCGCCTGCGGCTTTTCCGTTTTCATCGAGAATAATCTCAACAGCAGCAGTAAAATCCACAACGGGAATACCACGGTTAATGACTTCATCACGGAGAGTACGCATAATTTCCGCACCTGAATAATCCTTTGCAGCGTGCATACGTTTTCTTGAAGTACCGCCGCCGTGAGTAGTAACCATAGTACCGTCAGGTTCTTTATCAAATTCAACACCGAGCTTATTGAGCCACTGGATAGCTTCGGGGGCTTTGGTGACGAGTTTCTTGACGAGTTCGGGTTTAGCGGCAAAGTGACCGCCTCCGAAAGCATCAAGATAGTGGATTGCGGGTGAATCATTAGGCTTGTCAGCCGCCTGAATACCGCCCTCAGCCATCATGGTATTTGCATCGCCTATACGGAGTTTGGTGACAATCATAGTCTTGACACCAGCCTCATCAGCTTCAATGGCACATGAAGCACCTGCACCGCCGCCGCCGATTATGAGTACATCTGTATCGTAATCGGGATTGGAAAGGTCAACTGAGTCGGGAGAAATTCTGCTTTTGCCCTGTAAGAGTTCAGCGAGCTGAGTGGGGACTTTATCGCCCTTGTTGACACCTGCTGAGAGGACGGTAAATTCGTCCTGTTTATAGTCGGGGTGGAAATGTGAAAGGAGGTCATCTTTTTCCTCGGCAGTCATTCTTCTTGGTTCGAGAGCGGCATTAGCCTGTCTTTTTTCTGCAACTATTTTAGCAAGCTCATTAAGCTTATCAATCTTATACATTTCTGCTCCTCCTTACTTTTCGATTTCACGGTTATTGTACATATCCTTGATTTCCTGTATATTGTCAACGGATTTAGCCATAAGTTCAGCTATTTCCGCATCATATATACCCTCATTGATTTCGCCCACACGGTCGTTGAGGTGACCGCATTCGGGAGCGATATACTTACCGTTGAGTCGTCTTGCGAGCATAGCTACCTGAGGGTGGGAGATACCCGCAGGACAGCGTGAAGAACATACGCCGCACATTACGCAGTCAAAGGATTCCTCAGCGCATTTTTCATATTCGCCTCTCTGGGCGTAAGCGATATACTGCATGACATTGAGTTCCTGAGTGCAGGCTTTTGTACAGGCGTTACAGCCGATGCAGGCATAAATTTCGGGATAGAGCTGCATCATAATCTGCTGGGTTGGTTTAATTTCCTCGATATTGTAAATTCTTTTTTCGAGTGGGAAGAAAGGCAGAGTAGCAACATACATACCCTCCTCGACTTCTGTCTGACAGGCGAGGCAGCCGTGAAGTTCAACCTGACCCTTGATTCTGTAAATAGTGGCACACGCACCGCAGAAACCGTTGCGGCAGCCGCAGCCTCTTACAAGTTCATAGCCTGCATATTCCATAGCAGTCATTATAGTAAGTCCGGCAGGCACTTCATATTTTTTGCCGAACAGGTAAACATTCAACATATTTTCCATGCTTTTTGCTCCTTTAATCAATATTCATCTGGCAGTTCATCAAGCTGGTCGAAACGGAAAACAGGACCGTCCTTGCAGACGTATTTATCGCCTATATTGCAACGTCCGCACTTTCCGACAGCGCATTTCATACGCAGTTCCATAGTGGTATATACCTGAGTTTCGGTAAATCCGATTTCTTTAAGACCTGCGAGTGTAAACTTAATCATAATCGGAGGACCGCAGACGAGGACAGTTTTATCAGTGGAGGGGGCAAGTTCCTTGACGTAATTCGGAACGAAGCCCACATGACCGTTCCAGCCGTCCTGTTCCCTGTCGATAGTGAGATTTACTTCAATGCCCTTGTCATTTGTCCATTCCTCGATAATTTCCTTATAGTCAACGAGGTCGTCCATAGAACGTGAGCCGTAGACTATCTGGACATCGCCGTAATTTTCACGTTTGTCACGGACATAATTTATAACGGAGCGGAGCGGTGCAAGACCGATACCGCCTGCGATAAAGAGGAGATTTTTGCCTTTGAGTTCAGTTTCAACGGGGAAATGATTGCCGTAAGGACCTCTTATAGTGATTTGCTGACCGACTTCCATAGAGTGAAGCCAGTTTGTGAGACAGCCGCATTTTTTAATGCTGAACTCCATAAATTCTGTATTTGTGGGGGAAGAAGTTATTGAAAACATACCTTCTCCCACACCGGGAACGGAGAGCATAGCGCACTGACCGGGCATATGTTCAAAAACCTTGCCGCCCTGCGGAGAAACCACACGGAAAGTTTTAACATCGGGAGTGTCGATTCTGATGTCCGTGACAACTCCTATTTTCGGGATAAGTGTATCATTGTTCATCATAATCATTTAACCTCCAGAGCTTTCATAACCTTGACGATATTCATGGAAACCGGGCATTTTGACAGGCATCTTCCGCAGCCCACACAGCCGAACTCACCGTTATTGTTTGACGGGAAATAAACGAGTTTATGCATGAATCTCTGTCTGAAACGTTCGAGCTGGGAATTTCTGTTATTGCCGTGAGCCATGCGTGTAAATTCGGAGTACATACAGGAATCCCAGCAGCGGAAACGCTTTATTCCGTGACCCGTGTCAAAATCCCTTATATCATAGCACTGGCAGGTAGGGCATACAAAGGTACAAGTACCGCAGCCTATGCAGGATTCTGAGAGTTCGCCCCACTTGTCGGAATTGAAGTTTTCCATAAGCTTATCACCGCCGAAAGAATCGGTTGAAAGATTTGCGAGCGGTAATTTTTTAAGGATATCCCTTGTTTTAGCCTGAACCTCATCGAGTTTGGAGGTATCGCCTTCTTCGAGGAGAGAAGAAACGGAATCTATGAACTTCTGACCCTTTTCGTTATGAGCCTTGAAAAATATATTTTCACCGTCATTATAGCACACAGCATCGCCTTCGGGTTCAGTTGCATCAATGCCGAAAACACCGCAGAAACAGGTTTCAGCAGGTCTTGTACACGCCATAGTTACAACAGTACCGTGGTCACGGCGGTTTTTATAGTAGCTGTCAACGGGTTCAACGAGGAAAACCTTGTCGAGAATTGTAAAGCTTCTCGCATCGCAGGCACGGACACCGAAAACAACGAAATCCTCTGATTCCTGACGGATATCAATTACTTCGATATTTTTTCCTTCCATTTTGAAGTCAACGAGATTTTCAGTCTGCGGGAAGAAGAAATCCTTTGCACTTCTGACGGTATTGAGGGCATTTGAAAGTTTCATACCCTGCTCCCACTTTTTATATTCAGCAACACCTGCCTCACGGTCAGCGGGGATATAAAGAGTCTGTTTTGAAGCGATAAGGGCGAAAAGTTCATCAAGCTTATTAACTGATATTTTAAGCATTATTCAACTCCCCTTTCATGAACGATTGACGGCTCGCAGTCGTCCTGAGTATAGTCAGTAAGCGGAGATTTTGAAGTAGTATCCGCACCTGCCTGATACTCGCCGTAGAGTTCGTTAATATCCTTGATAAATTTTCTGTTGAGGAGGTGGAGAGGAATATTCTGCGGACAAACCCTTGAACATTCACCGCAGTCGGTACATCTTCCTGCAACGTGGAAAGCACGGATAATATGGAACATATTCTCCTCAAAGCTGT
>DGRR01000121.1 GCA_002389995.1 Ruminococcus sp. UBA4383 | reverse complement strand
GTCAACGCTAAACAGAAAGTCTTTTTCATCAATGATGAAACTGTACAGTTCGGAAATTTTACACTCAAAAAATTAAAGGAATTTTATAAAGGTTATTACACAAATTTCTCGGACGAAATCTTTGAAAAACTCAGGTCTAAAATTAACCTCCCTCTCGATAAAAAATTAAATACCTTCTCAAAAGGTATGAAACGTCAGGCAATAGTTATTACAGGTCTTGCCTGCCAGACGGATTACCTTCTTCTCGATGAAGCCTTTGACGGTCTTGACCCTACCATGAGAATTATCGTCAAGAAAATGCTTGTCGATGCCATGCTCGACAGACAACTTACTACAATAATATCCTCCCATAACCTCAAAGAGATAAACGAACTCTGCGATACTGCCGCCCTCCTGCATCAGGGAAAAATTATATTCTCCCGTGATATTGACAGCATTAAAGGAAATATCCATAAAGTTCAGGTCGTATTCCCAAAAGATGAAAACGGAAAGTCTGTCGAATATACTCAGAACGATTTTCAAGGACTCGAAGTTCTCCACTTTGAAAGAAGTCAGAGTATCTATTATATCATCATCAGGGGCGATGAGGATACCATAAAGGCATTTTTTGCCCCCAAAAAACCTATGCTTCTCGAAATAATTCCGCTTACTCTCGAAGAAATATTTATCTATGAACTGGAGGTGCTTGGCTATGACAGCAGAGACATTAACTCAGAAGAATAAGACAGGTGGCAAAAGCTTTATGTGGAAACGCTTTTTCAACGACATATCCGATAACAAAAGAATGTTAATCGTAAATATCGTCCTTGAATTAATCGGTCTGCCTGTGCTTACACTCTGCGGACTGATTGAAGAATACCAAAGTATCAATCATGTATATGACAGAATTGACGTTGAGGTCTACATGGTTGTATCAGTCATTTCAATCGGAATATGCCTTTTCATGGGAATGATAGTCGCACTTTATCATTTCAGATATTTATATTCAAAACAGCTTGTTGACATGAACTATTCACTTCCCCTGAATACCCGTGAACGCTTTACAGCAGATTATCTTTCGGGACTGTTTGTATATCTCGTTCCTGCAATCGGTGCGGTAATTTTAAGCATAATAATCCTTGCAATAGGTTCGTCAAGCATTGGCGGAAGTGATATATGGGACGTATTCCCTGACCTTCTGAAAATCGTTTCAGTAGTTATTATCGCTATGATAATATATTATACTCTCTCCATACTTTCAATCACATTCTGCGGAAGCAGATTTGAAGCGGCTTTCAGTATAATCGCTGTAAATGTCATGATACCTACAACAATTGCCTGCCTGTGGTTTGCGATTGTCTCAACAGCAGGATTCGGTCTTGATGAAGAAGCTATCCTCTATAATCCCATTTTCAACACGACAAGCCCCGCAGGTGCGGCTGCATTCACAATCGGATATATAGACGATTTATATGATGAGGAAGCCCCTGCAAACGCATATATCCGCTGGGTAATCATGTCACTTATCACAATAGCAATATATCTTTTCGCTTCATATTTCCTATACAAATTCAGAAAAGCTGAAGATGTTTCAAAGCCCTACGTTTACAAGGCATACTTCTATTTCATAATGACCTGTGCAGTATTCTGCATACTCTCACTCTTTATAATTAATGATGATGACGATTTCTTCGGCGGAATATTAATCTGTGCGATAGGCTGGTTCATCATGGAAGTAATTACAAGGCGTGGATTCAAGCGTTTCTGGACAGCGGGACTCGGATTCTGTGCGGCAGTAGGCGGAGTTCTTGCGATATGCGGTATATGCAAGGCTACGGACGGTTTCGGTGCATCTAAACACGTTCCCGCAAATATGAACATATCAAGCGTTTCAATTGAAAGCTATGATTTGCTGCCCGTACAGTATGATGATATATCTTTCAGGGACAAAGATGTTATAAACGCTGTGACTGCCATCAATAAGGAAATTATCGACAGGCACTATAATTCTGAAAATTATCAGTATAGAGTTGCCGCAAATACTCCTGAACAAAATTCACTTTCAAATATCTACGACTGTCAGCATATAAGTATAACTTACAAGACAAGAACAGGTTCTACTGTCATGAGAGAATATTCATTTGCATCAGGAATTGCAGGTGATTTAGTTCAGGCTGTTATCCTCTCAGATGAATATGCAGAATATGTTGCAAAAGAACTCAAACTCACATCATTCAATGACATTAATGACGATATTGCTTACAGAAATATTGAAGATGCAGTCAAACGTGCAACAGTCGATAAATTACCGATTTCATATTCACTTCCATGCGGTATGCATTTACAGAGAAAGACAATTGAAAGAGATAAGCTTATCGAAATCGCTGACGCATATGAAAAGGACTTAAAGGAACTCACTGCCGAGGATTTGAAAGCCTCCCGTGAAGTCGCTGAAATATACGGCTACTGGGTTCTTGACTGCTTTGATGATACAATCGCAAAAATGAATGAATACGGTCTGGAAATTGCAGAAGTAGATTCCGATAAAAATGCAAATGACCTGAGTAATTTAGCTATAATTCCTAATCCCGTTTTCTATTCATCAGAAATAAATATTTACAGCAATTCATCAGGCAGATACTACGGACATCTTTCAGGTCATGACTTCACACTCCCCGATAAAATAACATCTGCAAACTGGCAGTATTCATATGATACATTTAACCATTATTCTGAATTACACCCCATACAGTCATATGATGCGGCTGCGGATATAGCAAGTATTTCAAC
>DGRR01000035.1 GCA_002389995.1 Ruminococcus sp. UBA4383 | reverse complement strand
GCCCGAAATCCCAAAAACAACTTATCAGAATATTAAATTTGACACAAATACAGAAATTAATATACCACCCGTCAAAAAGAAAAACTTCCGCCTGCCTGACCTTGACTTTTCAGATACATTGGAAAAATTAAAAAATGCAATTATAAAGGATATGGGTAAATATAATGAAGAATAACGAAATACTGATTATTGTGAAAATAAATTCAGAACAGTTCGTCCTGAAAACAGACAGCAGTATCAGCTATAAATGCCTGAAAGAAGGCATAAAAACAGGTCTTGAAAAGAAAAATATAAAAGCTCCCGATAACTGGAAACTGTCTTTTAAAATAAAATCCGCAATTGCAGAAGATGATGAAAAAAGTCTGCGTGAACTCGGATTCGTAACAGGTACTGTCCTCAGTCAGAATGAAGAAACAGACCGTTTTTTTGAGGCAACCAAACTGACAAATCAGCTTTTCAACAAAAGATACGATAACGAAGATGATATTAACAAAAGAACAATGATGTATAATATCTCCACCAGATTTATAACCCAAATGGAAGAAACAACAGTAAATATTCTCCCGTCAGGAAAACCTCCCCAGCCACCCAATAATAATATTTTTGTCACCCTCGTTCCAAGCGCACTGTCCCTCGGTGTAATGTACGGACTGCGTGCATTTCTTATTCCCGAAGCCTCGGCAGGAATGATTATGTTTATGTACTGCTCTTTTGCAGGTACTATCGCTGCCCAGATATGCAGGCATTTTATAAGCAAGTATAATTTTAAAAAATCAAGAAAAACATGGAAATCAAACTATGAAAATTATCTGGAACGCATCTGCAAAAAAATAGAAATGTATCAGGAACAGGACGTTGAATACCTTGACGACTGTTTTCCCTCTGTCGAAAATCTTATCAAAAATATCAATTCACTGAATATTCCTCTCTTTTCACATTCCGTAAATGACTTTGATTTTATGAATTTAAGGCTCGGAAATTCCCGTCAGGTAGTTTCTGTTTTTAAGATTCAGCATGATTTCAAAGATGAAATAGACCTCGGTGTTACTTTCTACACCGATGAGGACAATAAAATAAAAATTAATCTTGAAAAACCAAACATAAGCAGTGATGACGGCAAAACAAAAAATTTCATGGGCAGACTTTCAGAGTATCTTAAATCAGACATAAACAACCTGTCAAAAAAACAAGGAAATAAACATTATGATTACAGATATCTGAATGAACTGTCAGAATATCTTGCAACAGACAGATACCATTTCCTTAAGGAAATAAAAATCCCCTCAAATGACGGTGAAAACAATGATAATTGTGAATATAAATACCCTGCACTGATTGTTGATTTTAAAAACTGCGGAGCATTGGGCTGTGTAAGCTTCAATTACCAAGATGTACAGATTCGCCTTATTGACCATATCGTTCTGGAACTTGTATGTAACCATAAACCACAAGACCTCCAGTTCGTGCTTTTTGCAGAACCCGAAAATAACAAAACCAAACAGGAAAAACGTATCAGCCATTATCGCTGTCTCCCACACTTCAATGAATTGTTCAACGATATGTCACAATTTGCTTTCAATGAAGAAAGCGCAGGCAAGATGTTCTCACGGCTTGAAACAATAATGAATAACCGCACGGCTGAACAGCAGTCACAAGAGGAGGAAAAAGAAACTTTTTCTGACAAATATCAGCAGATTGTATGTATATTTGAGTATGACTACAAACTGAAAGACAAGGCTTTTTCAAGATATCTCCCCGTTCCGCCGAAACAGGGAGAACAGTATGTAAATAAAAACGGTCTTACTTTTATATTCGCTGTGAACTATAAGGAACTTCTCCCTCAATACTGCGGAATCGTCCTTGAATGTGTGACAAAAAACGAAGATAATAAAAAAGAAAACCTGTATATATGCAACGATGACGATTATTACGGCACAATAAAATTCCATAATCAAATTAAATACAGGAACAGAACAACAGACGAACAGTGTTTTGAAAACAGATATATTTTCAAAAACGATGATTCAATCAAAAAAGAATATGACAAGGCTTTTTCACAGCTCAGCGCACTTTACAGCCTGCATATACAGGAACGTGGCTCTGTTCCCGATAAGGTCAATTTGTTTGAACTGCATTTCAACACAAAAGAAAAAGTCAGCACTGAATCAATAGCAGAATATATAAAAAAACAGTGGAAAAAAGAAGAAAACGATGTCACAAAAACCCTCTCTGTACCAATAGGAAAAGGCGAAAGCGAAATTATCTGCCTTGACCTGCATGAAGACAAGGACGGTCCTCATATGCTTGTTGCAGGAACTACAGGCTCAGGCAAATCAGAAACAATGCTGACTTACCTCATAGGACTGTGTATGCGTTTTTCTCCTCAGCACCTCAATCTTATGCTCGTTGACATGAAAGGCAACAGCTTTGCGGGGCGACTTAAAGATTTACCGCACTGTGTTGCAACAGTGGACAATGTTTCAGGTCAGAAAGACGGTTTTTCTTCCGTTTATGTGCTTAAACGCTTTCTTGAACTTCTCAAATCCGAAATCAAACGCAGAGAAAGCATATTTGAAGACTACGGCGTTGACAAGCTGGACGCTTATATCAAAACAGAACAAAAAATTACAGAACTTCTTGACGAAGTTTCAAAAAACAGCAAATCGGACAAAGCCGAAAACAAACTTAGTACAGCTAAAAAACTTTCCGAACTCAGTGCCGTTCAGCAGAAAAAATTTGAAGAACTTAAATCAAACGGCAGAAAGCCACCCGTTCTCGGACATCTGGTCTTTGTTGTAGATGAGTTTACCGAACTCAAACGCTTCGGAAACGAAACCGATACAAATTACATCGGCGAAATCACTTCAATAGCAAGAATAGGAAGAACTCTCGGACTGCATATGATTTTAGTATCCCAGAATATAGAAAACGCTATTACTGATGACATAAGAATAAATACAAATGCCCGTATCTGTCTTAAAGTTGCAACAAAAAGTGCTTCAAAAGAAATGCTTGACGGAAGAACAGATGCTTATTATTCGGATATGCCAAAGGGAAGAGGTTATTTTCTGGTTGGTTCGGGAAGTACATACAAGTATTTTCAGTCAGGCTATGCAAGCGAAAATATGGAAAAAATTTCAGAACCTCAGACAGTAATCACTCAGCTTAATACCTGCGGAGAACATACCGTATTCTATGATTCATATCTCGACAAGCCCGAACTGAAACATGAAACGGACAGCCTTAAAAAAGATAATACCCAGCTTAATGCCGTTATAAGTGCCATAAACAAAATTGCAGAAGAAAATAAACAGGAATACTATCGTGAGCCTGATGAGGTTTTCCCCGAACCACTGGAAAATGTTATTAAATACAGCGATATATTCCCGACAAAAGCAAAAGAGGTGAATATCAGTGAATGAAAAAAACAGACAACTGTTATGTACACTGGGGAAAATGGATATTCCGATAATTCAGGAACAGCCGTTTTTTAAAGTCGATTTGTTTCAGTCAAATATATTATTGATTGGAAGCGCAGGCAGCGGAAAAAGCAATTTTCTTAAAGTTCTCATAACCGAAATACACCGACAACTCGAAAATCACAAAAATCCGCCTGAACCTCTCATAAACGAAAATATATATATTCTGGATTCCACGGATTCTCTTAAAGAATACAGGGACTTTCCGCTTGTAAAGGCTCATTATGACTTTTCAAACGAAGAATATATCAAAAGAGTTTTCTATAACATTGAAAATCAATACCGTCAGAACGTAAAGGATTTAACAGGCAATCCGTTTTATAAATCCGATAAGAATATTCCGCATACCACTTTGATTATAGATAATATAAACTCCTTTCTCGATATAAAGCAGAATGAAAAATATATGGATATCATCATAAAAACAGCAAGAGACGGTATCACAAAGGGTATAAGCATTGTGCTGACGGGAAGTTCCACAAGGAATATATCTTCAATTATGAATTATTTTCCGCAGAAAATCGCCCTCAACCTCTCAGCGGAAGAATATCTGAATGTTTTTTCAAAAAAAGCTGTCGGCAATAAAAACATACCCGGCAGAGGCTACGCAAATGTAACACACAATACCTCTCAGGGAGTTAATTCCTATCCGCTGAATGTTCCCTATGAACTGCAAATTTTTCATATGGACAAAATAATATCGGATTTCAATATCAAATCAACGGAAAAATTTACACGCTTTCCTTTATTGCTTACGGACGGCAATGAATCATCTGAAAGCAATTACAAAAAATTTTCTGCCGATGATAAAAATATTGAACCCAATGCAAACGATGTGGTTATAGGCGTGGAATACACAAAATGCACAGTTGTAACAACAAATTTTTCAAATTCAAGAATCTGGGCAATTTATGGAAAACGAAATGAAGAAAAACAACTGTTTCTTGAAAGACTTCTCGAAAAATTCGTGGAAAATCAATATAAAATCTTTGTGTACGATGACGGAAGAAAAAGACTTGAAAATCTCAATAAAAATCTGAAAATTAATGTCGAAAAATACAATTATTTACAGGAAAGAATTGCACCTTATGACCAGAATGACGAGGGCGATACTTTTGAAAATAAATTATCCGTTCTGCAACAGTTTATACACTATATACATACCCATTTATTTAATTTAAAATACGAAAAACGTTATTCAAATTCACAGTCTTTTATCCTTGAAGCAGTTATGCCGAATAAATACAGAAGTTTTTTCAGCGACAAGACCGAACCTGAAAGCAAATGTGTATTTGTCCTGCAATCAAGAGAATTTTTTTCAAACAGCATACAAGCCAATGTTTTTACAGGCGATATTCTCCCTTTGCTGAAAACAATTGCAGAAGAACTTGACCTGTATATCTTCTTTGCCGATGCACAAAAAATTTCAAGCGGTGATGTACAGAACAATTTCAACCAGTGTCTTGATACAGCCGTCCTTCTTGATGATATTGCAGAATTTGTCTATGACCGTGGAAAAAGAACTGTGTTCAGCGAAATGGATATAAAAGACCTTAAAGAACAGTTCGGCTTGTGCGAAGAAAATGACGCATATATCTATCAGGTCGATTCAGCCGAATTAAAGAAAATAAAAAGCGTAAGAAAGGAACAGAAAAATGGCATTTGAACTTGTGAACACTCAGGCTTTGAAAGATTTTGCAGACAAAGGAACACAGTACGTTCAAGACTTCAAACGCATAAAACAAGACTTTGAACAGTACAATAAAGACTTTCTGAAAGAATACGAAGGATTAGGTGCTGAAAAATACAAAGAGGTATCTGAACTAATTACCGAAAAAGTCTCGGATTTTGAGGACGTATTCAAAAATATCTGCGAAAATCTGGTAAATCCCACATTAAAGAGTTTTGAAAAACTTGATGAGTATCTCAATAACACTAATAAAGATATGACAGCCAAGGAAAATTTATGCGGAGATGATAAAAATTGTCAAACATAATAAAAGCTGATGACGGTTATGCATATCATATTTCAGGCGACCTTGTCTGTGATGATGAACACTCAGTATACAGATTTTGCGGAACAAGATATAATGATGAAAAATCAGAATCTGTAAAACTGCTGTTTGTAAAAAATTCATTTGATGAAAAAAATCTCAGTATTTACGGCAACGCTAAAAAAATATGCCAACTGCCCGGCAATTTTTCAGATGACAGATTTAACAGCAAATACAATGAGGATAATTCTGATTTCTGCCTTTATATATTATCAGAGCAAAATGATGAAACAGATGAAATTATAAAAGAAACATCTGTGCCAACTGATGACGAAAAAACCAGTGACGAACCTGTGAATATTACA
>DGRR01000015.1 GCA_002389995.1 Ruminococcus sp. UBA4383 | reverse complement strand
CACGCTGAATGAATATATCGAGGAAAGTGGAAGTTCTGCCGAGTGACATAGCTGCGCCGTTCTGTTCCTTGACAGCGGCAAGATATCCGAAATAGAGCCACTGAACGGCTTCTTTTGCGGTTGATGCGGGTTTTGAGATATCGAAACCGTATATTTCGCCGAGTTTTTTCAAATCCTGCAAAGCACGGACCTGTTCAGCGAGTTCTTCACGCAGGCGGATATTTTTTGAAGTCATTCTCACAAGAGAAGTTTCAATCTGATGTTTTTTGTCGGCAATAAGGATATCAACGCCATAGAGGGCAACACGCCTGTAATCGCCTATAATTCTGCCTCTGCCGTAAGCGTCGGGCAGACCCGTAAGGATAGCGGAGTGACGGGCGAGGCGCATTTCGGGGGTATAGGCATCGAAAACGCCCTGATTGTGAGTTTTTCTGTACTTTGTGAAAATTTCCACAACTGACGGGTCAACCTCATAGCCGTATTCTTTGCAGGCTTGCTGCGCCATTCTTATACCGCCGAAGGGCTGGAGGGAGCGTTTAAAAGGCTTGTCTGTCTGTAAGCCGACAATCTGTTCGAGGTCTTTATTGAGGTAGCCTGCACCATGGGAAGTGATAGTGGAGATTATTTTTGTATCCATATCGAGGACACCGCCAGCCTCACGTTCCTGACGGGACAAATCCATGACCTGTTCCCAGAGTTTTTTTGTAGCCTCTGTTGGGGGAGCGAGGAAGCTTTCATCACCGTCATAGGGTGTGTAGTTTTTCTTGATGAAATCACGGACATTTACAGATGTATTGCACCAGCGGCCTTCTTTGAAGCCTTCCCATTCCTTTGGAAATTCTTTAATGAAATGTAACATATCCATACTCCTTTGACAAATTTTTGACTATATTAATATTAGCACATTGTTGAAGAATTGTCAATCTAAATGTTAGCCAAAGTTATCAAGATTTAAAAGCGATAAATATTTATTTTTTACTATCTGAGTAAATTGACAAATCATAAACAACGGATTACAGGGGAAAAATTAATTATTAAAAGATATTATCAAATTTCTTTCGTTAAAATTACCTGATATTGTCTATAAAGTTTAGTGAAATAGCAGAAAATTTTTTTAATGATTTTCGTCTTGAATTGTTAAAAAATCCTTGACGCAGGCTGTATTTGTATGTTATAATTCTGTCATTGATAAAGGGACTGTTCCCGTTGCGGACAGGAGGTAATTTTTTTGAACACGGAAAATTTATACAGAATAGGCAGAGTAACAGTTGACAGCAGTTTTCACACTCAAAGTGCTGACGAAGCATTTTTCAGTTATTTCGGAAATGATGTCACATATTCCATAAAGCGCACAATTTATCCCGATGATGCGGAAAAAATAGAGGAATTTATGAAAATTTCCGACAATGCCGAAAGAAAAACCGTCATAAGAATGAAAGGTCTTAACGGTGAAATGAGGTGGGTGCTTGCAGGAGTAAAACTTTCAGGGCATACAGGCGAGGGAAACCTTTACAGCATAGATTTCAGTGATATATTTACTCTCGAAGAAAATTCAATGAGATACAGGAAAAATCTTTCACGTTACAGATTTATTCTCAGTCTCAGCGGTGATTTTGCCTTTGAATACAGTTTTGAGACAAAAAGGATAAAAATATACATATCTGATTTCTGCCGTGATATAACACTCACTGACGAACCGCTTGAAAAATGGCGTGAGAATGCAATAAATTCAGGCTATGTGCTTTCGAGGTATCTTGAAACATTCAATACGCTGTGCCGTGATATAAAAAACGGCGTATACCGTTTTGACTATGAACTTGAAACATCAATTCTCACAAACGGAAAAAACAGGGAACTTTGTCTTTTCAAAGGTGTAACGCATCATTCTGACCCTGAAAACAAGACCGTATACGGCATAATATCCGTCATAAGTTCAAAACACAAGGCGAAAGATATAAATTTATCTCTTGAATCGAATAAAGACCAGCTTTCGGGACTTTTAAGCAAAAGGGCAGTAACATCATATGCTCTTGACATACTTTCGGGCGAACCTGCGTACAATGTAAATCTTGTCATACTTGACATAGATGATTTCACGGATATAAATTCAAGATACGGGCATCTTTTCGGTGATGAAGTAATCTATACCATAGCATCAATAGTAAAAAAGGAAATAGGCACAAGAGGTATTGCAGGACGTATAAGCGGAGGAGGTTTTCTCATAGTCCTTGAAGAAACAAGGGACGAGGAGGATTTGCGTGGAATACTCAGGGCTATACGCACAAATACGGAATATGCCTTTTCGGAACGTTTTGAAAATTTTCATCTTACCTGTTCAATGGGGGTATCGACATATCCCACGGACAGCAAGGACTATGATGAACTTTTCATGCAGGCGGACAAGGCTTTGTATCTCGCTCAGGAAAAGGGAAAAAACCGCTATGTAATATACGATATAAACAAGCACGGTCCTGTTGAAAAGGATATCGAAAATAAAATAGCTTTTCTCAGCAACGGAAAAGATACTACGGAAAAATTGTCTTTTGTCGGAAATATTACTGAAAGTCTTGTATTCGGACGCATACCCGATATATCGGTTCTGCTTGAACAGATACGCTCACAGTTTTCGATAGATGACATATGTGTATTTGCAGGCAGTGACATGAGTCTTATACTTAGCTGCGGAAATGCTGTATCAAGAAATGCATCATATGTGCTTGAAAATAATTTTACAAACAGATTTTCAGGTGACAGCGTATTTGTTATAGACAATGTAAATGAACTTGAGGGCAGGGACGACAATGCCTTTATGCGTCTTTCATCGGAAAATATAGGCGGAGCAGTAGAATATCTCATAACAGATGATGCAATAGTGAAGGGAATGATATCATTCTGTTACATAGGCAGATTCAAAAAATGGTCTGTATCAGATATAAATTATCTTGTGATACTTGGCAGACTTATTTCGTCCATACTGAAAAAACAGGCATTCATATGAAAAAATCCCCCGAAAAATACGGGGGATATTTTGTTGCGGGAAATAATCAGCCGAAAGAGCGTGAATTTTTCTTTCGTTTCTTTATTTCGTACATGGCATCATCAGCCTGCTGTATCAGGTTAAAGAGGGTAGTGTCATCATTTGCGACAGTTATGATACTTCCCACGCTTGCGGAAATTTTATAGGGTTTATTGAAGATTTCGTTTTTATTTTCGAGTTTGCGGTTTAATTTTCTTTCAAAGGATTCCGCATCTTTGTCCGAAACATTTTTATTGAATATAACAAATTCATCGCCTCCGAAACGGGCGCACACGCTGCCAGGGCGGACGGATTCGGTTATAGCTTCAGCGAGTTTTTTTATAGCGAAATCGCCTTCATTATGACCATAGTTGTCGTTTATGAATTTAAGACCGTCCATATCGACAAAGGTAAGCATAACTTTTTTATTTTTCTTTACACATTCATTGAATGTATTGTCAACTATGTTTATAAAGCCGTTTCTGTTGTAGATATCGCAGAGGGGGTCTATTACATAGAGTCTGTTGAGTTCGTCCATAGCCTTGTTTATATGTATAAGTTTTCGGATATTTTCGAGGGAATGGCTTATATTCATGGAGAAAGTATGGCAGAAAAGGCTGTATATACCGAATTCACCGTTTGTGATGATGTAGTATCCGAGACATCTTTCCCTGAAATGAATCGGGAGGAAGAAACTTATATTTCCGCCGTTTGTGAGTTCAGCGGGGTACATTTCGTTTCCTGAGAAGTATTCGACAGACGAGACATTATTTTTTTCCCATATAAGCGGAGCGGTCATTCCCGAAGAAAATGCATATTCGGGGTCATTTTCCATAAAAGTCTCCTGCCAGTCGCTTGTAAGGCAGAGAGAAAATCTTTCACATTCAAGTCTGGGGATAAAATCTTTTATTACATTGAGGTTGTCCTCAAAAGTTTCCGTTTCAGCGAGTTTAGCGGCGAATATATTGAGCATATGGACATTTTCGTTATTTGTTTCGATTTTCTTATAGGTACGTCTTTTATATTCTGTTATATCGTTGGATTTGTCGCAGCAGCAGCCGCAACTTTCGGAAAATATGGGGGAAGCTTCAAGTCTTATGGTTTTTTCGGGGATATTTCCGCTGAGTATGTCAAGAATTGTCTGACAGGCTATATATCCTGCTTCTTCGAGGGGTCTTTTAACGGAAGTGAGGGCGGGGGTGAAATTTCTTGCGTTATAGGTGTAGTCAAAACCTGTAACTATTGTATCATCGGGTACTTTATAGCCGAATTTTTCGAGAGTGCTTACAGCGGTAAGAGCCATTGCATCATTTGCACAGATATATGCATCGGGGAGAGACTGCCCCGTACTCATAAAGTATTCAATGGCAGATTTTCCGTCAGGGCTTCTGAATTCTCCGTAATAAATGCGCTGTTCATCGACGGGGAGGTTATTTTCAGCCATTACTTCACGGAAAGCTTTAAGCCTGTCTCTTGCTTCGGGGTTTGACATAGGACCTGAGATATAGTTTAAAGTTTCCGCACCGTGTACTTTAATTGTATGTCTTATGATATCCTTCATGGCAGTGATATTGTCTATGCTGATATTGAATATTTCGGGATAGTCGGCACAGTCGAATATAACTGCGGGTATTCCTGATTTTCTGACGTTTCTGATTATTTTTTCCTTTACTTCCGTATTGCATATGGTATTTGTCATAAGTATGACCGCATCAAAGAAATCATAATCAATCAGGTTATAGATACAGTATTCGCCTATATCGTAGAGATTACTGCCAATCATACCGCCGAAAGCGGCAAAATATGAGGTATTTACGTTATGCTGTCTTGTAAACCTGTTTATGCCTTCTATTATGTCGTTCTGATATTCTTCATCTATGCCTGAAACAATAACCGCAATATTTATTATTCTGTCGTTATCCATAACAATTCTCCGTTCCGATATGAAAATTATCTTTAATAGAATTATATCACATTTTTTTCGGAAATAAAACAGATTAAACAAAATTCGTATTAATACACAACATAATAATTCCTTTATTGTCAATAATGCACAAAGATAAATATTTATATAAAATAAAAAAAACGGTTGCAAATAAAGAAAAAATGTAGTATAATAGTTAGGGAACTTTTTCCCTTGTGATAATGATACAATGGCGTTTCATTGTCAGAAATATTCTTTACATTATTCGGAGGTAATATTTATGTGCGGAATTGTCGGCTTTACAAACAATATCCAGAATCCCGATAAGGTTATCGGTGACATGATGGACAGAATAAAGCACCGTGGACCTGATGCAGAGGGAAAATATATCGACAGCAGTATCGCCCTCGGTCACCGCAGACTCAGTATCATTGATACGGGAGCAGGCGGAAATCAGCCCATTTTCAACGAGGACGGAAATATTGTCATCGTTTTCAACGGTGAAATATACAACTACCGTGAAATCAGAGAGGAACTCAGGGCGGAAGGTCATGTCTTTAAAACCAATACCGATACCGAAGTCCTCGTCCACGGCTATGAGGAATACGGCACAAATCTCCTCGAAAAACTCAGAGGTATGTTTTCATTCCTCATATGGGACAAAAATAAAAAACAGCTCTTCGGCGCAAGGGACTTTTTCGGAATAAAACCAATGTATTACGCTAAAATGGGAAAAACTTTCATGTTCGGCTCGGAAATAAAAAGCTTTCTCGACCACCCGCATTTCAAAAAGGAACTCAATACATCAGCACTTGAAAACTATCTCACATTCCAGTATTCCCCGACAAAGGAAACATTTTTCAAAAATGTATACAAACTCCTGCCTGCACATTATTTCATACTCAAAGACGGAAAACTTACCGTAAAACCATACTGGGACGTATATTTCAACGAGGAAAAGGGAAGTACCGTTGAAGAATGGTCAGACAGAATTTCAGAAGTTTTCCACGATTCCGTAAAGGCTCACAAAATAGCCGATGTCGAAGTAGGTTCATTCCTTTCAAGCGGAGTGGATTCAAGCTATGTCGCAGCCGTTGCAGATGTTGACAATACATTTACAGTCGGTTTCGGAGATGATGAAAAATATAACGAAATCTCATGGGCTAAGGATTTCTCAGAGGCTATCGGAAAGGAAAATACAAGCAAGGTGATTTCCCCCGAAGAATACTGGGGAAGTCTCGAAAAAATCCAGTACCATATGGACGAACCGCTCGCAGACCCTTCCGCAGTAGCACTGTATTTCGTGTGCAATATCGCATCACAGAAACTCAAAGTAGTTCTTTCGGGAGAGGGCGCAGACGAAATTTTCGGAGGATATAACGTGTATTCCGACCCTGACGGCACAGTTTACGACAAACTCCCACGAGTTCTGAAAAGAGGTATTGCAGACGTTGCAGAAAAACTCCCGCAGAGGAGAGGCGTGAATTTCTTTGTACGCAAAGGTCGTGACGTTGAGGAGAGATTTATCGGAAATGCCTATATATTCAGCCCTGCACAGAGAAAAGACATACTTAAAATAAAAACTTCCGCACCGCCCCCGCAGTTCCTTACAAAACCCTACTACAACAGGGTACGCAATAAGGACGATGTTACAAAAATGCAGTATCTCGATTTGCATATGTGGCTTGCAGGAGATATTCTCCTCAAAGCGGATAAAATGAGTATGGCAAATTCCCTTGAACTGCGTGTTCCTTTCCTCGATAAGGAAATAATGAGCCTTGCCGAGAAAATTCCGACAGAGTTCAGAGTTACACGCTCAAAGAAAACCGATGAAACAAAATATATAACCAAATATGCCATGAGACTTGCCGCTAAAAAAGATACTCCCGAACAGACCGCCGCAACCGCTGAAAAGAAAAAACTCGGTTTCCCTGTTCCCATAAGAGTATGGCTCAGAGAGGATAAGTATTATAATGTGGTGAAAACTGCCTTTGAAAGCAAAAATTCACAGAAATTCTTCAATACAGAAAAAATAGTAAAACTCCTCGATGACCATAAGGACGGCAAAGCAGATAACAGCAGAAAAATCTGGACCGTATTTACTTTTCTTGTATGGTACAAAGTGTATTTCGGTGTATAATTAATAATTTAATTTGTTAGTTTGCATTAAATAAGAGGAAAATCTGCGCTCTTGACGTATGAACGAACGTAATGAAATGAAGTGAGTGAATAGTCAAGGCTATAAAAGCGCAGATTTGACGATTTTAAATAGGAGGCTTTTATGAAATCAGAATATCAGCATTTTATTGACCTGAACGATTATCCCGTACAGTGGTGGCTCAATGTCCTTGAACTCGGTGAGAAAATCAAGAATAACCCCTCGGATTTCGCTCACGAATGTGACGGAAAAATTATGGCTACTCTTTTCTATGAACCGTCCACACGCACACAGATGTCTTTCCAGACTGCCATGATACGCCTCGGCGGTCAGATAATAGGTTTCGACAACCCTGCAAATTCTTCCGTCTCCAAAGGAGAAACAATCAAGGATACTACTAAAATTGTAAGCAATTATGCGGATATACTCGTCATAAGACACCCCGTTGCAGGTGCGGCAAAAGCCGCTTCATTAAGTGCGGACTGCTCCGTTATAAATGCAGGTGACGGAGGTCATCTTCACCCTACCCAGACCCTTACAGACCTGCTTACACTCAAAACCGAAAAGAAAAGACTCGATAATTTAACTATCGGTATGTGTGGTGACCTGCTCAACGGAAGAACTGTCCATTCCCTCTGCAAAGCCCTGAGTATGTTCAATAACAGGTTTATATTCATATCCACAAAACATCTGAGTATGCCTGCCTATATAAAGGATATCATCAAGGCTAACGGAAGTTCATATGAAGAAGTCAATACCCTTGAAGAAGCTGTGGACAAGCTCGATGTCCTCTATATGACAAGGATTCAGCAGGAACGTTTTTCAAGCGAAGAAGAATATCTCGCTGAAAAAGATACATATGTCCTCGATAAACAGAAAATGAAGCTTGCAAAAAAAGATATGATTGTAATGCACCCTCTGCCGAGAGTTGATGAAATTTCTGTTGAAGTTGATGATGATTCAAGGGCTATGTATTTCAGACAGGCAAAATACGGAGTTTTTGTGCGTATGGCTCTGATAATGACCATGCTCGGCGAAAAGAAGGAATCCGTTACGCTCAAAGGCAAAACATTCGGAAAAATAAATTGCAGTAATCCGAACTGCATCACGAATCATGAGACATATCTGCCGAAAAGCTTCATTCCCTGCGGTGATGAAACTCTTATCGAATGTGAATACTGTGACGAAAGAAAATTAATCTGACAAAAAGAAAAACTGCTGTCGCATAACACGACAGCAGTCTTTTAAAATTTTATTCTACGTCAATTACTTTACGATGTACTTGTCGATTTCCTTAAAGAATGCATCTGCATCGTCTGTGTGTGCAGTAAGCTCAATAGGACGGCTGAGGTCAAGGCTGAAAATACCCATGATAGATTTTGCATCGACAGCATATCTGCCTGAGATAAGGTCAATGTCATAGTCGTACTTCATAACGATATTAACGAAGTCCTTTACGTCATTGATTTCGACAAGTCTGATAGTAGTCTTTGTCATAATTTGCCTCCTTAGTGTGCCTACACCCCGAAAGGGGGGAGTAGTATGTGTTTGTTTTTTATTGTTTATATCTTCTTCTTTGCGGCTTTCCCTGACCGCACCTATATGATATCACTTATTTTTGCCTTTGTCAAGGGGAAAAACGCATTTTCGTCAATTTAGTACAATAGGAATATAAAATGGCGGAGATATTTTATTGAAAACAATAACTATTAAGAGTGCATAAAAATTAGTATTGAAAATTGTGCATTATAAACATGATGAAACGGAGTGAATAAGGTGATAGATATATGATGATTCAGGATAAAAACAAAATATTTTTCATAACTCTTGGCTGTAAAGTCAACCAGTATGAAACCGAATGTATGAAAAGCAATTTTATTTCAGCAGGATTTTCTGTAACCGATGATAAAAACAATGCCGATGTCATACTTATAAATTCATGTACCGTCACAGGTTCAGGCGACAGCAAATCATTGTATGCCGTGAGGAAAGCAAGAAATGACAATCCCGATTCTGTCATAGTCCTTACAGGCTGTCTGCCACAGACCGATAATGATATATGCAGTAAAATCCCCGAAGCGGATATTATTACAGGTACTAAGGAAAGAAAAAATATACCACGCCTTGTACTTGAATTTATTGAAAATAAAAATAAAATAACCGAAATTATTCCCTATGAGAAAAATGATATTTTTGAAGTGACCGAATATAAATCATCTTTCAGCCACACAAGGGCATTTGTGAAAATTCAGGACGGGTGCAACTGTTTCTGTTCATACTGCATTATCCCTTACGCAAGAGGAAGATGCAGAAGCAAGCCGATTGACGTTCTTGAAAAGGAAATAATAATGCTTGCCGAAAGCGGTCACAAAGAGATAGTTCTTGTGGGAATAAATCTTGCGTTTTATGGTATGGAATACAATATGCGCCTTGCAGATGCAGTCGAAATGTGCAGTAAGATAAAGGGAATCGAAAGAATCCGCCTCGGTTCGATTGAACCCGAAATGATACTCGATGATGACCTTGAAAGACTTTCAAAGATTGACATACTGTGTCCGCAGTTTCATTTGTCACTTCAAAGCGGCTGCGGACGTACTTTAAAGGCAATGAACCGCAGATATACACCTGATGAGTATTATTCCCTAACAAGGAAAATCCTTGAATATTTCCCCGATGCCAGCTTTACAACAGATATAATGGTAGGATTTCCCGAAGAAACAGATTCAGACTTTGAGGAAAGCCTTGCCTTTGCCGAAAAGACAGGATTCGCAAAAATTCATGTTTTCCAGTATTCCCCCAGAAAAGGTACTCCTGCCGCAAAAATGATTCAGATACCCAAAAAATTAAAGGAAAACAGAGCCGACCGCATGAAAGCCCTCGGTGAAAAACTCCATTCGCAGTATATTCAGAAACAAATCGGCAGAACTGTTCCCGTACTTTTTGAAAAGGAAAACAGTTCCGAATATCATCACGGCTATGCCCCCGATTATACGCTTGTAAAAGTTTTGAAAGGAAATATTGAAAAAGACTTGCGTAATCAGATATTTTATGTTACAATAGAAGAAAGTCATGGTGATTATTGCATCGGCAAAATTAAAGACCATGATTTCTGCTCCTCTTTATGAGTAAGCAGACTGAAACACAACAGGAGGAAATTATGTCAGTATATAGAATTTATGCAGAAAAGAAAAAAGAATTTGCCGTTGAGGCACAGTCTGTCCTCAATGACATCAAAACAGCCCTGAGAATCAATATCACAAATGTGAGAATCTTTAACCGCTATGATGCCGATAAACTTTCGGAAGAAGATTTTGAAGCAGCTATAAGCACAGTGTTTTCAGAGCCTGCCGTTGACCTCGTTTACAGGGAAATGCCTCAGCCTTCATATGGCGAAAGAGTTTTTGCTGTTGAATATCTCCCCGGACAGTTCGACCAGAGAGCCGACAGTTGTCAGCAGTGCATACAGATTCTCAGACAGGGCGAAAGATGCCGTGTGAGAAATGCAAGAGTCTATCTCATAGAAGGCAATATCACAGATGAAGAATTTGACCGCATAAAGGCTTATATCATAAACCCCGTAGAAAGCCGTGAAGCTTCCCTCGACAAGCCCGATACACTTGAATCAAATTATGATATTCCGACTACTGTTGAAACTCTTGAAAATTTCATAAATCTCAACGAAAAGGGACTCCATGCATTTATTGAAAAATTCGGTCTTGCCATGGATTATGACGATATTAAATTCTGTCAGGACTATTTCCGCAATACCGAAAAGCGTGACCCCACTATCACAGAAATAAGAATGATTGATACATACTGGTCTGACCACTGCC
>DGRR01000191.1 GCA_002389995.1 Ruminococcus sp. UBA4383 | reverse complement strand
AGAGCGATATTTGCACCGTAGTGCGGACCGTCAGATGCACTCATTTCCATGAATGTACCGCTTGCAGCTACGCTTCCGTCTGAACCTGTTATCTCATAGTCTACTGTGAGATAAGGTACCCAGTCGCCTACACCAAAACCGAGTTTATTTTCGAGAGCTGCGATATCTGCTTCAAGGTGAATATCAAAATCTTCAACGCTTTCATTTCCGCCTGACATGGGAACGGGCTGGAAGTATACAGCGGATACGTTAAGGAATCCGCACTCCTTGTCCTCGAAAATCGGGATTTCTGTGAATCCTTTTTCTTCACCTACTGCGGGAGCAGCAGCATCTTCCTTTACTTCTGCGGCAACTTCTTCATTTGATTCTTCTTCTGATACCTCTGAATCATCAGCGGCAGAACTTTCGGCTGCACTTGATGAAGATGATGATGAAGAAGAAGCTGTGCTTGACTCTGTTGTATCGCCGCAGCTTGCAAATGAAACTGCCATAGCGGCGATAAGTGAAATACCAATTAACTTCTTTGACATTTCTGTAACCTCCTTATAATTTATCAAAGAGAAAAAATCTGATGAACACACTTGTTCATTCTTTTATATCAATACCGCAAAAGCGGATTATAAAAGACTTATTTTTTAGCCTTTGCAGGCTCTTTTGATTCAGACGATTTGGATTTTTTAGGCTTCGGCTTTAATTCCTCATCAAATTCCTCGTCTGTCTCTGTAAGATAATGAATACCGTTTGCGATTCCTACAAATGCAGGAATGAATGACCAGCAGAAAACTGCACATATAAGTCCCATGCCATATTTTCCGAGATAGAATTTATCAATTCCAAGCCCTCCGAAAACTATTGCAAGTATACCTGCTTCTTTTCTGTTTTTGGTTTTTCTGCTTTGGAATACAAATATCATTACTGTTATGAGTATGAGTATAAGCTGCGGAATAAGTGTCTGATAGCAGGGATAAAGTCCCAGTACGTCCATGACATTGTTTGTCGGAATGAGATTTGAAAGCCATGCGGGAGATGTCATCGTTATAACATCACCCTCAATAAGTTCCTTGATTCCTGAACCGAGGAAAGATATTGACATCACAAACATGAGTATGCTCGTTCCGAGGAAAAACGGTCTTATAGAGAGTTTTACGCTGAAAAAACGTATCAGTACAAATACTACTGCAAGTACCGCACAGCCTACTCCGAATCCGCCCCATACCATGCTTTTATCATCATTTAACAAGGGCTGGAAGAAAAGTATTACCTCCGCTCCCTCTCTGAATACCGCAAGAAATGCCGTAAATCCAAGCGTGAATACACTTCCTGTCTCCGCAGAAACTTTTACCTGATCATCAATATATTTAGTCCATGCTTCTGATTCTGCCTTTGAAATCATCCAGTTGCTTACATAGAAAAGTACAGCCACAGCTATAAGTGCTGTAATTCCCTCAATAACCTCCTGATTTGCACTGTTTGCAAGCTTTAAGAGGTCAAGCAGCCATGCACACAGGAAACTTGCTCCTATTGCAAGTATACAGCCGACATAAACATATTTGAGTTTGTCCTTGTTGCCTGATTTTACAAGGTATGCGATTATCGCACCGACTACGAGGATAGCTTCAAGACCTTCACGGAGAATTATTCCGAAACAAGCCATGAATGTTACCCAGCCGCCTCCGCCTCCGCCTACGCTTACAGCGTTTGCCGAGGGAGTAACCTCTGAATTATCCGTATTTTCGGAATTTTCCGTATCTGCGGAAACATCTGCATTTTTTTCTGCATTATCCGAAGAATCACCGTCTCTTGAAAGACCGCTCTCGCCTGTACTGCCTACGCCGTCAAGCTTGTTTGCATCTTCATGAATCATCTGGCTGAGTTTATTCAGTTCTTCCCATAATTCATCAGTTGAACCGTTATTTTTGGTGACAGCCTTTGCGGAACTGAACTGGAGTTCAACTTCTGTTTTACGGCTTCCTGCTATGTAGCCCATAGCCACACGTTCAAAGCCTGTTGTTTCGTAGTAGCCGTAATAGCCTGCGTTTACCGCTTTAAAAGCACCGTCCGCATCACCGTTCTGATAGAGTGCGTCAGCGGCTTCAAAAACACTGTCCATAGCGTTTGCAACATCATTCCATGTAGCAGAGGGACTGCCTGAATTTTTATATTCGTCCCATGTTGCTATGTAATCAGTTGATGCCGCAAAAGCATTGAATCCCGTCATCATTGACAACATCAGAAAAGCCGCAAAAGTCATGCATATGCGTGACAAAAAAGACTTTCTGCCAGTCAGCGTCATTATATCATCTCCTTAAAAAGTTAGAAAAATCTAACCTACAAACAAAATATAAAAGGTTAGAATTTACTAACCTTATTCCAAAAAGAATTATAACACCAATCAACGCTAAAAGTCAATAACAAAACGGTTACAACTTTATTTTTAGTAGGATAATATATATTTATAATGACTTTTTCGATTATATACAGTAAAAATAACATCTGAATCAATATTCATATTTAAAAAGTTTGTATTAATAAACTAATTGAAAAATAAATTTTGTTGCATTAGATTAACAAAAAAAACAGCGGCTTATAACCGCTGTTCAAAACAAAAATCAATTAATATGGCAGTCTGAATTTTCCTGCTTTCCATGTTCCGTCATCATCACGCACCATTGAAAATTCAGCCGCATCTTCATATGAACCGGAATCGTCATAAGGCGAACCGTCATAATAGCTTGTGACTGTAAACATTATCTCATCATCGCCCTTTGAGTCGATACTTGTTATTTTGGAATTGAGATAGAATATATTAGTACCTCTCGAACCGTTAAGCGCATACACATGACCGCCTGACTCCATAAATGTTTCAGAAAGTGCATTGGGGTATTTATGGCTGAAAACCTTGTAATAATCCTTTTCCACATCTGCAATTGAATTGATTCCGTCAGTTATTATCATATAATATTTCCAGCCCAGTTCATTTTCTATGCTTTCATCGTAATTTATAGCATAAGGCGAACCGACTGTATAACTCCATTCAGTTTTGCAGGCTGATTCATAGAGTGTCTGTGCAGCGGCTTTTAGTTCATCGTCCGAAAGTGAAAGCATATCATTGTTTACAACGACAGCACCGTTATTGTCAACTTCTATATTTTCATAATCTTCATGGTTATCCCCTTCCATATTGGGAACGGGGACTTTATCGGGAGTTGAAAAAATATTCGGGTCTGCGAGTTCCTTTTCTGCGGTTACAGTAGTGACTTCCTGTATATCATCTGTTTCTGCGGCAGTAGTCACGGGAACATCTGTTGTGACCTGCTGTGTCTGTGTCTGTGTCTGGGGCTGAGTAACGACAGACGAAACGGCTTCTGTTGTTTCCTGCGGCACAACACCTGTAAAGCCTGTACTTTTCACGACTGAACAGCCCGAAAACATTGAACATACAATCATCAGTGCAGAAAAGGCGATTATCTTCCTCATATTATATCTCCTCATTCATCATCATTATCAAGGACAAAATCAATTGTCCCGTCACCTACATTTACAGCGGCACATAGTACCTGTACAGTCTGACCGAGAGTATATGAAACACCGCTGAATTTTTCCGTAAGCGAAACGGGTTCTGAATAGTCATATTCTCCCTCAGGGAGAGTTCTTATATGCACAAGACCTTCTACTGTATTGGGTAACTGTGCATAGAATCCGAACTCTGTAACGCCTGATATTTTAGCGGTAAAGCTTTCGCCTATATGCTGTTTCATATATTCAGCCTTATAGCAGTCCTCGCAGTCTCTTTCAATCGTTACAGCCCTGACTTCTGCGGCAGATGAACGTTCTGCGGCATTTACTGCAAATCCTGAATATCTCTTGTTAAGCCATGTATTGTCATAGCCTGCGAGAATATCTGTTATTATTCTGTGTATAGCCAAATCGGGATAACGTCTTATAGGAGAGGTAAAATGTGCATAGTCATCAAGTGCAAGTCCGAAATGTCCGAGCGGTTCAGGTGAATATTCCGCCTTTGACATTGAACGAAGCACCATCATATTGACTGCTTCATATTTATCGGTATTTCTGGCATTTTCAAGAATCTGTGCGGCATGGGCAGGTTTAAATTCCGTGAAATGCGGGTAGTCAACGCCTATTTTTACAAGTGTCCGGCAGAGATTTTCTATTTTTTCCTCAGGCGGAATTTCATGCACACGGTATACAAAAGGAACTTTTTTCTCTTTTGCGAGTTTTGCGGCGGCTTCATTTGCAGTCAGCATAAATTCCTCAATAATACGTTCTGCCCTGCCTCTTTCTCTTGGCTGGACATCTGTACATATGCCGTTGGCATTTATGATTAGTTTACTTTCAGTTGTTTCGATTTCGGGAGTATGGCGGAGTTTTCTTTTAGCTATGAGAACATCTGCAAGTTCATTGATAAGTGGAATTTCATTGATTACGCTTTTATATTTATCTTTTAATTCAGATGATTCATTTCCTTCGAGGATACTGTTTACTTCCGAATAAACGCCCTTTACTCTTGATTTTATTACGCTTTTGCAGAATTTATATGAAAGCATATCTCCCTGCGGAGAAAGTTCCGCAAAACATGAAAGTGTCAGCCTATCCTCATCAGGATTAAGCGAACATATTCCGTTGGAGAGTTCTTTCGGGAGCATGGGAATAACTTTATTTGCATAGTATATGCTTGTGCCACGCTTTAAAGCCTCTTTGTCGAGTGCGCTGTTACCTTTGACATAATGTGAAACATCTGCAATATGAACGCCTAACAAATAGCCTTTTTCGGTTTTTTCAACGGATATTGCATCATCAAGGTCTTTTGAATCCGCACCGTCTATTGTGAATATCGGCAGATGTCTTAAATCAATGCGGTTATTGAAATTATATTCCTGCACACCGCCTTCTGAAATTTTCCTTGCCTCCTTAATTACATCATCGGGAAATTCATCAGGCGCACCATGTTCGCAGAGTATCGACATGGCGCATGATGACGCAAGCTCGGAATTGCCGAAAACAGATACTATTTTAACTTTATGTTCCGCATGGCGTTTTCCTCTGTAAACTATTTCAGCGAGGACTTTATCGCCCTCATTATATGGTATACTTTCGGCTTTTGAAATTATCATATGATTTTTTGAAGCTTTGTCAGGGACAAGATAAAGTCCTCCGTCAGCATATTCAATTTTTCCTGTAAGAACTGAACTTCCGAACTGTATAATATCCTCGACTTCTCCCTCTGGTTCTCCCGAACGTGAAACTATATCAGATATCAGAACCTTATCCTGCGGCATAGCACCGAGCATACATTTTCCCGGGATAAAATATTCTGTGCCGTCCTCTGTCATGGCAAATCCGAAAGTACGGCTCAGTCTTGTAATTTCGCCCACATGGAATCCCATTCTTGAACACAGAGCGACTTTCATTCCCTTTCTTACAGTGACTATACCTTCTGTTCTGAGTTCATCGAATGCGATTGCAAAATTTTCATAACCTGATTTATTTGTCCTGCATTTTGTTTCGAGTTCATTTAAAGGCATTAATCTTTTTTTATTTGCTTTAAGAAAAGTTACGATTTTATTCTTATAGCTTTCGATGCTTACGGAATCATCTTTAATTTTTTTATTATCTTTTTTCTTTGACATTATTTCACCTCTTTTTAATAATAAACAAGCCCCATGACTTTTGTCACGGGGCTGTATCTTACTTTTCCGTAAAGATTGGGACGATGTTTACAGCAAGAACGACTACAAAGAGAACTATTCCGAGGAATCTTGTAATTTTATTGAGAATAGCTTCTTTTGACCTGCCCTCATTCTTTCCGTAGAAAGAATCTGTACTTGCACCCGTGAGAGCTGCTGTCATGCTGTCCTGAGATTTCTGCTCCTGAGAAAGGCAGAGGATTATTACAGCAAGACATACTACGAGAAGGATTGCTCCTCCTATAATTTCAAGTATCGACATTATTATACCTCCGTAATTTTTTGATATATCGTGGCGAAAGCCTTATTATTCGGTTAGCCTTTTAATTATAGCATAAAGGCAGAAAATTTTCAATACCAACGCAAGAAAATTTAAGCATATGCACAATTATTTTTTTATGTAAAACTTACAAAAAATGATTATTTTCTTCTTGTTTTATTTTTGCGGTCGGTACTTCTTTTGAGGTCGCACATACGCTCCTCGCTTGTCTGTTTGAAGTGAGACATCATGTCCTCGAAAGTCATTTCCGACTGGGGGATAGTTTTTTTAGGTTTCCAGATATTCGGCTTAGGCTTTTCATTTTTTGGGGAATCCTTTTTTACGGGAGCAGGCTCACCGTTTTCTTCGAGGGCTTTTTTAATGGAGAGGCTTACTTTGCCTGCTTCATTGATACCTATTACCTTGACTCTTACTTCCTGATTTTCGGTGAGGTGGTCTCTTATTTCGTTTACGAAAGTATTGGCGATTTCGGAAATATGCACCATACCCGTACCGCCGCCGTCGATATCGACGAATGCGCCGTACTGAGTGATTCCCTTTACCTTACCGTTATAAATTTTTCCGATTTCCAACTGCTGCATTGAATTATCTCCTTTAACATTTCTTTTGTTCACATATCAATCTCTTGATGTTTCATAAAATCTTCTCTCGTCGGGGTAGGCGTAGCCATATTTTTCGAGAGCGACTTTTTCCATATATTCTGATATATCATCGCTGTCGAGGATTTTCTGGAGTTCCTCATTTTCCTTTTCGTAGCTTTTTATCTGTTCTTCGATAAGTTTCGCCTCATCGTCCTTGATACGGCAGTCTCTTAAAGTTGTGATAAAAAGCACAGTACAGACGATGACAGAAACCGTTGCTGCGGCATACACGAGTTTACGGTTAAACAGACCTTTTTTGCGGGGCTTATTTTTTTTAAGGTTGACCTTAGTTTTTTTCTTTTTTCTCACTGCCAATGTCTGCCACGTTCTTCCTTTCATTATTCTCCATTTTATTATACAACAAATGATATGGTTTTAGCAATAGCAAATTGAAATTTTTTATGGTCTTTGCAAAAACTTTGGAATTTTCCACAAATTCAGACCTTAGTTTTTTATATAAAAATGCAAAAGCCGCACGAAAAGGATATGTAATGAATGAAAAAAGCCTGCTCATAAGTAAAAACAATTTTCTTATACTTTCTGTCACAACACTGCCGACAGTGAAAAAATAAATAACAAAGCCTATTATATTTCCTAAAATATAATATCCCCTCATTTCGCCCCTGACTGCCGCTGAAGAAAAACTCATCGCAAAAACTGCATAGCATAAAAGAAATATTATATCCTCTATTGTCACAAGTACGGCATTATGCGGAAAAATAATCCTTATCACCCTGAAAACATCATAAAATACACCTATAACCGCACCTGCAAGGCATGATATCCCAAACAAAACAAGTTCTTCGCTTACGGAAAAAAATGTTTCGGGAACTCTCATCTGAAAAGCCTCCCAAGCGCACTGACAGGACCTTTTTTGTCCTTGTCACCGTAAATCATAGCGCATATGTCGCCTGTTATGGTCATATCACCCGTTTCAACGCTCATAGAGTCGATATGCAAATCCTTTCCCTGAATAGTGAGTTCACCGAGCTGTGTGTAAAGGCAGACAGTTTTTTCATCAAAACTGTCAACATCTGTTATCCCTGATATGGTAAGGCTTTTTCTGTTTTCAAGGATAATGCTCTGGTTTTTCTGTACAGTTTTTTCCTGCATGGCAATACCTCCGTTTTTTTATAAATTATATGCGGGTAAAAAACCTTAAAGAACAAAAATATGTTGATTTTTAAAAAAAGTTATATTATAATAATACTATAATAAAAAGGAGGGGTCTGAATGGAAAAAATTCGCAGACATATGATATTTCACGGTGAAGTGCAGGGTGTCGGTTTCAGATACAGAGCCTATCATGCCGCAAATCTCTACGG
>DGRR01000201.1 GCA_002389995.1 Ruminococcus sp. UBA4383 | reverse complement strand
ACAAGAGCCGACCATATCGGTATGCTTGCTACTGCCATGAATGCACTTGCCGTTGCGGAAGTCCTTGAATCCCTCGGCTGTGATGTAAGAGTCCAGACTGCAATAACCATGCGTCAGGTTGCCGAACCCTATATCCGCAACAAGGCTGTAAGTCATCTCAATAAGGGAAGAATCGTCATATTCGGCTGCGGCACGGGAAATCCCTTCTTCTCAACGGATACAGCAGCTTCACTGAGAGCTGTCGAGATAAATGCCGATATTTTCCTCAAAGCCACACTTGTTGACGGTGTTTATGACAAAGACCCCCACAAATATGATGATGCAAAGAGATATGACAAACTCACTTTCAGTCAGGTAATAAGCAACGGGCTTGCCGTTATGGACAGCACCGCTGCCGCTATGTGCCGTGACAACAAAGTTAAAATGCTCGTGTTTGACCTCAGCCGTCCCGATAACATCTATGATGCAATAATGGGCGAAGATGTCGGAACACTCGTATATGAAGACTAATCGAAAGGAATTTTTACCATGAAAGAACAAATCAATCACATGAAAGAAAAAATGACAAAGAGCCTTAACTCCCTGTCAAAAGAATTTGCCGCAGTAAGAGCAGGCAGAGCAAATCCCGCAGTCCTCGACAAGGTACTCGTTGAATATTACGGCACTCCCACTCCCATAAACCAGATGGCTGCAATTTCCGTATCAGAAGCAAGAATCCTCGTTATCCAGCCTTGGGACAAATCCACTCTCAAACTCATCGAAAAGGCTATTCAGGCTTCCGACATAGGCATAAACCCCACAAATGACGGAAATGTTATCCGCCTTGCTTTCCCCCAGCTTACAGAGGAAAGACGTAAGGAACTCTGCAAGACTGTAAAGAAACTCGGTGAGGAATGCAAAGTTGCTGTCCGCTCAATCCGCCGTGATACTATGGACAAGTTGAAGGCTATGAAGAAAAATTCCGAAATAACAGAAGATGACCTTAAAGACTGCGAAAAGAAAGTTCAGGACATTACAGACAAATTCTGCTCTGATGCAGACAAGGCAGTGTCCGACAAAGAAAAGGAAATCATGACAGTATAAGGAGAAATATGGCTTTATTCAAAAAAAAAGGCGAACAGTCTGAAATAATTCTCCCCGAAAATCTCCCGAAACACGTCGGCTTTATCATGGACGGCAACGGCAGATGGGCTAAAAAGCGTGGTCTGCCCCGTCCTTTCGGTCACAGGGAGGGCGCAAAGACTTTCAGAAAAATAGTCCGCCACTGTAAAGATGTAGGTTTGCAGAATATCTCTTTCTATGCATTTTCAACCGAAAACTGGCAGCGTCCCCGTGACGAGGTTCAGGCTATAATGAATATTTTCCGTGAATATCTCGATGATGTAAGGGAACTCCTTACAGAAAATACAAGAATGGTATTCCTCGGCAGTAAAGACGCTTTTGATGAGGATATTCAGCAGAAAATGCTGAAAATTGAGGACGAAACAAAAGACTGCAAGGAAATGACACTCATGCTTGCCGCAAACTACGGTGGCAGGGACGATATAGCCCATGCCGCCAAAATCCTTGCACAAAAGGTTAAGGACGGCGAAATTTCACCCGATGACATAACAGAAGATTCCATATCGGAAAATCTGTATACAGCAGGCTATCCCGATGTTGATTTAGTTATCCGTCCAAGCGGGGAAATGCGCCTTTCCAACTATCTTATATGGCAGTGTGCATATGCGGAATATTATTTCACAAATATATTATGGCCCGATTTTTCACCTGATGAACTTGACAAGGCTTTAATTGAATATGCAGGCAGACAGCGACGTTTCGGAGGTGTGTAATGCGGACCCGTATAATTTCGTCTGCGGTCGGACTTGTAATATTATTTGCTGTGCTTGCTTTTCATAAAACAATAGTTCTCCCGATAGCCGTTGCCGCAATTGTTATAATAATGCTGTATGAGCTTTTAAGGGCAGTCAAAATGCATGACTGTATACCCGTACTCTGTGCAGTTGAACTTGGCGGTATAAGTGTTCCGATACTTTACGGGCTTGATATGGAAAAATATGTATTTCCGATAAATCTTGCGGCAGTATTTGTTGTCTTTCTCACATGGCTGAGAAACCACAAGACCTATAAATATGACCAGATAATGTTCAGTCTTGCGTGTATGCTTCTGATTCCATATTCAATGACAACAATCGTAAAGCTTGACCGTTACAGCGAGTCACACGGACTGCTTTTCCTTATACTCGGACTTGGCGGAGCATGGCTTGCGGATTCAGGCGCATATTTCACAGGCGTTGCAATCGGAAAACATAAACTCTGTCCCGAAATCAGCCCGAAAAAAACAATTGAAGGCTTTATAGGCGGAATAGTTACAGATGCAGTGATATTCGTTGCAATAGATATAGTCTATTCAAATTTTTTCGCTCCCGAACATTCCCTTCCGAAAGTATCAGCCTGCCTTGTAATGGCTCTTGCAGGGGCAGTATGCGGAGTTGTCGGAACAATAGGCGACTTGTCAGCATCTATGATAAAGCGTCAGATAGGTTTCAAGGACTACGGAAATATAATGCCCGGACACGGCGGAATGATGGACAGATTTGACAGCGTATTGTTTGTAGCACCTACTTTTTATGCGTTCATATCGTTGATACTCGGTGAAATGCGTCTTAATTAATATTTCAGGAAAGGAGACTAAACGTTTATTTTACGGGTAGTCCCTTTCGCATTTTATCAGCAGGATTTTCATATAAATTTCAGTAAATCAACAGAATTTTTTAAAACAAAAGGGGGAAAATATATGAACAGAAAAATATCCCTGCTCGGCTCAACAGGCTCAATCGGCACTCAGTCCCTTGAAGTATGCGAAAAACACGGCTTTGATGTAATCGCACTTTCGGCATACGGAAATACTCAGCTTCTTGAACAGCAGGCAAGGAAATTCAATGTTTCATATGTGTGTATATATAATGATAAAAAATATGACGAAATGAAACAGCGTCTTGCAGATACGGATATCAAAATTCTCTGCGGTATGGAGGGCTTATGCGAAATCGCATCATTACAGGAAAATGACATCGTTTTAAATTCCGTTGTCGGAATGGTAGGACTTCTCCCGACTCTTACGGCTATAAATGCAGGAAAAGACGTTGCACTCGCAAACAAGGAAACTCTTGTCGCAGGCGGTCAGCTTGTCATGAGCCTTGCAAAAGAGAAAAATGTTAAAATATATCCCATTGACAGCGAACATTCCGCAGTATTCCAGTGCTTGCAGGGCAATAAGCGTCAGCAGCTCAGAAAAATGATACTCACCGCTTCAGGAGGACCGTTTTTCGGTAAATCCTATGAAGAACTGAAAAACGTAACAAAGGAACAGGCTCTTAAACACCCCAACTGGGAAATGGGAAGCAAAATTACCATAGATTCCGCAACACTTATGAACAAGGGGCTTGAATTTATCGAGGCTAAGTGGCTTTTTGACCTGAAACCCGAACAGATAGAAATTGTTGTACACCGTCAGAGTGTTGTACATTCAGCAGTTGAATACAACGATTATTCGGTAATCGCACAGATGGGCGTGCCTGATATGAAAATTCCGATACAGTATGCACTTCTCTATCCCGACAGACTGGAATGTCCCACAAGATCGCTGTCTCTCACAGATTACGGAAAACTTACCTTTGAAAAGCCCGATATTGAGACTTTTAAATGTCTTGGTGCGGCAATTGAAGCCATAAAGCGTGGCGGAGCATATCCCTGTCTTGTAAATTCCGCAAATGAGGAGGCTGTAAGGGCTTTTCTCAATGACGAGATAAAATTCATAGATATAGGGGAGATAGTTTCGTCAGTGCTTGATGAATTTGAGTATTCCGAAATAAAATCATATGATGATGTTTCCGCTGCCGATAAAAAGGCAAGAGAATATGTGATTGGTAAAATCAAAATTTATTAAGGCTTAGAGTAGAATTAAAAAGGGGGGCTTGGGGGGGAAAAGCCACCCCCTTGAATCGGGAGTGAACGCAGCGCAGCGGAGTGAACGGAGATTCAAGGCTCAAAGGGCGGCGTTCCCCCCATTCAGGATAATAAGTTAAGAATTTGTATGATTAGAATTTTAAATTTTGATTTATAAATAATATAAGAAAGGAAATTTACATGGGTATTATTATTGCACTTATTATTTTCGGACTGATTGTCACTGTCCATGAATTTGGTCATTTTGTATGTGCAAAACTCAGCGGAATAAAGGTTCTGGAATTTTCTGTCGGAATGGGACCTAAAATCGTCCAGAAACAAAAGGGCGAAACAATGTATTCACTCCGTGCCTTGCCGCTGGGCGGTTACTGCGCTATGGAGGGCGAGGACAGCACCCCTGACGGTTCAGAGGACAGCAGCAGAAGTTTCAGAAGTGCAAAACTCTGGAAAAGAATGATTGTTCTTGCCGCAGGTGCTTTTATGAATTTCGTGCTTGGATTTGTCATGGTGACGGTTATGATTCTTATGTATGATGAAGTACCTACTACGCAGATAAGCGGTTTCAGCGGTGTAAGAAATGATGATGATTCAGTTACTTATTATTCCGCAAGCCATGACGCAGGACTTGAAAAGGGCGACATAATAATATCAATTGACGGAACAAGAATTTTCAGCGTTATTGATTTAAGCTATATGTTTGGTACTATGCAGGATACTGAGCATGAAGTTGTAGTTAAGAGAAACAGCGAAAAGCTGACATTCAGCAACGTGAGATTTCACAATTCCCACCCCGAAAGCAACGGAGGTATGCTTGATTTCGGACTTGTATACAAGGAAAAAACTCCGCTTACAGTTATAAAGGGTTCGGGAGATGTTTTCATGTCAATGGGTCATCTTGTGGGAATGTCACTCAAACAGCTTGTAACTGGAAAATTAAGCAAAGATGAAGTTTCAGGACCTGTCGGTGTTGTTTCCGCAATAAACGAAACAACTGAACAGAGCGAAAATACAGAAGATGCAATATTCAATCTTGTGTATATGACAGCACTTATAACAATAAACCTCGGAATATTCAATCTTCTGCCCATTCCCGGACTTGACGGAGGAAGGCTTGTATTCTGTTTCATAGAACTTATACGCAGAAAACCCGTAAAGCCTGAGCATGAAGGATATGTGCATCTTGCGGGAATGGTTCTGCTTTTTGGAATAATGATACTCGCAACATACAACGATATAGCAAGACTTATAAATAATTCATAATTCATAATGCATAATTCTTAATTATGAATTATGCATTAAACAAGAGGAAAATTTTCGCCCTTGACGTATGAACGAACGTAATGAAATGAAGTGAGTGAATAGTCAAGGCTCAATGGCGAAAATTTG
>DGRR01000048.1:2711-7258 GCA_002389995.1 Ruminococcus sp. UBA4383 | reverse complement strand
AAATCTTACGGATATAATTCTCGGACATGATATAGAACAAATAGGCGGAGGTGCATTTGAAGGCTGTACCGGTCTTGAAAGAATAACAATCCCACGAAAAATCAATTGCATATGGCAGGGTACATTTAAGGACTGCATATCTCTTTCAGATATTTATTATGAGGGTACTCCCGAAGAATGGGAAAAAATAGAAAAATTTACCGAAAAAAAAGAGGTTGAACTCGGAAAATTAATCCCAGGCTCTCCCGTGCAGAAAGTTTTTGAAAAAATTACCCCTATTGAAGGCAATGAAGCACTTATCCGTGCAACTGTGCATTTTAATTGTGATTTGTTCTGATTTTCCGACATGAAATAATAAATAATTACAGACAAATGAAAAGCCTTATGATAATAATATCATAAGGCTTATATTTTTATCTTTTTCCGATTTCTGTATCTGTCAGTGATACTCTGTCATGTTCAAGGATATAATTATATATCTCCTCGGCAGTTGTGAAAGCTGTTCCCACATAACTGTCCGCACAGCCGTAATAAAGGGCTATACGTCCTGTTTCGCTGTCGTGAAGCGTTGCACATGGGAAGCATACATTCTGCACAAAACCTCTTTCTTCATACCATTCTTCAGGAGTGAGAACATAGTCTTCACAGCGGTGCAGAACTTTTGAAGGTTCGTTTATATCGAGTATTGCCGCACCTATACTGTATACATAGCCGTTACAGGTATTGCATACGCCATGATAGAAAATCAGCCAGCCCTTATTCGTTTCTATGGGGGCAGCACCTCCGCCTATTTTGAGACTTTCCCACCAGCTTTCAGTACGTCCCATTACATGACGGTGATGACCCCAGTATTCCATATCCTTGCTTTCGCTGAGGAAAATATCTCCGAAAGCTGTATGACCGTTGTCACAGGGACGGGAAAGCATAATATACTTGTCATTTATTTTTCTTGGGAAAAGAACTGCATTTCTGTTATACGGGAGAAAAGGATTTTCAATTCTTGTAAAGGATTTGAAATCCTTTGTTTTTGCCATTCCGATAGCTGCGCCATACATATCCTGACACCAGATAATATAATAGGTATCTTCAACTTTTACAAGGCGGGGGTCATAGGCGTACAGGGGCATGAAATCCTGACCGTTTTCGTCTTTGAAAGGGATTTTTTCGGGTTCAAATTCCCAGTGCAGGGCATCTTTGCTTCTGCCGAGATAAATCATGGGTACACCGTTTTTCTGTTCGCCACGGAAAACGCCTATAAATTCATTCTGATATGGCATAACTGCGCTGTTGAAAATCCTTGCAACATTCGGGAGAGGGTTTCTGTTTATAATCGGATTTTCGGAATATCTCCATACAGGAGCGGTATAATTTTCGGGCTTGTCCTGCCACGGAATATTCAGAAGGGGTTCGGATAATATTTTTATCTGCATTGAAATTCTCCTTTTTAATTAAATTATGCACTATTTAATTAAATAATACTTTATTTATTGATTAAAGTATAACCGATAAAAATTGTTTTGTCAAGACTTTTCGGAATATTGCGGAATATTTGTAGGAAACGTTAAAAACATCATTCAATATTGGTTATAGCTTACTTAAATTATCATTTTACTTAAATATTGTGACATCATGAAAAAATTTCGTAAAATTGTAGATTTTTTCTTTCAAATAAGTTATAATATACTTAATACAATAATTCAAAGGAGCAGTATATGAATATTCAGGAATTTATAAACGGTCTTTCAAACGGAAGCCTTGACAAAACTATGCAGAAACTCTACGGCAAATCAGACAGAGAACTTTTAAGACAAAAAGTCAGATACATAGGTGCGGCTGAAAAATTTTCAAAAATGTATCCCGAACACGGCGATATATATGTATTTTCAGCCCCCGGACGCACCGAAGTCGGCGGAAACCATACAGACCACCAGCACGGCTGCGTGCTTGCGGCTGCGGTAAATCTCGATGTTATAGCCTTTGTTTCCCTCAATAATGATAATGTAATAAGAATCAAATCAGAAGGTCATAAGGCTAATGAAGTAAATCTCGATTTCCTCGATATAATTGATGACGAAAAAGGAAATTCAAATTCAATAGTGCGTGGCATTGTATCTGCTTTTGTTGAATCAGGTGTGAAAGTAGGCGGATTTGATGCCTATACAACTTCTGATGTACTTAGCGGAAGCGGTCTGTCATCATCGGCTGCCTTTGAAGTCCTTGTCGGAACTATAATTGACAATTTATTCAATGACGGTGGAATGGGTGCTGTCGAAATCGCTAAAATAGGTCAGTTTGCCGAAAATGTATACTTCGGAAAAGCAAGCGGTCTCATGGACCAGATGGTCTGTTCCGTCGGAGGATTCGTTTCAATAGATTTCTTCAATCCCATGAATCCTTCAATAAATTCAGTGGACTTTGATTTTTCGGGAGCAGGTTACAGCCTTTGCATAACAAATACAAAGGGAAGCCATGCAGACCTTACAGATGAATATGTTTCCGTACCTGCGGAAATGAAAACAGTTGCAAATGCCCTTGGCTGTGAATTTCTGCGTGATGCCGATGAAGATAAATTCTATTCAGAACTGCCCGAACTGAGAAAATCATGTTCGGACCGTGCAATACTTCGTGCAGCACATTTCTTTGCGGAAAATAACCGTGCCGTACAGGAGGCGGAAGCCCTCGAAATCGGTGATACCGAAGAATTTTTCCGCCTTGTCAATGAATCAGGCGATTCTTCGGCTAACCTCCTGCAAAACCTCTATTCCGTAAAAAATCCACAGAATCAGGAAATCCCCCTCGCTATAATGATAAGCAAAAGACGTCTGAGCGGAAGCGGTGCGGTAAGAGTTCACGGCGGCGGTTTTGCAGGTACTATTCAGGCATTTGTCCCTGCATACCTCGCAGACTATTATGCGGACGAAATGAACAGCGTTTTCGGTGAAAACAGTTGTCAGATTCTCAGTATAAGGTCAGTGGGCGGAACTCAAATTAAAATATAATTCATAATTCATAATGCATAATTCATAATTAATTGGTGGCTTTCCCATTCTAAACAGGAGGTTTTTATGACAAAGGTTGATTTGATAACAGGTATCCTCGGTGCAGGCAAAACTACTTTCATTAAAAAATATGCAGGCTATCTCCTTGGTAAAGGTCTGAGAATTGCTATACTCGAAAACGATTTCGGGGCGGTAAATGTCGATATGATGATATTGCAGGAACTGCGCTGCGAAAACTGCGCTATCGAAATGATAAGCGGCGGCTGTGACCCTGACTGCCATAAAAGACGATTCAAAACTCAGCTTATCGCCCTCGGTATGCAGCATTTTGACCGTGTTATCATTGAACCTTCGGGGATTTTCGATATGGACGAATTTTTCGACCTTATACACGATTCCCCCCTCGACAGGTGGTTTGAAATCGGAAGTATCATCACAATTGCAGACCCTGAAACAGATGAATTTCTCTCCGAACAAATGGAGTATCTCCTCGCTTCACAAGCTTCATGCTGCGGAAAACTTGTCGTCAGCAAAATAAATCCCGATGAGAATTTCAGCAAAGATACTGTTCTCAATAAAATCAATAACGCTCTCTCTGCCATAAAATGCGACAGAAAACTTTCCGAAAAGGATATTTTCATAAAAAACTGGGATAACCTGAATGATGAGGATTTTGAAAATATTAAAAATTCTTCTTACAGATGTTCAAGCTATGTCAAAAAATTCAATATAGAAGATATCGGCGGTGAGGTGCATTATTTCATGCATATAAAACTCCCTGATGACCTTATTGAAAAAATAACTTGTGATATCATGAGTGACGAAAAATGCGGAAATATCACACGTCTGAAAGGATTTCTCCCCTGTTCCGACGGCTGGCTGAAAATAAACATAACTCCCGAAAAATCGGAAATATCCCCCGTTTCAGACGGTCAGCCCGTTATCATTACAATAGGCAAAAATATAAACAAAAATACTATTGACGAGTATTTTAAAAAATACAACTCCGACTCCGAATATGTTTCGATATAAGGTATACTATGAACTACAACATAAGAGAACTAAAAAAATCAGAATATGATGTTTTAAATAAATTTCTCTATCATGCGATTTTTATTCCCGAAGGAATTGAACCCCCTCCCGAAAGCATCATATTACAGCCTGAATTGCAGGTCTATGTAAAGGATTTCGGAAAATATCCGCATGATAAAGCATTTGCCGCTGTCCATGATGATAATATAATCGGTGCTGTATGGGTGCGGATTATGGACGATTACGGACATATAGACGATTATACTCCCTCGCTTGCAATATCAGTCCTGCCCGATTACAGAAATATCGGCATAGGCACTGACCTGATGAAAGCTATACTCACTGAACTCAAAAATAATTATGAAAGAGTTTCGCTGTCCGTCCAGAAGGAAAATTATGCGTTCAGAATGTACAGAAAACTCGGCTTTGAAACTGTTTCCGAAACTGATGAGGAATTTATAATGGTCTGCAATTTAAGATGAAAACATTCCCTTGCTGTACGGCAGGGGAATTTTT
>DGRR01000048.1:0-2614 GCA_002389995.1 Ruminococcus sp. UBA4383 | reverse complement strand
TTTTTTTTTTTTTTTTTTGATTTATAATACAAATATCAATCCAATAATCAATAAATTTATGTTGAGTATTATAAAGGAGGAATATATGTCAAGACCAAAATTAAATAGAATCGAAGAACAGTTAAAGGCAGGTGCAGAATTTACACTTACAGAGGAGCAATATTTAACTATGACAGGAACAGGAATTCCCATAGATAATTCCTATCTGAAAAACAGGTCTGCTGTTGCAAGACTGGCTGAAAAATACAATTATCACATAGTTGTTAAAAAAGTACCGAAAATCGTTAAATACGAAAGATTGGTTTCGTTTGAGAAGGAGAAATAAAAATGGAAGATATTATTTCAAGCGCAAAAATTGAGAGAAGAAGAACAGCACTTCAAATTATTCCTACCATAATTATATGGCTTTTGGAAATATTTTTGGTTTCTACAACATATAACGAGTTTGATACGGGAAATTATACCTATGGTTTTCATCACTATAAAAGTGTGTTGGGTACTATATATTATGATAATGGATATGATGCGGATTATTGTGCAATTGTTTTGCTTATACTGATTCCAATTTTTCTTTTGCCTTTGATAATAAATGTCATGGGTAAATTTATTGCTAAAAGATGTCAGCTTAATCTCACGGAAAATCAGGTTTACGGAGAATTAAAAACGCTTTTCGGCAGTAAAAAATTGCAAATACCAATAGAAAAACTTGATACGATAATGACAGAAAACAGCTTTCTTGACAAAATCAGAAGCGGAGAAACTCTTTTAGTTCGTTCAACTTCGGGTGTTGTAAAATTCCATTATGTCCAGAATGCAGAGAAATTTTCACGGGCAGCACTTGAGCAAATTGAAAAGTTTAAAAGTAAAAGTAAATCCGAAAATCCTGCACCTGCTGTGAATGAAACAGGCGGCAGTGCTGCGGAGAAAATAAATTCCCTCAAACAAATGCTTGACAGCGGTCTTATTTCGCAGGAAGAATTTGAGTTTAAAAAGAAAGATATTTTATCAAAAATGTAATGAAAAATATTCCCTTGCTGTACGGCAGGGGAATTTTTATTTAGTTAAAAAAATATTTTTTTAAAAAACTATTGACATTTTGTTTTATATCTGATATAATAATATACGTTGCAGATGATACAACAAAAACATAGGGGTATAGCTCAGTTGGTAGAGCAGCGGTCTCCAAAACCGCGTGCCGAGGGTTCAAGTCCTTCTGCCCCTGCCATTATCAAAATCCTGTAAATGATTTTACAGGATTTTGTTTTTTATGCAATTAAAAAATTCATTTCAAAAAAGCCTTATGGTATCAACCATAAGGCTTTTGTATTAATTATTCAAAGTTTTTAGTGAAGTCGTCATGGAGTTTCTTTTCGAGAAATGCGGCATCTTCATGAGTAGGAGCTTTGGCGGCAAGATATGCCTTTATCTTTGGCTCTGTACCCGAAGGACGGATAACTACCTTTGAATTTCCTTCGAGGAAAAATGCAAGGACATTTGACTTGGGAAGGAGAATTTCTGTTTCAGTTCCGTCAGTGAGATTTTTGGAAATACTTGTCTTGTAGTCGTCAAAGCGCACAACTTTAAGACCGCCTACTTCTGTGGGAGGAGTATTTCTGAGAGCGGTCATGATAGATTCCATTTTCTTCATACCGCTTTCGCCCTCGAAAGTAAAGCTGTAAAGTGTCTGATAGAACACACCGTATTTTTTATAGAGGTTTTCTCTTGCCTGAATGAGAGAGATACCCTGTGTTCTGTAATATGCAGCCATTTCGCATATGAGCATTGAAGCATTTACAGCGTCCTTGTCTCTTACATAAGTACCTGAAAGATATCCGTAACTTTCTTCAAATCCGAATATATAGCGGTTTTCTTCGCCCTTGTCCTCAAGGAGCTTAATCTGTTCGCCGATGAATTTGAAACCTGTAAGAACGTCAATAATTTCAACACCGTATTCCTTGCCGATAAGGTTTACAATATCAGTTGTAACGATAGTTTTAACGGCAACGGGATTTTTGGGCATGGTACCATTTTTGGTTCTCTGGTCAGCGATATATTCAAGGAGCATAGCACCAACTTCGTTACCGCTGAAAAGAGCATATCCGCCGTTTCCGTCAGGTACAGCGATACCCACACGGTCGCAGTCGGGGTCTGTTGCGAGGAGCAAGTCGGGTTTGACTTCGTTGCAGTATCTGAGACCTACTTCGAGAGCCTCTCTTATTTCGGGGTTGGGGTAAGGGCAGGTAGTGAAATTTCCGTCAGGGTTTTCCTGTTCCTTAACGACTGTAACATCTGAAATACCGATTCTTCTGAGTATCTCACGAACGGGCTTATTGCCTGTACCGTTGAGGGGAGTATATACGACTTTCAGACCGCTTGAAGCGCAGAGGTCAGTATTGATACCTTCTGCGAGAACGTTCTTATAGAAGTTTTCGATGACCTCATCTGAGATATATTTTATATTGCCTTTTGCAAGTTCTTCATCGAATGAAGATGATTTGACATCTTTGAAAATATCGAGTGAATTAATTTTTTCGAGGATTATTTCCGCACCTCTGAGCGTAATCTGACAGCCGTCATCGCCGTAAACTTTATAGCCGTTGTATTTTGCGGGGTT
>DGRR01000055.1:7705-18333 GCA_002389995.1 Ruminococcus sp. UBA4383 | reverse complement strand
GCAGACGGTTCTGTATATGATGGCGAATGGAAAGACGATACAATGGACGGCAAGGGAAAAATGACATATGCAGAAGATGATGAATATGAGAGAGAATATTATGACGGTGAATGGAAAGACGGAAAAAGACACGGTATAGGAACACTTAAATGGACTGACGGAAGAATTTATACAGGTGAGTTCAGAGACAGTAGAATAAACGGCAAAGGAAAAATGACATATGAAAGAGGTTCTGTTTATGAGGGCGAATGGAAAGATGACAAGAGAAACGGCAAAGGAAAAATGACATATGCAAGCGGTGATGTATATGAGGGCGAATGGAAAGACAATATGATGGACGGTAAGGGAAAACTGACATATGCAGGCGGTTATGTATATGAGGGCGAATTTAAAGACGACAAGAGAAACGGCAAGGGAAAAATGACATATGCAGGCGGTGATGTATATGAGGGTGAATGGAAAGACGGTAATAGAAACGGAAACGGAGTATACAGAGTTTCAGACGGTTCTGTTTATGAGGGCGAATGGAAAGATGACAAGGTAAACGGCAAGGGAAAAATGACATATGCAAGCGGTGATGTATATGAGGGCGAATTTAAAGACAATATGATGGACGGTAAGGGAAAACTGACATATGCAGACGGTGATGTATATGAGGGTGAATGGAAAGACGATACAATGGACGGCAAAGGAATATATAAATGGGCAGACGGTGCTGTTTATGAGGGCGAATATAAAAACGGTCTGAAAAACGGCAAAGGAAAAATGATACATGCTGACGGTTATGGATATGAGGGCGAATGGAAAGACGACGAGGTAAACATTCAGGACATAATAGACAGGTTATGGGGAATTTAGACGAATATCTTCCCTTTTGATTAAAAAACAACAGGAGGAAATATGGATTTGAAGTACAATACTATCGAAGAAGCTGTACAGGCTTTGAAAAACGGGGAAATAATCCTCGTGACAGATGATGAGGACAGGGAAAATGAGGGCGATATGATTTGTGCCGCAGAGTTTGCAACAACCGAAAATGTAAACTTCATGGCAGCCCATGCAAAGGGATTAATATGTATGCCAATGAGCATTGAATTATGCAGTAAACTGCATCTTCCGCAAATGGTGGACTATAACACGGATAACCATTCAACAGCATTTACAGTATCAATTGACCATGTTGACACCACTACGGGAATATCCGCAAAGGAAAGAGGATATACCGCAAGAATGGCTGTAAGTGAAAATGCAAAGCCTGAAGATTTCCGCCGTCCGGGGCATATGTTTCCGCTGACTGCAAAGAAAAACGGTGTCCTTGAACGTGAGGGGCATACTGAGGCGACAGTTGATTTAATGCGTATCGCAGGACTGAAAGAATGCGGACTTTGCTGTGAGATTATGCGTGATGACGGTACTATGATGCGTTCTGAGGAACTCATGCAGAAAGCAAAGGAATGGAACATGAAATTCATAACCATTCAGGCACTTAAAGAATACAGAAAAATAAATGATGTACTTGTCGAGCGTGTTGCAGATACAAAACTCCCCACAAAATACGGTGATTTCCGTGCGATAGGTTTTGTAAACAGATTAAACGGTGAACATCATGTGGCACTTGTAAAGGGAGAAATCGGTGACGGTGAAGATATACTTTGCAGAGTACATTCGGAGTGCCTTACAGGTGATGCATTCGGTTCACTGAAATGCGACTGCGGACAGCAGTTTGCATCAGCTATGACGCAGATTGAAAAAGAAGGCAGGGGAATACTCCTCTATATGCGTCAGGAAGGCAGAGGAATAGGCTTGATAAATAAACTCAGGGCTTATGAATTGCAGGATAAGGGCATGGATACTCTTGAGGCAAATCTTGCACTCGGATTCCCTGCGGATATGAGGGAATATTACATAGGTGCACAGATACTCCGTGAACTCGGCTGTAAAACGTTAAGACTTCTGACGAACAACCCCGATAAAATATATGGTCTGAGCGGTTACGGCATGGAAATAAAGGAGCGTATTCCCATACAAATGGACGCTACTGCATACGACCTTTTCTATCTCAGGACAAAACAGAATAAAATGGGGCATATACTCAACTATTAAGCAAAGCTTATGAAAGAATTAGTATATTTCATTATTGGTGCATTTACTTTTATAATGACGATTTTGTTTTACTGCAAAAACACTACTGAACCCATAAAACTGCAAATGTCCGAAAACAAAAGCGAAATCATTGAGTTTGTAAAAAATAATTACAATAAAGAGAATTAAGGAGAAATAATTATGAATATTTATGAAGGAAAACTTATACCCGAAGACGTTAGAATAGGAATTATCGTTGCAAGATTCAACGAGTTCATAACATCAAAGCTTTTAGGCGGTGCGCTCGATACCCTTAAAAGACATAATGTCCCCGAAAATTCAATAGATGTCGCATGGGTACCCGGAGCATTTGAAATACCGCTTATCGCCAAGAAAATGGCTGAATCAGGCAAATATGATGCAGTTATATGCCTCGGTGCAATAATCAGGGGAAGCACGTCACATTATGACCTTGTGTGCAATGAAGCCGCAAAAGGCATAGCACAGGTATCACTCAGCAGCGGAGTGCCTGTAATGTTCGGAGTTATTACAACTGAAAACATTGAGCAGGCTATTGAACGTGCAGGCTCAAAGGCTGGCAATAAGGGAAGCGAATGTGCAGAAGGCGCAATCGAAATGATAAACCTTGTCAGAAATATAGAAAAATAATGGCGAACCTTATATTTGACTATGACGGTACTATACATAATTCCATGAAAATATATGAACCGTCATTCAGAAATGCCTATCAGTGGCTTGTTGACAATAATTATGCAGAGCAGAGAGATTTTTCCTATAAAGAAATAAGTTACTGGCTTGGATTCAATTCAACGGATATGTGGCAGCGGTTTCAGCCGAATCTCGCTCCCGAAATAAAGGAAAAAGTCAGGAAAATTCTTGGAAATTACATGGGCGAATACGCTGAAAACGGCAAGGCTGAACTCTTTGACGGTGCGGAAGATATGCTCCTTGATTTGAAAAATCAGGGGCATACCCTGATATTTCTGAGTAATTGCCGTGTTCAGTACATGGAAAGGCATAAGAGAATTTTCAGGCTTGACAGATTCTTTGATTATTTCTATTGCTGCGAGGAATATGACTTTCTCCCGAAATACCAGATATTCCGACTCATAAGCTTACAGCATACAGGAGAATACATAATTATAGGTGACAGATTCCACGACATAGAAACCGCAACGGAAAACGGTCTGAAATCAATAGGCTGCGGCTATGGTTACGGAACGCATGAAGAACTCAGAAATGCGGATATAATTGTTAAAAATATAAATGAAATACCTGCGGCTGTAAAGTCACTTACGGAGGAGATACAATGAAAAAAAATGTCATATTATCACTTATCACTGTTGCTGTAATGCCGCTTTCAGTCTGTTCATGTGAAAGTACAGCCACAACTGTAACCAAAACAGAATTTAATATTGAAACTTCCACTTATGATGAAGAAGATGAAGATATTGAAAATAATTCAGAAAATTATGCTGAGGACGGCATAAATTATGAAGAATATGATGATTATTCAAGATACGGAGATTATGAAGATGATGAGCAGGATTATCAATATGAAAGAGTAGACATTGATTCATTCAATGAATTGGCATACAAATTGCTTGATGATGTGGAAATAAGCAATAACAAGGAAAATGTTCAGAATGATATTGACAGACTTCTCAGTTATATGGATACTGCATCTGAATTGTCCTCATATGCAAGCGTTGACTTTAACTATGACTGGCAGAATGAATATTTAAAAGAAAGATATGACATTATCAATGAAGATTTTTCCGCCGTAAACGCAGGACTTACATATACATTCTGCAATGCGGCACTTGCCGAAGAATATGCGGATTTATTCACAGAACTTATCTTTGATGACGAGGAGTCAAATGCATTATATACGACAAGAAACAATTCTCTCAGACGTGCAGAGGAATATGCAAAGGTTGATTACAGGCTTGCGGGCGAATCCACTGATAAGTATAACGAGATAATACATGACGAAAGTCTGAGCGATGATGAAAAAAATCTCCAATGTGCCGAAGTGTATATAGATATACTTTCAAACTGTGACCCTGATACTTTCTATGATATGTATTACCGTGACTTTACACCTGAAGAAGCTGCAAAGACATCTGAAATCATAGTTAAGGAACTTATACCCGCAAATAATGAACTCATGAAACTCTATAATGTTCTTGATGCTGATGACAGGCTTATAAATATAAAAGGTGTTGAAAATCCGTTCGGCGTCATACAGAAGTATGCACCTCAGCTTTCAGACGGCATAAAGGAAAAAATTGATATGCTTATTGATGAAAACCTTTATCTTCTGGGAAATTTTGAACAGTCAATTGATACAGGATTTACAATGTGTCTGCCCTATACACAAAGGGCTGTAATATATAACATGGTTTATGACAATTACAGGGATTTGACTGACTGCGTTCATGAATTCGGACATTTTTATGCAACCTGTCAGAATACAATTCCTGCGTACCTGCAAATATCAAATACAGACGTTGCCGAAATACAGTCGCAGGCTCTTGAAATAATTTTCACACGTTTCTATGATGATATATATGGTGAAGATGCAGACCTTGTAAGGGTTGCAGTTATTTCAAACATGATAGATACAATAATTTCCTCCTTTGCAATCGGAGAATTTGAATACGAAATGGTAAAGAATATTGATAATCTCAAACCGCAGGATATACTTGATAAGTTTGACGAAATAGTAGGCAGTGTATCTCCCGGTGCGTGTTTCTATCAGATAAGTCATCTTTTCAATCAGCCGGGATATTATGTAAGCTACGGAGTTTCTGCACTTGCGGCATTCAACATATTTGATGAGAATATGGAAGCCCCTGAAAAGGCTGTTGAAAAATATGAAAAAATAGCATCAACATCTGCATTTTCACCTGATTGCAGATTCAAGGATTCTCTTGAAAAGTGCGGATTTGAAGATATATTCACAGAGGAATATATTAAAAAACTTGCTGAAAACCTTAAAAAATATGCTGAAAGTATGAATCCCGAAAAATAACTGTCTCAAATATTGGGGAACGTCAAGGCTCAAAGTGCGGTTTTTCCCAATTTTAAATAAAGGGGGTTTGGGGGAAAAGCCGCCCCCTTGACATGAGAGTGAACGGAACGAAGTGAAGTGAACGGAATGTCAAGGCTCAAAGGGCGGCTTTCCCCCATTCTAAATAAGGAGTGATTTTTTGATTTACAGAAATCCGATTATAAAAGGTTTTTATCCCGACCCAAGCGTATGTTATGCGGAGGGAAAATATTATCTTGTTACAAGTTCATTCCAGTATTTTCAGGGAGTTCCGCTTTTTGAAAGCGATGACCTCGTAAACTGGAAACAGACAGGTCATGTTCTTACAAGGAAATCTCAGCTCCCTCTTGACTATGCATTGAGTTCAGGAGGAATATTTGCGCCTACTATACGATATAATAATGGTATATTCTACATGGTGACTACCAATACTACTACCGCAAAAAATTTCTATGTCACCACAAAAGATATACACGGTGAATGGTCAGAGCCGATATTCGTGGAGCAGGACGGCATTGACCCCTCACTTTATTTCGAGGACGGTCATGCGTATTTCATGAGCAACGGCACAGACGATGAAGGCAACAGCGGAATTACTCAGTGCGAAATAGATATATCAACAGGAAAAAAACTCTCACCAAGCAAAACTATATGGAAAGGTTCAGGCGGCAGATACCTTGAATCTCCTCATTTGTATAAAATAGACGGATATTATTACATAATGGCGGCTGAGGGCGGCACTGAATACGGTCATATGATAACCTATGCAAGAAGTCAGAATATATGGGGCGAATATCAGGGATATTCAGGAAATCCCGTACTCACTAACAGAAATCTCGGCGGATATCAGATTCAGGGTGTAGGTCATGGCGACCTCATACAAAAACAAAGTACAGGTGAATGGTTTATAGTTCATCTCGGATTCCGTCAGATAAACCGGTGGCAGCCCTTTCATCATCTCGGCAGGGAAACTTTTCTCACTCCTGTTAAATTTGAGAACGGCTGGTTTACAGCAGGTCATAACGGTACAACCGTTGAAGAATTTGAAATACAGGGCGATTTTGTCCAGACGGAAAAGAAAAATTATTCTTTTGCAGATAAAAATGAATGGATATATTTAAGAAATCCTGATTTTTCCAATTATGAAATCAGTGATGAAAAATTTGTGCTTTACGGTACTGAAAACAGTCTTGATACTCAGACACCTACTTTCACAGGCATAAGACACAGGGACTTTGAAAGCACTGTTTCATGTGAAGTTTCACTCACGGGCGAAAATTCAGAGGCAGGCATTACGGTTTATATGGACGAAAATCATCATTATGACCTTGCAATCAAAGAAAATGACGGAAAATATACGGCTGTTTTAAAACTTAACATAGGTGATGCAAAATACATAAGAAACAGCATTGAACTGAATCAAAATTCCACTGTACTCGAAATAACATCAAATAATTTCGTCTACTCCTTCAAAGTAAAAGACGGTGAAAATATTTATGATTTCGGGTCTGCACAGACAAGATATGTTTCAACGGAAGTTGCCTGCGGATTTACAGGAGTTATCTACGGGCTTTATGCGGTCGGAAAGGGCTGTAAGGCTGAATTTACAGGATTTGCAAATAATTACATATAATTATTGAAAAGAGGTTTTCCTGTGAATGTATTTATAATTTTTCTTGTCATAACGGTTATAAGTGCAGTCGGATTTATAAAATATGTATATTATTTCTCACTCGGATACGGATTTTCAATTGCAGGAATCGCAATTACAATTCTGATTTTAATGCATGAAAGCAAAGTATCGGTAATGTGCATATTATTAATACTGTACGGTTTGAGGCTGGGCGGATATCTGTTAATGAGGGAAATTAAAAGCGAAAAATACAGAAAATTTATGAACGGTGAAATAAAGGAAAATGTATCTCTGACTGTAAAGCTTTCGATATGGGCAGGCTGTATATTGTTATACTTCTGTCAGTGCAGTCCGATATTTTTCAGGGCTGAAAGCGGAAAAAATATGGATATATTCTATATTGCAGGAATAATTCTCGCAGTAGTCGGGATATTTTTTGAAAGCCTTGCGGATTTTCAGAAATCAAGGGCGAAATCTGAAAATTCAGGCAGATTTGTAGATACAGGGCTTTATAAAATAGTCCGCTGTCCGAATTATTTCGGGGAGATTCTTCTCTGGACGGGAGTATTTATATCAGGGATAAATATTTACAGCAGTTTTGTACAATGGATATGTGCCTTGGCGGGATATATCGGGATAATATACGTCATGTTCAGCGGAACAAGACGGCTTGAAATCCGTCAGGATAAAATTTATGGCTGTGACACTGAATATATTGAATATATAAAAAATACACCTATAATAATACCATTTTTACCGATTTACAGTGTAAAGAAATATAAATGGCTTGTGGCATAAAAAAAGTGATATGCAGAAATGCATATCACTTTTTATTTATGGATTAAAAGTTAAGGCTTTGGATTGCCGCAGTTTGAGCAGAATTTGCCTTTGTTTACAGTACCGCATGAGCAGGTCCAGTCACCTGCGGGCTTAGGTTTGCCGCATTCAGCGCAGAATTTTCCTGTATTGACGGCACCGCATGAGCAAGTCTATTTATTGTCAGCGGGCTTGGGTTTACCGCAGTTAGCGCAGAACTTACCTGTATTTGAAGTACCGCATGAGCAGTTCCATGAGCCTGCCTGATTATTCGGCTGAGTGTTCTGATTCTGCTGTGCCATGCGGTAGAGGTCATTTGCATTGAAACCGCCCTGTTGCTGTGCCATATTCATTCCATAGAATCCCTGTACAGCACCTGCGGAATTTCCTGCTGCGGTATTCATAGCCGTAGCCTGTGCGCCTATCATAGTAGCGGCAGCGTTGGAGGGGTCTCTGTTCCAAGCGTAGTCCTCATATTTTTTGATTCTGTCCTCATCATCTTTGGAGATTGTTACAGAGTTGATAGCGACTGAAACGACTTCGAGACCACGCAGTTCCTTCCATTTTTTTGTAAGGGCGGAGTTCATGGCATCTGTGAGGGCGATAGTCTGACCGGGGAGCTGGTCGTATCTTATACCGCTGTTGGAAATTTCAGAAAAAGCGGGCTGGAGAGCGTTAAGAAATTCGCTTTTAAGCTGCTGGTCGATATCCGCACGGGTATAGTCTTTGCTTACATTTCCGCAGACATTCTCATAGAAAAGAGTCGGGTCGGTGATTCTGTATGAATAAACGCCGTTGCAGCGTACACCGACTGTAAAGCTTCTGCCGATATCCTGATATGTAACACGGAAAGGTACAGGATTCTGAGTTCCGAATTTATTGTCGATGAGTTCTTTTGTATTGAAGTAGTAAACTCTCTGGTCGTGACCTGTATCACCGCCGTAGGCGATACGCTCCTTAATTTTCTTGAAAGTATCCTTGATACCCTCCTTAAGACCCTGAGTAAAGATACTCGGTTCGGTTGATGCATCATAGGTATATTCGCCTGGTTCGGAACAGATTTCAACGATACGTCCGTTATCGACGATAATCATACACTGACCGTCTGCAACGACTATGCCGCTGCCCTGAGTGATAATATTGTCACTGCCTTTTTTGTTTGAAGATTTTTTACCGATGACTTTCTGTCCTTTAACGACAAGAACGTCAGCTTTAAGGGATTCGCAGTAGAAAAATTCTTTCCACTGGTCAGCCATGACAGAACCCGCAGCATGGAAAGCCGCACTAATAAGTCCCATAATAATACTCCTTTCATGTAAAAACAATTGATTTTCAAAACTTAGCCGAACAACATCGGCAAATACATTATAACATATTTAAACAGAAATTGCACTACTTTTTTGCAAAAATTATAAAATTTTATTTTTTAACTATTTCCATTCTTTCCAGATGTCAGGACAGTAGCCGACAGAGGCAGTTTTTCCGTTTCTTACGACAGGAGTTCTGACAGCCTGCTGATTTTCAAAGAGTTTTTCCTCCTTGTCGGAATCGGAAAGGTATTTCATAAGAGTGACAAGCTGAGTATCCTTGCATTTCTCATTAATCATGCAGTCTATACCGCCGACAGAATTTTTAATGCTGTTAAATTCGCCACGGCTCATACCTTTTTCTTTCATATCAATGAACTGATATTTAATATTTCTCTCCTTGAAATATCTTTCAGCCTTTCTGGTATCCTGACATTTTTTCGTGCCAAAAATCTGAATATTCATCTTAATCCTCCTGAACGAAAGCGATATCCGAGATATTATCCATATGTTCAATAAGTTCAAAATTTATCCTGTGCAAATCAAGACCGTTTTTCGCAAAATAAAGCCTTACAGTAGTGAAATGCGAGAACATGGGAATTTTATTTGAGAATGAAACAGGTTTACCGTCAGTACCGTTCCATGTGAAAGTTCCGCTGGGAGTACCCATAGCGAAAATTGTAACGGGTAACTGTGCGAGTTCACCGAGTACGGAAGATGCTGTAAGAGTAACTTTATACCAGCCTGTATTGTTTACTGTAAGGGCGAAACAGTAATTTTTGCCCTGTTCGGACTTAATGCCGTCAAGATTTATTTCAAGGTTTCCGTCAAGGTCATAGAATTTTACAGGTTCATCGGAATCTTTGTCCTCATCGGGTCTGTTGATAATTTTAACAGTATTTTCCTGATTAATCATTCTGAGCATAGCATTTGTATGCAGGAGGAAATTACAGATATTGATTGCATTTCTCTGCAATTCGGAGCGTCTGAGAGAACCGTCAGCGAGTTTTTCGAGGGTATTGTCATCATTTTCGTCACCGTCCGCACAGACCATATAGACATCATTCTGAGCCGCAGCCATAGCGGCAAAATCGCTTTTATCGGGCTGAGAGCCACGGCGGTTTATATTAGCCCACCAGTCAGTCATTGTAAAGCCTTTGAATCCCCATTCATTTCTTAAAACAGTGGTATTCAAATCATAATTTCCCGCAGTCCATACTCCGTTTACTGAACCGTATGTAGTCATGATTGAATCCGCACCGCCGTCCTTTACAGCTATTTCAAAGGGTTTGAGATAGATTTCACGCAAAGCTCTCTCTGATATTACGGAATCGAGGAAATGGCGGTTAGTTTCCTGATTATTTCCGCAGAAATGTTTTATAGTACCTGTAACGCCTGCGGAATGTAAGCCTTTAAGTTCAGCAACAGTCATCATGCCCGTCAGGAACGGGTCTTCTGAAAAGTATTCAAAATTTCTTCCGTTTAATGGGTGACGATGGATATTTATACCCGGACCGAGCAGGCAGTCAACTTTATTCGCACACATTTCAAGTCCTGTATATGAGAAAAGTTTTTCAACGAGTTCCTTATTGAAAGTTGATGCAATCATAGTGCCGTTAGGCAGGCTGAAAGCCTTTGTGCCGCAGTCAAGTCTCATTCCCGAAGGACCGTCCGAACAGCAGGCGGCAGGAATATTCATTCCGTTGAGTTTATC
>DGRR01000055.1:0-7532 GCA_002389995.1 Ruminococcus sp. UBA4383 | reverse complement strand
ATTGAATTTTTATTTTCGAGTACATCGGAGAGTTTTATATTTTTGTCGCCTGTATAAGGGATTTCATCGGGGATATTTGACAAGCGTCTTTCAGATTCATTTATTTCACTGAGCGGAACGTCTTCAAATTCAGGGACAAGTGAACCGTTTTTCTCATCGGGTCTGATTCTTTTAAAAGGTATAACAGGAGCTAATGCCTGAGAAAGTTTCTGTGTTACAATCAGATGCGGAACATTTACAGTGTAGACAGGTCTTATATTTCTGCTGCTGTTTCCGATATAGAATATATATTCTCCTTCTTCGAGGACATTACAGAAACGATTACCTGTAACGCCTGTATCGTCATAGCTTGCGAGCCACCACATAGGGGTACTTACAGTAATATTTTGTGATTCATTTGGTGCAAGGGTTTTAGTTTTTTCAAAGCCTGAGATAATTATTTTAGGTTTTCCGAGTTTGCCCTGCGGGGCTTCGGTATAGAGCTGAACGACTTCTTTTCCGCTGAATTTTCCGATATTTTTTACAGATATATTTGCACTGAAAATACCGTCCTTTACTATTGCAGAGAGTACATCAATTTTAAAATTTGTGTATGAAAGACCGAATCCGAAAGGATAGCGGACTCTTTCGGGGGCAAAGGTTTCAAACCAGCGGTATCCGACATAGATATCTTCCGTGTAGAAATTTCTGTTTTTGTCTCCGAAATATTTATGTGAGGGATAATCCTCTATTTTATATGCGATAGTATCGGGGAGTTTTCCGCAGGGATTTATTTTTCCTGTGAGGACATCTGCAACAGCCTGACCGCCCGTCATACCGCCCTGCCATGTGAGCAGGAGGGCATCAGGGGAAATCTGCGATATATCTGACAGGTCTATAAGACCTCCTGTATTGAGCAGAACTATGACCTTTCCGAAATATCTGCGGACTTTTACAAGCATATCCTTTTCGGTATCGGTGAGGAGGAAAGAGCCTTTTTTGATTTCAGCGTCCATTTCCTCGCCGGCGGTACGACCTATTATAATTACTGCACAGTCAGAAACTTCTGCGGCATCTGAAACTATTTTGTCGGAGAGGGGCATTTCTTCCTGCGACCATGGTTCATCGCCCCAGCCGCTTCCGTAACGGAACGGATTTTCCTCGTCCCATTTTTTATATATATCGAGAAGATTCTGATTTACGCAGACATTATTTGCGATAAGACCGTCAAGAATACCTGTAACCTTTGAGACATTTACCATACCGCCCGAACCTGTGCCGCTTTTGTAGTAATGAAGCTGAATACGTCCGAAAACGGATATTTTTTCGTTGTTTTTCAGCGGCAGGGCATTATTTTTATTTTCGAGCATGACAATGCCCTCTGCGGCAGTCTGTACGGCGGTTTCAAGGTATTCATTCCAGTCGAGAATTTTTTCCATTTTAAATGACCTCCTTTAATTTTCATTGTACATTTTTAACACTGTACATTTATACTATTATAACAAAAATAAAAGGAAAAATCAACAACTTTTTTAAATATTAATAGTTTGTTTATCATTTTTCTATATATTAAAAAATATAATTTGTTTTTGTTTATGGAAATAAAATAAAAATTCGGTTGACAAGTAAAAAAAACTGATATATAATGTAATTAGTTTATTAAATTTGAAAAAAGCGAGGTATATTGATGAAATTTTCAGTATTAAAAAAAATTACCGCTGTTCTTTCAGCAACAGCAATCACGGCTTTGTCAGCGGTTTGTCCTGTTCCGAATAAAGCCGCAGATGCCGCACCTGACGAGTATCATGACGACTGGCTTCATGTAAACGAAAATGCCGAAATCGTTGATATGGACGGAAATCCCGTGTGGCTTACAGGCTGTAACTGGTTCGGCTATAACGTAGGTTCACAGGTCTTTGACGGTGTATGGTCGGTAAATATGCACGACTGCCTTAATCTCATAGCTGACCACGGCTTTAATCTCCTGCGTGTACCCATGTCAACACAAATACTCCTTCAGTGGAAAAATAACGAGCCTGACCCGATTATAAAAGTAAATGAATGGAAAAATCCCGAACTCACCGTTGAAGGCATTGCAGGCGGAAAAGTAAAATACAGCTTTGATATATGGAATATGGCTGTAAACTGGTGCAGAGAAAACGGTATAAAAATTATGATGGATATTCACAGTCCCTCGACAAATGCCGCAGGTCATCAGATTCCCCTTTGGTATGATGAAAATTACAGCACAGAGGACTGGCTTGAAGCCCTTGAATGGTTCTGCGATTACTATAAAGATGATGATACCATTATAGCAATAGATTTGAAAAATGAACCCCATGGAAAACCCGAAGAAGGAAAGTTCGCAAAATGGGATAATTCAACCGATTTGAACAACTGGAAATATGCCGCAGAACGTGGTGCAAATGCCTGCCTTTCACAGAATCCCAACCTCCTGATAATGGTTGAGGGTACAGAGTGCTACCCGAAATTTGATGAGGGTGCAGACTGGTCAACTCCTTCTATTGATTATGCCAACTACGGCAAGCCAAGCAAAGTATGGGGCGCATGGTGGGGCGGAAATCTCCGTGGCGTAAGGGATTATCCTGTTGACCTCGGAGAATATCAGAGTCAGCTTGTATATTCTCCGCATGACTACGGTCCTGAGGTTCACCCACAGGAATGGTTTTACCTGAAAGACGATACAAAAACTTTCACCCGTCAGACGCTTCTTGATGATTACTGGCGTGGTTCATGGGCATATATAGCTGAGGAAAAAATCGCTCCGCTCCTTATGGGCGAATGGGGCGGCTGGGTCGATGAGGAACACGACAAAACAGGCGAAAACCGTCACTGGTTACAGGAAATAAGAGATTATATGATAGATATGCATATACATCATACTTTCTGGTGCTTCAATGAAAATTCCTCCGATACAGGCGGACTTGTCTATGATAATTTCGAGAAATGGGACGATGTTAAATATGAATTTGTAAAGCCTGCACTTTGGCAGACTGAGGACGGAAAATTCATAAGCCTTGACCATAAAATAAAAATTGGTGCTAACGGAATTTCTCTTGGTGACTATTATTCAGGTTCATCATCTTCTAATGAAGAATCCAAAACTACAACAACTACAACAACTACCGCTGAAATCGCTGATGTTACTACCGTTGAAACAGAAACAGTTGCAGATGATATTCTCTATGGTGATGCCAACCTTGACGGAAAAGTTTCAATATCCGATGCTGTAAGAGTTCTCCAATATATCGCAAACGCTTCAAAATATTCTCTTGAAAGTCAGGCACTTGCAAATGCAGACGTTGACGGCAGCAAGGGAGTAACAGGAAAAGATGCCGCTGTTATTCAGCAGTATGATGCGGGAGTTGTGAAAACTCTGCCGCTTTAATCAGAAAAGCCGGTCAGATGACCGGCTTTATTATTTATTTTACAATTATTTTTCTGAAAGCCTTTTTGCCCTTGCGGATAATAACACCGTCAGGGGCTATCTGAGCCTTGGGGTCTGAGATTTTAACATCATCAACTGTTATACCGCCCTGCTGGACAAGTCTGCGAGCCTCTGATATTGAAGGTGCAAGACCTGCTTTCACAAGGGCTGTAAGGAGTCCGATTCTGCCGTCTGTGAGTTCATCAGCGGATATTTCAGCGGTGGGCATATTTTCATCTGAACCGTTTCCTCCGAAGAGAGCCTTTGCGGATTCAAGAGCCTTGTCAGCTTCTTCCTTGCCGTGAACGAGTTTTGTAAGTTCATATGCAAGGAGTTCCTTAGCCTTGTTAAATTCTGCGCCCTCCATATGCTGTTCCATTTCCTCAATCTGTTCAATGGGGACGAAAGTGAGCATTTTAAGGCATTTTATGACATCAGCGTCCGCAACGTTTCTCCAGTACTGGAAAAACTCATAGGGGCTTGTTTTTTCCGCATCAAGCCATACTGCGCCCTTTTCGGTCTTGCCCATCTTCTTGCCCTCGGAATTTAAGAGGAGAGTTATAGTCATGGCATAGGCATCTTTTCCGAGTTTTCTTCTTATGAGTTCAGTACCGCCGAGCATATTAGCCCACTGGTCATCACCGCCGAACTGCATATTACAGCCGTATTTCTGGAAAAGTTCAAGGAAATCATAGCTCTGCATTATCATGTAGTTAAATTCGAGGAATGTAAGACCTCTCTCCATTCTCTGCTTGTAACATTCATGTGAAAGCATACGGTTTACGCTGAAATGGACACCTACTTCACGGAGGAGACTGATATAATTCAGGTTCATGAGCCAGTCGGCATTATTTACTATTATAGCCTTGTCGTCTGCGAAATCAATGAATCTGCTCATCTGTTTTCTGAAACAGTCAACGTTATGCTGAATTGTTTCGGGAGTCATCATTTTACGCATATCGGATTTTCCTGACGGGTCGCCAATCATGGCAGTACCTCCGCCGATAAGGACAATGGGCTTGTTGCCTGCTTCCTGCAAGCGTTTCATAAGGCAGAGAGCCATGAAATGTCCTACATGGAGGGAATCTGCTGTGGGGTCAAATCCGATGTAGAATGTAGCTTTTCCCGCATTGATAAGCTCCTCTATTTCCTTTTCGTCGGTAAGCTGTGCAAGGAGACCCCTGCGTTTAAGTTCTTCAAAGATTGTCATTTTAAATTCTCCTTTATAAATTATTTGAAAAAATTTTTTGTTTTGCTGTTTATGCTTTTGATTATCTCTTTATTGGAGAGGATAATATTTTTCTGTATACTTATTATTTTGTTTTCGTTTGCAGAAATCCAGTCATCAATTTCATCTGAATCGTCAATCCATTCGAGCGGATAATGTATATTGTCAAACTGTTTGTCATCATAAGGGTGTATACCGTATGCAAAAACTGCTGCCATCTGATTTTCACCGATATGATTAAGATATTCGACAGTATCTTTAAGACCTCTGTTTCCTGCGAAATATTCGTAAAAAGTCCACACACCGTCACGCATTGAAATTCCGAGCCAGTTATCCAGTGTTATATATACTCTTGCAAAGGTGCAGTCAGGGGAGATTCTGAGTATATCCTCAAAGAGACGGAATACATCGGTATCATAGCTGTAATATTCATTTTCAGGGCTTTTTTCGACAGTTTCGAGTAATTTTTCAAGTTTTTCCTTATCCATAGAAATCTCCTTTTAATAGTTATTGAAAATAAAAAATCCCCCGTGCAGTTTCGTTTAAAGAAATGCACAGGGGCGAAAATATTCGCTGTACCACCCTGATTCATTCAGCAGATGCCAAACCTCATTAAGCTGTAACGGGCAGACCCGTTCCCTCCTACTCGATTTCAAAGGGACAACTCCCGAATGTAATTCCGCCGAAAGCCTGTTTTCCTCGCACCGAACGGAAAATCTCTGAATTTCAGACAAATCGGGTTTAATTCGTTCACTGTTTTTAAATATGATATCACAAAAAACCATAAATGTCAAGCGTTTATTTAGTTAAAATAAAAAAATATATTAAAACCTATTGACTTTTACGCTCTGTTAATATATAATATTATTTGTTGGTGCTGATGTGGCACAGTCGGTAGCGCAACGCCTTGGTAAGGCGTAGGTCGTCGGTTCAAGTCCGATCATCAGCTCCATTCAATTGAAGCAGACAGATTCTTTTTAAAGAATTTGTCTGTTTTTTTATATTAAAATGCCCTCGGTTATCCGAGGGCATTATTTTTATTATTCAAATGATTTTGAGTCATTCCAGTATTCAAAAGTGTATGCAGAAATTGCATTGTCTCCGTAAAGTGTTTCAAAATTCATTGTAACGGGTGCGGACGGATAATATGTCACTCTGTAAATTCCGCCGTTCATGAAAATAAGTCCGCAGTCGCCCCAGTAAGTTGAATTGCTGTATGAGTCGATATTTTCATTTTCCCAGAAAGCACCGATTTCGTAGCCGCCGTTGAGGTCTTTTTTGAAACCGAAAGTTCTGTTTGCGCTGTCAAAAACAACAAGCGGTGTGAACTGTACCCCTATATCATCATGTGCCATCCATGTACCGTCCATATGTGGGGATTGTATATAATTCGACTGAGTATAATTTTCTATATTTATGGGTGTAAAATCAGGTGATGAATTGCATACGATATTCGGGATTATGTTTTGCAGGTCGTTGGCTAAATTTGTATATTCGTTGTGAAGTTCAGGGTTCTGAAGGTTATAATTTACATCGGTTGCAGTTATGGGGAATACATATTTTCCGTTTGATATGCCGAGGAGGTACTTGCATGAAGCAGTACCCTGAGCGATTTGTTCAGCGGAATAGAGGTCCACTGAGAAAAGTCTGCCTGAGCCTTCTTCATCTTCCCAGCATTTTTTGCTGTAAACAGACATACCTTCAACATAGATTCTGTCTTTCCATGACAGTGGGAAAGTGACTGTGCATACTCCTCCGCAGTCCCATACAACGCCGTAATCTGTAACTGTGAGTGAGGGGTCAAGAGGGGCTTCTGTTTCAGGTTCGGTAGTTTCAGGTGCAGCAGTAGTTTCGGGTTCGGTTGTGGTAGTTATAATTGTAGTAACGGGCTGAGTTGTAGCTGTGACAGTGGTAATTTTTGCGGTAGTGGTAGTTAATGCGGTTGAAGTAGTTAATACAGTAGTTGTTGAAGATGTAGTTGAAACTGATGAACTTGTTGAAGTTTCGGTTGATGTGGAAGTTTCCGTTGAAGTTTCGGAAGTCTGTGATTCTGTTGCAACTACTTTTGCGGAAAGTTCGGAAGAAGATGAATTTTCCTTTTGTGAACATGAAGAAAGTGCAGCCATCACAAGCATTAAAACAATAACATTTCTTTTCATAACTGTCTCCTGTTTAATCTTTTAATTCTTTTCTTATAACTGTACCATTCGGAAAATTCATATCCAACTTGAATGAAAATTTCATCATGGCATGGTTAGCGGTATCTATTTCGTCACCGTTTTCGTCATAGATATTTTCAAGAGTAAGTATTACAGGCTTTTGTGAAGGTGCAAGTATTTCGACGGTATCCCCCTTGAAAAATCTGTTTCTCTGAGTGCAGTATACAGTATCGTTTTCGCATTTTTCGACAACTGCTACCACATCGAAATTCCTTATATAACCACTGTTTTCGTAATACTGTGAATTTTCGGGAGTACCGAAGAAAAATCCGTTTGAATATTTTCTGTGACTTACTTTATATACTTCATCTCTTATCCAGTCGGGTAGAATGAAATTATCGGGATTTTTATAATATTCATCGACAGCCATTCTGTAAGCATTTGTCACAACTGTCACATAATATGCAGATTTAGCCCTTCCCTCTATTTTGAGGCTGTAAACGCCTGCCTGAGCGAGTTTGTCAATATGTTCAATCATGCACATATCCTTTGCATTGAGGATATAAGTACCTTTTTCGTCCTCAAATATGGGATAGTATTCGCCTTTTCTTTTTTCCTCCATGAGATAGTAACCCCACCTGCACGGCTGGGCGCATTCTCCGTGATTAGCGTCACGGTTTACGAGGTACTGGGAAAGCAGGCATCTGCCTGAAAATGA
>DGRR01000224.1 GCA_002389995.1 Ruminococcus sp. UBA4383 | reverse complement strand
GCGAAAGGCTGACAGATAAAAGTGATTTCCAGTTCGCCGAACCGAGGAGAAAGATAATTTGAGGAAACTGTTACATTCTGCACATAATAGCATTTATCAGGTTCGGAACTGAAAGAAAGTGAGCCGCTTGTATTATCGAGCCATGCATAAATCTGACGGATATTTTCACGGGATTTAAGACCGAGAGTTACAGTTATCTGGATTTCATCACGATTATTTACATCTGGATAAAACTTCACGGGAGAATCGGGAACGGTAACAGGAGAAAGATTTTTTTGTGATTTATTTACAAAAGGCGGACGTTTCAGAAGTCCGAAAGTTCGTGAATCAATATTATTATAAATAAAATAACTCATTCTTCGTAAACCCCTATTCCTGCAAGATTTTTCTGAGTTTCCCTTGCTATTCCCTGAGCGATAGTGCGGATATCAGTATCATTATTGATATTTGCATTGATACTGACATTGACAGGCGCATAAACAGTTCTGTTATCATAATTGCTTGTGTTGTAGTTGTTCTGACTGCTGCGGAAAATCTCACCTGCCTGCATAAACGGCAAACTCATATCCTGAGCAGGGATTTCGGGGAGTTCCTGAAAAATACCTTTGATTTTTGCAGTTATTTCAGGAATTTCAGGGGGCTGAATTTTTTCAAAAGCCGTTTTTATTTTTGCCGTAATATCGGGAATTTCGGGAGTTTCAAGCTTGTCGGAAACAGTCCTGATTTTCCTTGTAACATCGGGGATTTCAGGAGTTTCAAGCTTATCGGAAACAGTTCTGATTTTCCTTGTAATATCAGGAATTTCGGGAAGTTCAATATTTTCCGCAGAGATACTTATTTCCACCTTTAAATCGTCCTGTAAGCCTTCAAAACTGATTTCAGGTGTAATTATACTGTTGTCATTCAGACCGCCTATAATTTCGGCTGTATCGCTGATTGTGTGCTGTAATTCGGACTGTTTTGAAGTTATGCCGTGAATGAGGTTGTCCATCATATCGGGCATCCACTTGTCATCATCTTTCAGCAGACCCTTTTCAGGTGTGGAGTGATGCAGCAGGTCATAAATAAATTCACCGAACTCCTCCCAAGTGTCCGTCCATTCGTCCCATTTTGATTTCAGACCGCCTATGAAGTTGTCAATGATATCACTGCCCCAGCTCCAAGCAATATCAATGAGACCTGAAAATGTATTTTTGATATTTTCGATTCCGTCAAGCCATTCATTGACCTTATCGGAAAAGTAATTTACTGCGGTATTTACAGCAGTTTTTATGACTTCAAAACCGATTGTAAATTTACTTTTAAGGCTTTCAAAATCATCTTTAACGGTTCTGAAACAGTCAGATACAAAGGCTTTAAAATTGTCAAATTTTTCCTTTGTTTCATTGATTTTATTTTTTATAGCGGCAACGACATCGGCAACTTTTTCACCGACACCCTGCCAGAAATTATTCCACGATTCGCCAAATTCGGAAGTGTTAAAGAAGTCATTAATATCTTCTTCGGCATTTAAAAGGCTGTCACTTATATCCTCTGCACCTGAAATCCAGTTATCACCGAAATTCTCAAAGTCAAGCCAGTAGCCGTCCCAGTCAACACCGCTGAAAGTATCTGACAATCCCTGAAAAGCCCCTGAAATCAAGTCAATTGTGCCTGCAACAATGTCTCCCGTATAGCCAAGCAAAGGCTGTAAAAATTCTTCCCAGACCGCAAGTGCAGGAGTTTTCAGGAAATCAAGCGCACCGCTTAAAAGGTCAACTGCTGCGGTTAATCCGTCAAAAAGGTTCGGGAGAATGTCATTTCCTGCCCATTCGATAAACGGAGCGAGAACATTTTCCGAAAGCCATTCAAACAGACCGCCGATTTTTTCGATTATCGGGGTAAGACTGTCAAGAATATTGCCGAAAGATTCTGATAATCTGCTGAAATCAATGTTTTCAAATGCTCCGAAAATATTTGAAAAGCCTTTTGTGATATTCGCAGTAACAGTTTTAAATGCCGAATTATCGCCAGAAAATCCGCTTGCAAGATTGATGATAAATTCTTTTCCGACATTTTTGAAACGCTGAATATTTTCCTTTGAAGTGAGCGTTTTTACCAGTCTTGAAATAATCTGCGGAATTTTCGGTATAATCTGACCTGCGGCAACTGCGAGGGCTTCCCCGATATTCGCAAAAAATTCAAGCGATTTATCGAACATTCGTGGGGCACTCAGCATAAACTTGTCAGAAAAATTACCTATTATAACAGGCAAATATTTTATAAGTTTTTCAGTGACTTCATTTAAACCGTCAAAAATGCCATTGAATAAAGTTACTGCACCGAATGTAAGTTGAGCTGAAAATTTCGGTAGCATATCCACAAAGTCAAGGACAAGCGTTTTCGTGCCTGTAATCAGCGCAGGAATAATTTTCTGAGTAATCAGCGGCATAGCAGAAACAAGCATTTCCGCACCTGTCATAATGATTTTGTTAAACGGTCCGATAATCTGAGGAGCGATTCTTGAAAAATTCTTTTCGATTTCGGTAAGATTTTTATTGAAAATCTCCTTTAATTTGTCGAGTGCAGAATGTATGCCGCTTTCATTGAAAGAATCAATAATTTTATTGCCGTCCTTCACTATATCTCTCAGATTTTCAGAAATTTCGTCATAAATTTTCTTTCCTGCGCCTTCGAGAGCTGATTTGAAAAGTGTAATATCGCCTGCTAAGTTGTCAAGGCGGATTTTTGACATTTCTTCCGCTGCATCGCCACATTTATGTATAGCTTTTGTAAGCTTCATGAAATCTTCATCGGAGGAATTGACAATTGCAAGCAGTCCCGACATACCTCGCTGCCCTGCGATAGTGCTTGCATACTGCGCCTTTTCGACTTCGGAAAGATTTGCGAAACCTGCACGCATACTGTCAAGAGTTTCACGGAAAGACTTCATCGTTCCGTCCTCATTTGTGAGGGCGATTCCGAGAGTTGCCATAGCTTCTGCGACATCATCTGTCGGAGTTGCAAGGTTTGTGATGATGTTTCGGAGCGCAGTACCTGACATTGAGCCTTTTATGCCTGCATTTGCCATAAGTCCAATAGCTGCGGACATATCTTCAATCGAATATCCGAGCGCACCTGCGAGAGGAGCGACATACTGAAACGTTTCGCCCATCATGCCGACATTGGTATTTGCATTGGAGGCTGTTTTTGCGAGGACGTTTGCGAAATATTCCGACTGATCGGCAGACATTCCGAAAGCGGTCATTGAATCCGTGACAATATCCGAAACTGTCGCAAGTTCCTCACCGCTTGCCTGAGCGAGATATACAATTCCCTGCAAGCCGTTTTCCATGTCCTGAGTTTTCCAGCCTGCCATAGCCATATATTCAAGGGCTTTAGCGGATTCTGTTGCTGAAAATGAAGTAGTTGCGCCCATTTCCGAGGCTTTTGCGGACAGTCTGTCAAGTTCCTCACCTGTTGCGCCTGAAATTGATGCAACAGTAGACATCTGAGCCTCAAAGTCAGAGCCTACCGAAAAGGCGAATTTTCCGACAGTTTCAGCGGCTTTTGCGAATGTTTTTGCATACGTTTCAACGGCTTTCAGACCTGCTTTAAAGCCTGTTTCAGTGACTTCAACAAAAGCCTTTGCAGATGTTTCAGCGGCTTTAAAGTTTAATTCTACGGCTTTTTTCGTCAGATTTCCAATTTGTTCACCAAGAGACTTAAAAGCATCACCAAGTTTTTGTAAAGCACTTATTTCACCGTTCTGAGTGCGTTCAAAGCGTTCAAGTGCCTGATTGCTTGATGCAAGTGCAGATTCAGCATATGCAAGCTGTTTTCTGTAATCGTCATACTGATTTCCTGCGGATTTTACAGCATTTTCAGCCTTTCGCATTTCCTTTTCGGCTTCTTTTGCGGCATCAGAATTTTTACCTTGCGCAGCGGCTATTTCTTCATATTTACTTCGAGCATCAGCAAGCTTTTGTTTTGCACTTTCAAAAGCTTCACTTGAAGTATTTACAGCATCTTTCAGCCCGTCAACTTTACTTTGATTTGCGGCAACCTGAGCAGCGAGATTTTCATGTAGTTTTGTGATAGTTTCAATGCTTTTGTCACCTGCATCAAAAGCTGTCATAAGGGTTTTATATTCCGATTTCAGGACGGACAATTCGCTGTTTACAGACTTTAAACCTTGCTTGAACTGCTTTTCACCGTCAAGGGATAAACGTGTTTTTAATACTCGTTCCGACATTCTTTCACCGTCCTAAAAAATATAAATTTTTCTGAAAAATTTTGAAAAAACACTTGACACGTAACAAATTACGTGTTATAATATATACAAGAGGTGAGAAAATTGAGAAGTGTTTCTTCAAGAGAAATCCTGCAAAAGCTGAAACAAGACGGTTGGTATGAAGTGAACTGTGTAGGCGACCACCACCAATTCAAACACCCTACTAAAAAAGGCAGAGTTACAGTAACTCACCCCGTAAAAGATGTACCATATCCAACCGTAAAAAGCATTGAAAGACAATCAGGGGTCAAAATTTTATGATCCCGCCCGAAAGGGTTGAAAGGAGTAATTTTTATGAAAGATACGTATATTTTCCCTGCAATTTTTGAAATGTGTGAAAACGGAATAGCGATTGAATTTCCTGATTTAGAAGGCTGTCTGCCTTGCGGTGAAACAATTGAACAGGCTTTTAAAAATGCAAAAGAAGCACTTCTTCTTCATCTTTATGGCATGGAAGAGGACAATGAAGAAATTCCTGAACCTACACCGTTCAATCAGATTGAAGTAAATGAAAATCAGTCTGTAATGCTCATTGAAGTCTATATGCCGCCATTCCGTGAAAAACAGCATAAAAAATTTGTCAAGAAAACACTTTCAATTCCATCATGGATAAATGCCAAGGCTGAATATGCAGGCATAAATTTCTCACAAACTTTACAGGAGGCACTTATCTCAAAACTTAATCTCAAATAATTTTCAGACCGTCCGACAAGGGCGGTTATTTTTTTGATTTTCTGTAATTCTGCAAAACCCACATATCCATGATTTCGCCGTAGGTATGCAGGAGAATTTCCTTGTAATTCATACCGACGGCAAAACCGCAGGACTTTATTTCAGACAAAAGATTCCGTTCTTTCAGTCTTTTTTTTCGCTTTCAGTTTCGAGTAAGTCGGGGTCAGTTTCTTCACCGTCAGGGGCTTTAAAGCTTACACTTTCGCCGATACACTTAAAAACATTTTCGGCTGCTTTAAGTGCTTCCGCAGGAGTGATAATGCACATAAGGTCATCATATTCAATGAACGGCTTTTTCTCGCCCTCCGCAAGACCGAGGACAATTTCCGCATTATGCCTGAAAACTGCGCCATTAATCAGAATTGTGATGACGTTGCAGAGTTTTTTGAATTTCTCGCTGTCAGTTCCGGAATCGTTAAGCCATTCACCGATATTTGAAAGGTTATCGCAGATTTTTTCGAGTTCGGTCATTGCTTTTGTATTGTAGCAGATTTCAAACTCAGTTCCTCCGATTTCAACAGTATATTTTTTCACGGAAATCAACCTCCTGCACTTGAATTTTCTGTATAATTGAGTTTTCCGAAAAGCCATGTACGGCAGGCGGCTTCGGTGCTGAAAATGGCAGTTTCCTCATAATTTCCGTCAAAATCGGGAAGTGCCATAATACGACCTGTAATTGAAGGTGTCTGCCACTCGATATTTTCGCCTTTGGTGTTGGAATTTTCAGACGGAAGCTGAAACTGTATCTTGTAAAAGAGCGTAGCTTCGTACATAAGCACACCGTTTAATTTTTTGGTCTTATAATATCCAAGACCGAGATAAGGAGCGACATCGCCTGATTTTTTACGCAGAACCTTTATAGTATTCGGACTTTCACCCTCCTCGATGATAGTATGACCGAGCAGCGATGCCTGAATTTCAAGGCTGTCAGTGCTGTCTGTTCCGAAATCGGTAACATTGAGTTCCAGAGTACCGTTTGAAAAACTTGTATCCATTTCGGCAATAGCGTCATCACCATAAAGGGGATTATCGTTTGAAGTGATATTCTTGTTTGCGGCAACAGCACGACCGATTATAAAACCTGTGCCATATGTAGGAGCTGCGCCCGAATTTTCCGCTGTAATGGGAGCAGCAACGGGGCATTTAAGACCGATTTTTGCCATAGTTTAAAGACCTCTTTTCTTTAATTCTTCGTCATAGACTTTCATTTCTGCATCATAGACCTTTTGGTCAAGTTCCTGATAGATTTTTGATATAAACTCATCGCCTGCGATTTTTTCCGTTTTACTTGTGCCGTAATTCAGAATATAGGCTTTATGAGCATTTCTCACGCCGTTTTTATCCGTACCCTGCGGATAAATTTCACGGGCATTAGGATTTTTTTTCGGGATTTTTGCGGCAACGCTGTCATGCATTGAGCCTGTTTCAATGTGTCCTGCATCTGTGATAGCTTTTTTCCATTCGTCAACGGTCACTTCCGCACCTGCATCAAGCATATCCTGTACAAGTTCACCGTCAACACTTTTTGCAAGATTATATAAATCATCTGATAATTTAAGAAGTCCGTCAATTTTAAAGCCCATTAAATCACCTCATTTAGAATGGTGGACAATTTGCGCCCAAACACCTTTTTTAAATAATTTCACAAAGAATCGCAGTATGAAAATATTCCGTATCGGGTTCATAGTCGA
>DGRR01000157.1 GCA_002389995.1 Ruminococcus sp. UBA4383 | reverse complement strand
GGCATAAAAGAGTATTCCCATACAGATTTGACGCACAGGAACGTGCATTAATGGGCGGTATGAGAGGTATAGCCTGTTCTGCACTTTTAGGCTTGTCAGATTTCCGAAAAGATGCCCTTGCTAGTGCTTTGCACGTTTATTATTTGCAGAGAAAATATCCCCACGCAGAAGTATCGCTTTCATGTCCGAGATTAAGACCTATTATTAATAACGGTAAAATAAATCCCCATGATGTAGGCGAAAGACAGCTCTGTCAGATATTATGTGCATACAGAATATTCCTGCCCTTTGCGGGAATTACAGTTTCTTCCCGTGAAAGCGAGGATTTCAGAAACGGTATAGTTAAAATTGCCGCAACGAAAATTTCCGCAGGTGTTTCCACAGGTATCGGTGACCATGAAAGCAAGTACACGGGCAAAGAGGATAATTCAGGCGGTGATGAACAGTTTGAAATAAATGACAGCAGAAGTCTCGATAAAATGTATAAGGATATGGCACAGGAAGGCTTACAGCCTGTGCTGAATGATTATTTGTATGTGTAAGATAATATGTGTTACAAACAGAAAATTATGTGATGAGGATTTTCTTGTCCGTATTGGAAAAATCGCAGAATCACAGCCTGATGCGATAATTTTAAGGGAAAAAGATTTATCGGCAGAAGAATATACAGTCCTTGCTGAAAAGGTAATGAAAATATGTGATGAACACAATGTAAGATGTATTCTTCACAGCTTTGTAGATTCTGCAATTGAACTCAATGCGGAATATATACATCTCCCTTTGAATATTCTCCGTGAAACAGATAAAAAAATATTGTCGGGATTCAAAAAAATTGGTTCTTCATGCCATTCCGTTGGAGATGCAAAAGAAGCATTATCTCTCGGTGCAGGCTATATAACGGCAGGTCATATATATGAAACAGACTGCAAAAAGGGACTTGTTCCACGTGGAACAGCGTTTCTCAAATCCGTCTGCGAAAGTGTTGATATCCCTGTTTATGCAATAGGCGGAATATCTCCGCAGAATATAAAAAATACATTGAATGCAGGTGCGGACGGTGTATGCATTATGAGCGGTTTTATGAACTGTGATGATGTTTCGGAATATATGAAATCTCTCAGAAAGGAAAGTGAAAATGCTCGACAGAAATAAACTCCTGATATATCCCATAACCGACAGAAAATGCATGAAAAATGATTTTTATTCATGCATAGAATCAGCTTTAAAGGGCGGTGCGGAAATTATTCAGCTCCGTGAAAAAAATATCAGTGAAGATGATTTAATCGCAGAGGCTCTTAAAGTAAAGGAGATTTGCAGGAAATACAATGCTCTCCTCATTATAAATGATAATTACAAGGCGGCACTCAAAGCAGGTGCGGACGGTGTTCATGTCGGAATTGAGGACACTCCCGTTGCTGAAATAAGAAAAATTGCAGGGGATAATTTTATAATAGGTGCAACTGCAAAAACCGTTGAACAGGCTCGTAAGGCTCAGGCTGACGGTGCGGATTATCTCGGTACGGGTGCGGTATTCCCCTCCCCTACAAAAACAGATGCAATCCGCATAACATCTCAGCAGTTTAAAGAGATAGCGGAAAGCGTTGATATTCCTGTTGTGGCTATCGGAGGGATAAGCAAAGATAATATCACAAGCCTTAAAAATATCGGGGCAGTCGGGGCTGCACTTGTTTCGGCAGTATTCTCGGCTGATGATGTCGAAAGGGAAACGGCAGAACTTAAAAATTTATGCCGTGAAACATTCGGTCTGTAAATTGTTCCATGTGGAACATTAAAGTTTTTATAGCTTGATAAATCGGAATTTGGTTAATTGACAGGAGTGGGAAATGTATATAATAAAAGCAGAACAAAATCATATAGATAATATAGTTGGTATGTCTGTCAAAGCATTTGAAACAGATATAAATTGTGGTGGAAAAAAAGGAGACTATCCACCTGGATATGATTCTATAGAATGGCATAGAAAAATGGCAGAAGAGGGGCGGCTGTTTCAAGCGATAGAAGATGAGAAATTAGTAGGCGCTGCTATTCTTTTTCCTGATACAAGTCGCAAGAGCTTATATATTGGTCGGATTTTCATTGACAGTATCTATCACAGGAAAGGCTATGGAATACTTCTAATGAAATGCGTAGAAAGCGAGTTCCCATATGTTAATGAAATCAATTTGGATACACCAAGTTGGAATATAAGAACGAATGCGTTTTATGAGAAGTTAGGATATACAAAAGTCAAAATTGATGATGGTTTTGTTTTCTATCAAAAGAAAAAGTGATTATACTTCAAATTCTGATTTAATTTAATAATTCTGAATTATGAATTATGAATTAATTAAGCGGCAGACTGAGGGCACCGCCTTCTGTCGCTCAAAAAAATTAATGCACCCGAAAGGAGTAAAATTATGTGGACTGCATTAACAATCGCAGGAAGTGATTCCTGCGGAGGCGCCGGCATACAGGCAGATATAAAGACCATGACCGCACACGGCATTTATGCCATGAGTGCTGTCACGGCTCTTACTGCACAGAATACTGTCGGCGTATCGGACATAATGGAAGCAAGTCCTGAATTTCTTGCGGCACAGCTTGACAGTATATTTACAGATATATTTCCTGATGCCGTAAAGACAGGAATGGTTTCCTCCTGCGGACTTATTGAAGTCATAGCGGAAAAGTTAAAATTCTACAAAGCAAAAAATATCGTCATTGACCCTGTTATGGTTGCAACAAGCGGTTCTGCACTTCTTAAAGAAGATGCCGTTGAGTCACTGAAAAAGAATCTCATACCGCTTGCGGCAGTTATAACTCCCAATATCCCCGAAACGGAAGTTTTAACGGGCGATAAGGTAAACAGTCCTGATGATATGGAAAAATCTGCACAGAAAATATATAATTTATTTGGCTGTGCAGTTCTTGTAAAGGGCGGTCATAACCTCAATGATGCAAATGACTGTCTCTTTGACGGAAAAGAAATAAAATGGTTCAGCGGAAAAAGAATAGATAATCCGAATACTCACGGTACAGGCTGTACTCTTTCGAGTGCGATAGCTTCCAATCTTGCAAAGGGATACAATATCCCCGAATCGGTTGAACGTGCAAAGGATTATATATCAGGCTGTCTCGGTGCTATGCTTGACCTCGGCAGGGGCAGCGGTCCTATGAATCATTTATTTGATATCAAAAGCAGATTTGCAGAATAATTTTTTAAGGAGAAATCATTATGAAAAAGTATTACACACAAATGGAAGCCGCAAAAATGGGTATCATTACCCCTGAAATGGAAGTCGTTGCAGAGAAGGAGTATATCACTCCCGAAGAACTCCGTGAACTTGTCGCAAAAGGTGAAGTATGTATCCCCTGCAACGTGAATCACAAGAGCATATCTCCTGAGGGTATCGGTACTAAAATGCGTACAAAAATCAATGTAAATCTTGGTATTTCAGGTGATGCAAAGAACTATGACATTGAAATGCAGAAAGTTGATATGGCTCATAAATTCGGTGCGGAAGCCATAATGGATTTGAGCAACTACGGAAAAACAAATACTTTCCGCAAACAGCTCGTTGAAAAATCTCCTGCCATGATTGGTACAGTTCCGATGTATGATGCAATAGGTTATCTTGAAAAGGATTTGCTTGAAATATCCGCACAGGATTTCCTGAAAGTCGTAAAGGCTCACGCTGAGGAGGGCGTTGACTTCATGACCATTCATGCAGGAATAAATAAAAGGGCTGTTGAAGCTTTCATGCGTGAGGGCAGAAAAATGAATATAGTATCCCGTGGCGGTTCTCTGCTTTTTGCGTGGATGATGATGACTGGAAATGAAAATCCTTTCTATGAATATTATGATGAAGTTCTTGATATTCTCCATGAATATGATGTAACAATAAGTCTCGGTGATGCACTCCGCCCCGGCTGCATAGACGATTCAACAGATGCAGGACAGATTTCGGAACTTATCGAACTCGGAAACCTTACTCTCCGTGCATGGGAAAAGAATGTACAGGTAATGGTTGAAGGTCCGGGACATATGGCTATGAATGAAATTGCCGCAAATATGAAACTCCAGAAAAGATTATGTCACAATGCACCGTTCTATGTACTCGGTCCGATAGTTACAGATATTTTCCCAGGATATGACCATATCACTTCTGCAATAGGCGGAGCGATAGCTGCATCAAGCGGAGCGGATTTCCTTTGTTATGTAACACCTGCGGAACATCTCAGACTTCCCGATATAAATGATGTAAAAGAGGGCATTATCGCAAGCAAAATTGCCGCTCATGCCGCTGACATTGCAAACGGATATCCACACGCAAGAGACAAGGACAATGAAATGGCTGCTGCCCGTCACGCTGTTGACTGGGAGGAAATGTTTAAAATAGCTGTTGACGGTGAAAAGGCAAGAGAATATTTTGAAAGCACTCCTCCTGCTGACCGCCACACCTGCTCCATGTGCGGAAAAATGTGTGCTGTAAGAACTACTAATATGATTCTCGCAGGCGAAAAAGTAGAGTTCTGCACTGAAAAATAATTGAAACTGTTCCACATGGAACACTGATGTTACAGAATACAATACACAATAAAAAAGCCCCCGTTGAGGGGACTTTTTTATTAAGGAGTGTTATCTATATTTACTTTTTTCTTGATATCTTAGCTGTTACTGCACAAGCTGCGCTTGCTATGAGTGCTACTGCTGCAACTGCGAGTGCGGGGAAGTTGTCGCCTGTCTTGGGGGCTTCTGTTGTTTCGGGAGCTTTCTTTACAGCCTGCGGAGCGGGAGTTGTCTGCTGCTGAACTGCGGACTGCTGAACAGTTGTCTTTGTCTGCTGAGCCTTGCTTGTTATAATGGGAGATGTCTGGGGAGCAGGAGCTGTCTGAGTTGCAGGAGCGGCTTTGGTTTCAGCTGCGACTGTTGTCTGAACTGTCTGAGCTGCCTGAGTTGCAGGAGTTGTCTGAGTTGCAGGAGTTGTCTGAACGGGTGCGGGAGTTGTCTGAACTGTGGGCTGAGTTTGTGAAACTGTTTCAAAGAGACCGCTTGCCCATGTGAGTGAGAATGTTCCGTCAGCATTGTAGTAAACCTTAGCGTGTTCGCCTCTTGCTGCGCCGATTACATGAAATTCGAGGTCTGCGCCGTCGAGAGTATATTCAAAGTTGAGAGCTGTTCCGTCAAAATCATACATACAGCCAATAGGTTCGAGGAGGTCAAAGCAGAAAGTTCTGATTCCTGAATTGCTTGATGCATACCATGTGCCTTTTGCAAGCATAGGCTGATTGTAGCGGTCATATACTGTTGTAGCAGTTGTTTCAGCAGGAGCTTCAACAGTTGTAACAACGGGTTCAATGTTTACTGTGGGGTGAACTGTTGAGAGTGTGTCGGAATATCCGCTTTCCCATGAGATTATCATATCATATCCGCTGTATGAAACATAACCTGTTACAGAATATTTTCCGTAGTACATTACGATTTTGTTTCCGTCAAAGTCATAAGTAAAGTCTTCTGAAAAGCCTGTTGTTTCGTTGGTGCGTGTACCTGTTGCGGAATCAGCATTGAAGAAGTAGTCAATAATTCCGTCCATTCCTGAAGCGTACCAGTTGCCCTGAGCGAATATCTTAACTTTTTCTTCTTTTACGGTGGGGTAAGTAGTTGAAAGTCTTTCAGAGAATCCGTTGTCCCAGTTTACGATGATATCATATCCGTCATAAGAAACAGTACCTGAAACTGTGGAGTTGGAATAGTAGAATGTAAGTCTGTTTCCGCTGAAATCGTATGTGAAATTATCTGTCTGCTTTGTGCCTTCAGTGGTGCGTGTACCTGATGCTGTATTTGCATCGAACCAGTAGTCTATAACACCGCTCATGTCACGGGAATACCAGTTGCCCTGAGCAAAGATGTTTACAGAATTTGCGGCTTTCTTAGCGGCATCTTTTGTTGTTTTGAGAGTCTCGGAAAAAGTATTCCAGTTGATAACGATTGTTTCACTGTCAGGATAGCTTACTGTTGCGTAGAGGGTAACACCTGCCTTGTTGTTGTATGCTGTAAGATAGCTGCCTTTGAGGTCATATGTGAAACTGCTTTTTTCTCCGCTGTATTCTTCTGTGTACTGGCATGACGGAGCGTTGGATTCAAATGTATAAGTTCTCGGACCTGCGGGGGTCATTGAATACCATGTACCTGTTGTAAGGATAGATGCATTTGTCTTTGCTGTTGTTGTATTTGTATTTTTAACAGTGGGATAAGCTGTTGTAAGAACATCAACACAGCCTGTTGCCCATGTGAGAGTCATCTGATTTGTGCCGAAGATTACGGTAGCTGTTGCTGATGTTCCGTCAGCGTAATAGAGTGAAAGTGTATATCCGTCATATGAATATGTGAAAGTTTTTGCTATGCTTTTATTCTCAAAGTAAATGCTGCCTGTCATAGTTGTCGGATCAAAGTTATAATCCATGATTCCGTCTGCTGTGTTTGAGGAGTACCATGTACCTGAAACAAAATTTTTTATTGAAGAACCTGCTGTTCCGATTTCTGTTATCTGGTTGTATTTGATGCCGTCATTTGCAGAAGCTGAAATGCTTACCATGTTTGCGATTGCCATTGTAGCAGCCATAGCTGCGATTGTCATTTTAGATACTATTTTTTTCATAATGATTACTCCTTAAAAAAATTTTTTTCATTTCATATTTATAATTTTCATTTTTTTCATATCAGGTTCTCTTGAACCGTTCTGTCTATATATTCGTTCTGACAGATACAAAAGGGACATAAAAATAATAATTTTTTCATTTAATTATTTTTCGTATCAAAAACTATTGATTTTCGGCTTAAAATCTGCTATAATTATGGTATGAATACTTTGTGCATAATTTTAATAAAGGCTGGTGATATTATGAAGATGCACTTCTTATCGCTTTTTACTGTTGGCTGTATTGCGGCAGGAACTCTTGCACCGCTTTATACAGGCAATATTTCAGCCGTATATGCCGAAGCTGTTTTCTCGGGAAAATGCGGTGAAAATCTTACATGGAACCTTGATTCTGACGGAATACTCACCATTGACGGCACGGGTGCTATGACAGATTATTCCCTTTCAGAAGGAAATACCCCTGAATGGTCTGAATATAAAGATAAAGTGAATAAAGTTATAATAAACGGTGCGGAGAATATTTCAGACTATGCATTTTATATCTTTCCCGAACTGACAGAAGTTATAATATCTGACAGCGTTAAGTCAATAGGAAAATTGTCTTTTGGAGGCTGTGAAAAACTCAAAGAGATAACTATCCCCGAAAGTGTAACTTCTGTTGGTCTTGTTGCATTTGGAGGTACACAATGGCTTGCCGACAGACAGGCTGAAAGTCCCTATGTTGTTGTAAATGATATCCTGATTGATGCAACAACAAAGACAATTGATGCATACAATATCCCGAAAGTAAGAGAAATTGCAGGTCTGGCTTTTCATGATACCGATATAAAAAGCGTATATATTCCCGAAACTGTCGAAAAAATCGGCAACGGTGCTTTCATGGGCTGTGAAAACCTTAAAAGTGTCTCATTTGGTCACGGACAATATGAAAACGGTCAGCCGAAATATAATCTGAAAGAAATCGGACAGAGTGCATTCTCGAACTGTTCTTCCCTCGAAAATATATACCTCCCCCCTTCAGTTTCAAGAATCGAAAAAAATACATTCGCAAACAGCGGACTCAAAGATATAACAGTCTATGATTATATAGACTATATAGGCGAAAAAGCTTTCAATATGTGCAGTAACCTCGAAAGAATCATAATCGAAAACCCCGACTGCGAAATTTTTGATTCAGATGATACAATATGCTCAATGGGAGTTATCGCAGATGAATCTATAAATGTCTTTGAGGGGACAATCTGCGGTCATACAGATTCAACTGCTCAGGCTTATGCAGAGAAATATGCCGTTTCCCTTACATCTCTCGGAATAGAAAAATGCAAGTTCAGGTCACTTGATTATAAATATCTCTCAGGTGATGCAAATATGGACAATAAGACAAGCATTTCCGATTCCGTTGCAATATTGCAGTATCTCGCAAATCCTCAGAAATATCCCCTCTCCGATGACGCAAAAGTAAATGCTGATGTTTTCAGTACAGGTGACGGCATAACGGGAAATGATGCGCTCTCAATCCAGAAATTCGATGCGGGAAGTATTTCAAATCTCCCCGAAAGTTTTGACGATACATATATAATATGGAACAGCGGAGATGTTTTCCAGTGGTTTCCGAAACAGGATTCTGACGGAAAAGGTTCTGTTATCAATGACAGCATTAAAATAAATTCTTTCCCCGAAAAAACTTTTGTATGGAAAGAAAATATCAGATACTATACAAACGGTTCGGAAAATATAATTCTTGATTATGGATATGGTGGCGGAGATTTCTTCTTTGCAGACCTGAATGATGACGGCTATCCCGAAATGTGCCTGTCCGAAACTATCGGAAGCGGAATGCCTATTGATACAATATTCATTTATGATTTGCATAATGATAAAAGCTATTCAATTTTGGACTGTTCGTCCGGTGAACATTATAAATTCCGGATTGATAAGGAAACAGGACAGCTTACTGTATATAAATGGTACGAATATTCATCACTTGGTTCTCCCGAAACTCTTATTCCGCAGATAATCAATGACGAACTTGTTTTGAGTTAATTAACTATATATAATGAAAGAAGTGATACAATGACTGACAAAGAATGGATTCAGACCCTTGAAAGTTCTCCCAAAGAAGCTCAGGAATACTTATTCAGCACATACAGAAATCTCGTGTATGTTATCGTCATCAACAAACTTGGAAGTTCTTGCAGCAGAGAAGATATTGATGACTGCGTTAATGATGTGTTCATGGAAATTTTCGCAAATGCATTAAAATTTACCCCCGAAACAGGTAACCTTAAAACTTTTGTCGGCACTATCGCAAAAAGACGTGCGATTGATGCTTTCAGACAGCTTTCAAGAAAATACAGCTCCTCTGATTCGCTCGACAAGGAGGAAGATGCATATGTACCCGTTTCTGAGGAAAATATTGAGGCTGACAGCGATAAAAAAGAACAGAAGTCTGAACTCTGGAAAGCCGTCAAGGAACTCGGTGAACCCGATTCAACTATTATTACATATCAGTATTTCTATGGATTGACTGTTATCAAAATCGCTGAAAAACTCAATATGAAACGTGATGCTGTGCAGAAAAGAAGTACCCGTGCAAGAGAAAAATTAAAGAAAATCCTCAGCGGTACAAGATAATTATGATTTGATCCCTTACTTTAACCGGTAGGGGATATTTTTTTAGTTAAATGAAAATTTTTATTTTTTTCTGTCCCTTTTGCTGATTTTCAAACGAATATATAGACAGAACGGTAAATGAACCGAATATGAAAAAAATGAAAGTAATAAACCAAAAACCAAAAATGAAAAAATTAATTTTAAAGGAGTAATTATTATGAAAAAAATGGTATCTAAAATTGCAATCGCAACTCTCACAGCTACAATGGCAATCAGCTCTATGATGAGCATTTCTGCTTCCGCTAATGACGGAATTACTAAGGAAGAAGCAGACGCAGCTATCGCAAATGCTGCCGCAGATGTACAAATCACAACAAGCGACTGCATCGCAGACTTTATAAACGAATCCGATATCACACCCACAGAAGCCCCTGCTGAAATCCCCGCAGAAATAAAGGAAACTCCCACAGAAGCACAGGAAACTCCCACAGAATCAAAGGTAAATATCTTTGCTCAGGGTAACTGGTACTCACTTGGAATGGGCGGAGTAGTGCAGTATTACTTTGACCCCACAGCAACAATGGGAACACGCACAAGTGTTGAGAACGATTCAACAGATTACTTTACATACGATTTCAACGGAAACAGAATCACTTTCTATTATGGCAACTATGCAGAATCAGCTACTGTTTCATACAGCGGATATGATATAGTTCTCGCATGGGACTACGGCAAAACTGAAACACTTTCAACTACTTATCCCGGAGTTGATATTGAACCCGTTGTCACAACCATTACAACTTCAGAAAATGAACGCTACAATCAGCCTATGCTCGCAAGAGGTACATGGTATGCATCAAGTGCATCAGGCGCAAGAACATATAATTTTGATATCCTCGAACCTTTCGGAAATATGAAAGACTTTGACGGAACATCAAAGGACTTTGAGTATACTCTCAACGGCGCAGACCTTGAACTTCATTTCATAGGCGCAGCAAAGGGCGAACACGCAACAGTTACATTCAACACAGGCAACACAATCACTCTCTCATGGGCAAGCGGTCTTGTTGAAACTCTCAGCTGCGGAAACAATACAGCTACTAATAATACATCTGTTACAACAACTCCCGCAACAACACCTGCAACAACTCCTGCTAAAACAGAAGTTAAAAAGACTGAAACTACTAAGGCTGCCGCTCAGTCAGCAGTAAGCACAACAGCTACTCAGACTGCTAAAAAAGCTCCCGCAACTGCTTCTGAATCACCTAAGACAGGCGATAAGCTCCCTGTAATCGCTATCGGTGTAGCAGCAATCGCAGCAGCAGCAGGTATCCTCACATTCAAGAAATCCCCCAGAAAATAATTCAGATAAATACTCCATGAAAAAGCTCCCGTAAAGGGAGTTTTTTCGTTTGCAACGAAATAAAACCAATAATTATTTTTCCTGAAAATCTTGACAAATCAAAATAAAAGTGATAAAATATCATAGTCGAGCTGCGAAAGCGTAAGTCCGGATATGGGCTTACGCTTTTTTTCGATGTTTTGGCAGAAACTGAACCTCCACAAATTATTTTTATTCAGGAGGAATATATGAAAGACTCAATCACTAAAATGGCAGAAACAAAAGTCAGCAGACTTATGCTCTCAATGGGGATACCTATGATAATTTCAATGGTATTGCAGGCATTCTATAATATTGTTGACAGCGCATTTGTATCGAATATGAAAGAGGGCGGAGAAGCCGCTATAAATGCCCTGACGCTTGCCTTCCCCGTACAGATGTTAATGGTGGCGGTCAGCATAGGCACAGGCGTGGGAATGAATGCACTTCTTGCAAAATCCCTCGGACAGGGCGATAATGAAAGAGCCGCAAAAATTGCAGGCAATGCTGAATTTCTTGGTATTATAATTTACATCATCTGTCTTTTATTCGGAATATTCGGAGCAGGCGCATATATAAACGGTCAGACAAATAATTCACAGATAGCGGAAATGGGTACTGATTATTTAAGAATATGCTGTATAGTATCATTCGGGATAGTATTCTTTTCAGTATTTGAGAAAATGCTTCAGGCATCAGGACTTTCACTTTATTCTACAATCGCACAGATACTCGGTGCAGTCGTGAATATAATATTAGACCCTGTAATGATATACGGGCTTTTAGGTATGCCTGCAATGGGTGTAAGAGGTGCGGCAGCTGCAACAGTTATCGGACAGATAGTTTCATTTTCAGCGGCATTGTTTTTTCATCTTAAACACAACAAATCAATTAAAAATGGTCTTGAATATATAAAACCCTCCGCACAGATAATAAAGGCAATATATTCAATAGGTTTCTCTGCGATTATCGCACAGGCACTCATGTCTGTAATGACATACGGACTGAATATAATCCTTGTAAGGGTTGATGAAAGTCTTGTCACAGCATACGGACTTTATTATAAAATACAGCAGTTTATATTATTTGCGGCATTCGGACTGCGTGACGCTATAACTCCGATAGTATCATTCAGCCACGGCATGAAAAACAAGTCAAGGGTCAATGACGGCATAAAATACGGAATAAAATATACCATGATAATAATGGCGGCAGGTCTTTTGATACTTGAAATATTTTCAGTACCGCTTGCGAAAATATTCGGGCTTTCGGAAGATACAAAAACTCTCTGCATAAGTGCAATAAGAATAATATCAGTAAGCTTTATATTTGCAGGGCTTAATATTGCATATCAGGGAATATTTCAGGCACTTGACAGCGGTATTGAATCGCTTGTCATATCCGTAATGCGACAGCTTGTATTTGTATTGCCTGTTGCATATATATTTTCGCTTTTTGCAGGTGAAAAACTTGAAAATTCGTGGCTTATATGGCTTACATTTCCGATAGCCGAGGGAATATCCGCAGTCACGGCATTTTTCCTGATGAGGAGAATAAGAAAAAACAAAATAGAAATCCTGTAAAGAAAAGGCAGTCTTTGAGGACTGCCTTTTTTGTGGAATGTTCCATGTGGAACATTAATTGTTTTTCAACAGGCTGAGGAAAAGTTCATCGAGTTTATCCCAGTCTTTTTGAGTTTCGGATTCCATGCTGTCGAGTTTGTTTTTAAGGATTTCAAACTGTTCCTCAATATATTCATTTATGACATCAATTCTCTTGCCTGTACCGAGTTCGGAGGTCTGCATTTTAATTTCGAGGAGTTTATTTACAGGTTCATATAAATTCCTGTCGAGTTCAGCCTCCATAAGTTCTGAAAAAAGCATCGGCGGAGGAGTATTGTTGTCCATTATCCAGCGGCAGGCGAGAATTGGTCTTAAAACATAGAAATATTTTTTAAATTTTACTTCATCGCCCCTTACATATTCCTTGTAATTGTGTTTTGCGGTGCTTAAATAGTGGTTCATACCTGTACGGCTGAGGAAATATTCATTTATTACTTCCCTTACCTTTTCCCACATGGGAGAAGTTCTGTAAACTATGGGCGAATTATTCCATTCAAAGACAGTCGGGTTTGAATTATGGAGAAGTCTGAGTGCTTTCTGGATATCCCAGCCGTTGATGTCATATATATCATTGAGTTCCCATTCTATAACATCACGGGTTTTGCCGAGTTTAAGGTAAAATTCTTTACTGCGGAGATAAATGAATCTCACATCAAAATCACTGTCAGGCGAGGCAAATCCCCATGAACGGCTTCCAGATTCAACACAGTGAAGAATTTTTATATTTTCCTTTTCTTCAATTTCAGTGAGTTTCTGCTGTATTTTTCCGATTATTTCCTTTTCATTCATGAAATCATCTCCTGTGCTTAATTTTTATATTTATTATAGCACTATGTTTTTCTTTTGTCCACTGTTTCAAAAAATTTATACAAGAAAAAATTTTATAATTTGTTGCATTTGCCACTATTAAAAATATCCCTTATGTGGTATAATAATCATATTACATAAAAGAAAGAGGTAATACCAATGAACAACGTTACAAATGATATCTTTTATATCGGTGTGAATGACCACGAAATTGACCTTTTTGAAGGACAGTATGACGTTCCGAACGGAATGGCTTATAATTCATATATCATAATGGACGAGAAAATCGCTGTTTTTGATACAGTTGACGGAAATTTTACCGCTCAGTGGCTCGAAAATCTCAGAGAAGTCCTCGGTGACAGAAAACCTGATTACCTTATCGTTCAGCATATGGAACCCGACCACTCAGCTAATATTGTGAATTTCCTGAAAGAATATCCCGATACAACAGTAGTCGGAAATGCAAAGACTTTCAATATGATGGATAATTTCTTTGAAAATTTCAGCCTGAACAATAAGCTTGTCGTGAAGGACGGCGAAAAACTTTCCCTCGGAAATCATGAACTCACATTTATCTTTGCAGCTATGGTTCACTGGCCTGAGGTTATGATGACTTACGACAGCACGGACAAGGCGTTTTTCAGTGCTGATGCTTTCGGAAAATTCGGTGCGCTTGATGTCGATGAGGACTGGGCTTGCGAGGCAAGACGCTATTATTTCGGCATAGTCGGAAAATACGGTGTACAGGTTCAGACACTTCTCAAAAAAGCTTCTGCACTTGATATCCGGATAATCTGCCCGCTTCACGGTCCTGTACTCAATGAGAATCTCGGCTATTATCTCGGACTTTATAACACATGGTCATCTTACGGAGTTGAAAGTGAAGGCGTATTTATCGCTTATACTTCCGTATACGGAAACACTAAAAAAGCCGCTGAACTCCTCGCTGAAAAACTCAAAGAAAAAGGCTGCCCAAAAGTTGCCGTTGCTGACCTTGCAAGAGAAGATATGGCTGAATCTGTTGAAGATGCTTTCAGATACGGTAAGCTTGTACTCGCTACCACTACCTATAACGCTGATATTTTCCCTTTCATGAAACACTTTATTCTCGACCTTACAGAAAGAAATTATCAGAACCGCACGATAGGTCTTGTTGAAAACGGTTCATGGGCTGCTACTGCCGCTAAAACTATGAAAGCTATGTTTGAAAAATCAAAAAATATCAAATGGCTCGAAAATACCGTTTCAATAAAATCTGCCCTCAAAGAAGAAAATATCGCCCAGATAGAGGCTATGGCTGAGGAACTGATGAATTAAATTACAGATACAGGAAATATTTCCCGTTCTGAATAAGGAGATAAGTTATGAAAATTACACTTAACCCCGACAAGGAAGTTGTTGCAAGAATCAAAGAGGGTTTGAAGCTTAAAGACGGCTACTGCCCCTGTCGCCTTGCTAAAACTCCCGAAAACAAATGTATGTGCAAAGAGTTTCGTGACCAGATTGCTGACCCCGATTTTGAGGGCTTCTGTCACTGTATGCTCTACTATAAATCAAAGGAGGATTAATTAATGGCTGAAATAGTTGTAACAAAAGAAAATTTTGACGATGAAGTGAGAAATTACAAGGGCAAAGTTCTGCTTGACCTCTGGGCAGGCTGGTGCGGTCCGTGCATGATGCTCGCTCCCATAGTTGAGGAAATCGCTGACGAATATGACGGAGAAATAAAAGTCGGAAAAATAAATGTCGATGAACAGCCTGAACTTGCTATGGCATTCCGTGCGGAAAGTATCCCAATGCTTGTCTTTGTGAAAGACGGTGTAATTCAGAAAACTGCTGTCGGATACCGTCCGAAAGAAGATATTCTGGATATGATTGGATTATAAGTTTATTTTCTGAAATATCGGGCATAATATATCAGAGGTGATATTTATGGTCGGATTTCTCATAGGAAGTATGTTCGGCGGCACAATCGGAGTATTTACGATGTGTATGTGTGTCGCTGCAAAATGGGGAGATATTCAGGAATAAAAAAGACCCTTTGCAGAAAACTGCAAAGGGTTTTTAATTATTTTTCGGGAACTTTTATAATGTCTTTTCTCATATAGGGCTGGAGAGCCTTTGGTATACGGATAGAGCCGTCCTCATTGAGGTTGTTTTCAACGAATGCAATCAACATTCTGGGAGGAGCAACAACTGTATTGTTGAGGGTATGGGGGAAATACTTGCTTCCGTCCTCTTTCTTTACTCTTATGCCGAGTCGTCTTGCCTGAGCGTCACCGAGATTTGAACAGCTTCCGACTTCAAAATATTTTTTCTGACGGGGTGACCAAGCTTCAACATCTATTGACTTAACTTTGAGGTCAGCCAAATCGCCTGAGCAACATTCGAGAGTTCTTACAGGGATATCGAGAGTACGGAAAAATTCAACAGTATAGCTGTAAAGCTTTCTGAACCAGTCCATGCTTTCTTCAGGTTTGCAGACAACAATCATTTCCTGCTTTTCAAACTGATGAATACGGTAAACGCCACGTTCTTCTATACCCTTTGAGCCTACTTCTTTTCTGAAACAGGGAGAATAGCTTGTAAGTGTCTGAGGGAGGCTGTCCTCTGATATGATTGAATCAATGAATTTGCCTATCATTGAATGTTCGCTTGTGCCGATTAAGTAGAGGTCCTCGCCTTCTATCTTGTACATCATGCCTGCCATATCGTCAAAGCTCATAACGCCTGTAACGACTGCACTTCTTATCATGAAGGGCGGGATATAGTATGTAAATCCCTTGTCAATCATGAAATCTCTTGCATAGGAAAGTATGCATGACTGTAACTGTGCGATATCTCCGCAGAGGTAATAAAAACCGTTTCCGCTTGTTTTTCTTGCGCTGTCGATGTCGATACCGTTTACTTTTTCCATGATATCAACATGATAGGGTACTTCAAAATCGGGTACGAAAGGCTCACCGAATTTTTCCACTTCAACGTTTTCGCTGTCGTCCTTGCCTATGGGAACGCTGTCATCAATGATGTTGGGAATAACCATCATTATTTCTTTGATTTCCTCTTCGAGTTTAGTTTCGAGGGCTTCCATTTCGGTGAGTTTGTTGCCGAGTTCAGTAACTTCTGCCTTAGCCTTTTCAGCCTCATCTTTAAGACCCTTAGCCATAAAACCGCCGATTTCCTTGCTTCTCACCTTGCGGACGTTTCTGAGGCTGTCACATTCTGTTTTAGTTTCCCTGAATTTTTTATCGAGTTCAAAAACCTTGTCAACGAGTTCAATTTTCTCGTCCTGAAATTTTTTTCTTATATTTTCCTTGACGAGTTCGGGATTTGTCCTTATTAATTTAATGTCAATCATGATTATTCTCCTTTATTCTTCATTGTAAAGCATATCTGCGATAGCTTTCAAATCATCTTTGTCATAAAATTCGAGCATGAGAGTACCTTTGTTTTTTCCGTACTCAACCTTGACTTTTCTGCCGAGTTTTTCGTTCAGAGCGACTTCGAGTTCGACGAAATAGTTATCGACTGATTTGGATTTTGTATTTTTCTTATTATTTGATTCAGATAATTTCTGGGCGATTTTTTCGAGTTGTCTTACAGTCATGCCGCCGTCAGCGGCTTTGCGTGCAAATTCGATTAATTTTTTCTCATCGCTTATGGAAAGCAGAGCCTTTGCGTGACCGAGTGAGAGCTGACCGTCCTGCACGAATTTAAGGACTTCATCGGGCAGGGAAAGTATTCTCACGGAGTTTGCAATTGCCGAGCGTGATTTACCTACCATTTTAGCAACTTTATCCTGAGTCATGCCGAATTTTTCTATAAGTTCGTTATAGCCCATAGCTTCTTCTACGGGGTCAAGGTTTTCACGCTGTAAATTTTCTATTACAGCAATCTGCATTGTTTCGATGTCGCTTAATTCTTTTATAGTGACGGGGATTTCGTTAAGACCCACCATTCTTGCAGCACGCCATCTTCTTTCGCCTGCAACAATCTGGTATCCGCCCTTTGGCATGGGGCGGACGAGAATCGGCTGTAATACACCGTGTTCTCTTATTGAGTCAGCGAGCGAGGCGATAGCTTCATCGCTGAAATTTTTTCTCGGCTGTTCACGGTTTGGTTCTATTTCGGAAAGCCTGAGAGTTTTCTTTATCTGGACTTCGCTTGTGTTATCACTGAAAAGGGTATCAAGTCCTGCACCCAAACCACCTACCATGTCAACACCTCACTGTCTTATGATTTGCCGAATGAAAACAGACCTCTGCGTTTTTTCTTTACAACGAGGGGTTCGCCGAGCATTTCGTGGCATACGAGTTCATATGATTCCGCACCCTTTGAAGAACGGTCATAGTACATAATGGGTTTTCCGTGGCTGGGGGCTTCGGAGAGACGGACATTTCTGGGAATTTTTGTTTCAAACACCTTATCGGGAAAATATTTTTCTACTTCTTTTACCACATCATTTGAGACATTCAGACGGGGGTCGAACATAGTAAAGAGTATTCCTTCGAGGTCGAGATTGGGGTTATAGTTATTTTTCACTATTTTTATTGTGTTATAGAGCTGTGAAAGACCTTCGAGCGCATAAAATTCCGCAAGCATGGGAACTAATACACGGTCACACGCTACGAGGGCATTTATTGTAATTGTGCCGAGAGCGGGCGGACAGTCTATGAATATGTAGTCAAAATCCTCTTTGCAGTTGAGAACCTGCATTTTAAGTCTGTTCACTCTGTTTTCAGCGGAAGCGAGTTCTATTTCGCAGCCTGCGAGGTTTTCTGTTGCGCCTGCTATTGAAACGTTTTCAAATTCTGTTTTGACGAGAGCGTCCTGTATACGGGATTTACCTATAATAACATCATAGGTTGAGACACTGAGTTCTTTTTTTCTTATACCGAATCCCGTAGTTGAATTTCCCTGCGGGTCGCAGTCTATACAAAGGACTTTAAAGCCTCTTGAACCGAGATATGCGGCTATATTCACGACAGTGGTCGTTTTTCCGACACCGCCTTTCTGGTTGGCGACAGCAATAATCTTGCCCATAATATCTTCCTTTCGATGATTTATTCAAGAAAAATTCTGATTACTGCAAAAGCACAAGGCATATATGCAGAATAAGAACAATAATATTATAGCACTTTTAAAAATATTTGTAAATACAATAATATGAATTTTTTGATTTTTTTATGTGAAACAATAAAAAATTGTTCCACATGGAACAATCCGAATAAAAATATTGCAGAATTGTTTCATGTGGAACATTGTATATTAAGGGATTTATATTTTTCAAGAGCATCATACATTTTATTAAAAATTATCTGACTGGGGTAATAGTCATAATTTGCGAAAATCCATATTCCCGAACGAAAGAAATGTTCAAGGACAGCCGCTGCACAGCCTGCGCTTCTGCTCTGACCGTATTCGCACTGACAGATTAAGTCCATATTTTTGTTGTATATTTCGTAGACAAACTCTGCGATTTCATCTGCCTCAGGGAAGAATGTATCATAGGTATAGCCCTTGCTTTCAAGCATATCGAGGTCAAGGTCATCGACTTCAACATAAAACACATCATCGCATACACCATTATAGTTTACAAGTTTATAGTCCTTGTATCTGTGTTTGAGTGCGGGGTCGCAGAAACTTATGACAGCGGTATTTTCGGGGAATTTATTATCTGAAATAAGATTTTCAATCATTTTTCTTGAAAAAACAGATACTTCCATAAATGCCTCCATTTAAAATCGTCAATCTGCGCCTTGTCATTTCATTCCCATGACAATGGCGCAAATTCATATGTTTTAAAATTCAGACTTCACGGTTATACTTGATAATTTCGTCGATATTGTCAATTATGTACTGCCATGCCTGAGATGTATATAAAAGTCTGCCGTATTTATTGTTATTTACTCTTATATTTTTAAATCCAAAGGATTTACCGTTGACTGTTGCAAAGTATCTTTTTGAATCGTTTTTGAAAATCATATTTTTTGAGGCGAGCCATTTATTTATAACACAAGCCTGTATTGGTTTATAATTTTCGGTATCGGCAAAGCTGCTGAGATAATTTGCAATATCTGATATTGTTGTTGTATCATCACCTGCTCTGAGTTGTGATTTTTTATTGTCATCAATGAAGAAAGGTTTTCTTTTGTCACCATATTCATCGAAATATTCTCTTATACTGTTCTCATTGTCATAAATCATCTGCTGTGCGGTGGGAGTATAATAAAGGGAAATTCCGCCTTTTGAGGATTCCTGTGGGAAAATGCCTGCTTCCATTCCCTTTTCGGTGGCAATATAATCCCTGCCGTTTTCAGACCTTTCAATAAATCCGTTATATGTAAGCCAGCCGAGGAGAGTACCGCTGTCGATATATCCGTCTGATTTAGGTTTTACGTCACGGTTGAATATTTTATTTATCTGACCTATTCTGAGGGCTTCTCCGCTTTCATCGCAGACTATTCTTTCATTGGCATTATGCGTGATATTTTCTGTTTCCGCAGATTCAGGAACAATCGTTCCTGAATCGGGAGCAGTTTCATTTTCCATACTGTCAAGAATTTCCTTTATTTTATCAGCGGCAAAGCTGAGGTACTTTGCTATTGCAGGATTTCTTACAGTATCATTTTCGGGTATATCCTGTTTTGTTACAGGGTTTTTACCCTTTGAGAGGTATTTGAGACACGCAGCGGTATTTAACAATATTTTTTTCTCGTCCATAGTTATATCCTCGCAACGCCTGTATTTCTTGCCGCCTGAGCGACAGCCTTTGCGACAGCCTGAGCGACTGATTTATCCAGTGCGCTTGGGATTATATATTCGGCTGAAAGCTTGTCATCAGTAACGAATGATGCAATAGCTTTTGCGGCGGCTATTTTCATTTCGTCATTTATATCGCTTGCCCTGACATCGAGTGCGCCACGGAAAATTCCGGGGAAAGCGAGTACATTATTTATCTGGTTGGGGTAGTCGCTTCTTCCCGTACCTATAACAGCCGCACCCGCTTCCTTGGCGAGTTCGGGCATAATTTCGGGAGTAGGGTTAGCCATTGGGAAAAGTATAGGATTTTCAGCCATACTTTTTACCATTTCGGGGGTTACGCAGTTTGGTGATGATACTCCTATGAAAACATCTGCGCCTTTGATGACATCGGCAAGAGAACCTTTTCTCATTTGCTGATTTGTTATTTCAGCCATTTCGGCTTTCTGAGGGTTAAGACCTTCCCTGCCCTTGTATATAGCACCCTGTCTGTCACAGAGTACAACATCTTTAAGACCCATTGATATAAGGAGTTTAATGATAGCTATTCCTGCCGCACCTGCACCGCTTGTGACAACTCTTATTTCATCAATTTTCTTTCCTGTAAGTTTGAGTGCATTTAACATAGCTGCGAGGGTAACTACTGCCGTGCCGTGCTGGTCATCATGGAATATCGGAATATCGTAACATTCTTTTAATCTTTTTTCAATCTCAAAGCATCTGGGAGCGGAAATATCTTCGAGATTTATTCCGCCGAAAGAGCCTGCAATAAGTTTTACTGTATTTACTATATCATCGACTTCCTTTGAACGTATGCAAATGGGGACTGCATCGACATCTCCGAAAGCCTTGAAAAGAGCGCATTTGCCTTCCATTACGGGCATACCTGCCTCAGGACCTATGTCACCGAGTCCGAGTACGGCTGTTCCGTCTGTAACAACTGCCACGAGGTTTGAACGTCTTGTGAGTTCATAGCTTTTGTTTATATCTTTTTGTATTTCGAGGCATGGCTGTGCGACACCGGGGGTATAGGCGAGTGAAAGGTCATCTTTTGTTTCAAGGGGCGCACGGCATATCATTTCAATTTTTCCGTTCCATTCGTAATGTTTTTTAAGAGATTCCTCAGCGTAGTTCATTTTAATACCTCCTTATTTTCAAATTCCCTCTGTCATGGGCAGAGGGAATTTATGGTTATTATAATTCAATCTGTGCAATAACATTTTTAAGGGCGTTTGCACTTGCGGTGAGTTTTTCTTTTTCTTCATCAGTGAGAGTGGGAGGAACTTCTCTTTCAATTCCGTTTGCACCTATTACGCACGGAATACTCAGGCATACGTCCTTGATTCCGTATGTGCCGTCAAGATATGTTGATACTGTCATGATATTGTTTGAATCACGAAGAATTGTATCACATATTTTATTTACGCTCATGGCAATTGCATAGAAAGTTGCACCCTTTCTCTTTATTACTTCACTGCCTGCCTTGCGTACTTCCGTGATTATTTCTTCCTTGTCAATATCAGCGTGTTCCTGCTCCTTGCAGTAATCCTCCATGGGGATACCTGCGATATTTGTTATTGACCACGGTATCATTGAAGTATCGCCATGTTCACCGAATACATAGGCATGAATACTGTTGGGGCTGAGTCCTACATGGTCCGCAAGGCTTGTACGCAGACGTGATGTATCAAGTGCAGTTCCGGAACCAATTACCTGATTGCGTGAGAGATTTGTGCATTTGAGTATTGTATATGTGATTATGTCAACAGGATTGCTTACTACAACATATATTGCATCGGGAGCAGCCTGAGCTATTTTTGGCATAACGTCCTTTACAATATTTACATTTGCCTTTGCAAGGTCTATTCTTGTCTGTCCCGGTTTGCGGGCAAGTCCGAGTGTTACTACGACAATGTCAGAATCCTTTGCATCGTCGTATGTACCATCACATATTTCAACATTATGACTGAATGTAACTCCCTGACGGATATCCATAGCCTCGCCCTTGGCTTTTTCCTTGTTTATATCAATCAGTACAACATCAGAACAAGTACCTGCAACTGTGAATGTATATGCAATAGTTGCTCCTACATTTCCTGCACCGAGGATTGTTATTTTTTTTCCGCCTTTATTTTCTGCCATTTTTTTTACCTCCGTTTTTTAATAAATATGGCATTGATGTCAGCTTAATGCCACAAACTATATATCAATCAAAACTGTGAACAATAATATTATAACACTACAAATCGGAAATATCAAGCAAAAGCAGATGTTTTACATTAAAATTGTTTATTGTTACAAATATAACAATTTTTTTTTCTGATTTTTGGAATTAAAATATTCTTTGCTTTATGAAATTTATCTGTGAAATCTGAGTATTTATTAATATCTAAAACATTTATTGTCTTGTTTGCACTAATATAAGGATTTAAAATGTATTATTTTGTATAATATGCCGTTTTTGCGATTTGCCTATTGACTTTTTCATTTTCATGTTGTATAATAATTAAGTCGCAAGTGATTATGCGGCTTACACGGCGGCATAGCTCAGTTGGCTAGAGTACTCGGTTCATACCCGATTGGTCGTTGGTTCAAATCCTACTGCCGCTACCAATTAAAGGCCCGTTGGTCAAGAGGTTAAGACATCGCCCTTTCACGGCGGAATCATGGGTTCAATTCCCGTACGGGTCACCATTCAACGTTCTCGGAAACAGCGTAATATCGCCGTTTCCGAGTTTTTCTTTTATAGTGAAAATCCGCTTTGTTCTTTATCTGTTCTTTATTTTAAAAATGCAGACTTGTGAGCCGTGGGTCAAGCACCCTTCGGCTCTTTTTTCTTGCCTGAGAAATCGAGTGCCGAGCTGACGGCATCGGAGACTTTCGCTCTGGATTCTTCCAACATATGACAGTAAATATT
>DGRR01000173.1 GCA_002389995.1 Ruminococcus sp. UBA4383 | reverse complement strand
CAGATGCCGAACTTATGGCAGAGAACGGATTTATTGAAAAGAACGGCGGATATTACTATATCAATCCCGATAATACAGCAGTTTTCGCCTGCATAGACAATTCATACAAAAACGGAAAGGAATCAATAACGCAGCCTTTTGTTGTTGAAAGTGAAATAAACGGCTGTCCTGTAACTGCAATAGAGAAAAATGCATTTTGCGAGTCACTTTTCACTGAAATTGTCCTGCCTGATTCACTTGAAATAATTGACAATGAAAGCTTTTCAGAATGTAAGTACCTTGAAACAATCAATTTTCCGAAAGGTTTGAAAATTATCGGATATAACGCTTTTGCAGGCTGTTTCAACATGAAAGAATTAAATATTGACTGTCCTGAATGTACTGTTATGAGAATGGCATTTATATGGGACGAAAGTCTTGAAAATGTGAGCATTAATGTTAAAAAGATTGAAGATGAAGCATTCAGCGGTTGTTACGGTTTGAAAAATATCAAACTTGGAGATTCTGTAAAGAAATTAAGTGCAGGTGTATTCAGAAATTGTATTGCTCTTGAAAGCATAGATATTTCGTCATTAAAGGCAATAGGACAGGAAGCTTTTTGTGGCAGTGCAGTAAAGTCTGTGACTGTATCTCCTGCAACAAATATAATCGGAGCTGTGCCAATGCATAAACCTGCAATATCTCTCAGCACAGGCTTTATAGAAAATAATCACCCGCTGACTGATGAGCCGATATGTGCATTTAATGCTGGCTGCGTTATATACGGCTATGAGGGAACGGAAGCAGAGAGTTATGCCAATGAATGGAATCTTGAATTTATCCCTCTTGAATATACGCAGGGAGATGTCAATTTCGATGACAAATTCAATATTTCAGATATTGTGACAATGCAGAACTGGTTGCTGAATAAGCCTGATTCTGAACTTAATTATTGGAAAGCCGCTGATATCTGTGAGGATAATCAGCTTGATGTTTTTGATTTATGTCTTATGAAAGAAATGCTTGTTGAATAAAAATAAAAACACTCTCTTGGCAATACCAAAAGAGTGTTTTTTATTACATGGGGAGAGTTATTTTGAAAGCTATGTCATCGCCTGAATAATCAGCGGAAATTTTACCCTTATGGAGTTTCACGATACCCTCAGCCATTGAAAGACCTATGCCGTAGCCTGCTTTTTCCTGATTATGGGAGGAATCGCCCCTGTAAAAGCGTTCAAAGAAACGTTTTGTATCAATATTTTTGCCTTCCTTGTAAGTATTTGCGACAATGAATATTATATTTTTTTTCAGGAGAGTGAGCTTGATTTTTATGCAGCCGTTATCATCACAATATTTTGCGGCATTGTCGAGGAGAATTGAAATGAGTTCATGGATTGACTTTTCATTTCCCTTGATTTTGATACCGCCTATTATATCAGTTTTCACGGATTTATTCTGCTGTTCGATAACGGGGCGGAAATCGTTAATCATTTCGTTTAATTTTTTTGAAAGGTCGAATGATTCATATACAATTTTCTCATTTTCGGGAGCTTCTTCGAGTCTTGCGAGGGTAATCAGTTCATTCACAAGACCTGATAGGCGTTTGACCTGATTGAGTGTACTCTGAGTCCATTCGTTGCTTCCGTCCATAGCCTCCATTACTTCTGTATTTGCGGAAATAATTGCGAGGGGGGTTTTAAGTTCATGACCTGCATTTGTGATGAATTGTTTTTGCTTGTCATAGCTTTCGATGACGGGTCTGACAATTTTCTGTGAAAGTGCGGATACTATAAGCATGAAAAGTATGAGACAGGCGAATCCTGTAATAATTGATATGAAAAGCATATTTTTGATTCTGTACACACGGTTTGAGACATCCATGAATGCAACAAGCCTGTAAGTTTCATTTTCGTCAAAAAGTTCTGACTGATATTCTTTTGAGAGTTCTTTTCCTGAGACATTTTTTGAGATGTAGAAAAGGCTGTTTTCGCCTGTGGTTAGTCTGCCTTTGCCGAGATTATTTTTCAAAGTTTTATTGTAAATTTTTTCCGTATCGCTGTCGGATACCGAAGCTATATGTGAAAAGTCTCTGAAAGCGATATTGTTTTCCGAATCTGCGATAACTGTGAAGTATCTTATTTCATACGGCATTTCCTGAGTTAAATGGAAATTGAGTTCAAGATTATCTCTTTTCTGGTAATCAATATTCAGTCTTCCGTTGTGGTTGGATATATATGTAAGAATTGAAATTACTTCCGAATAGTTTGAATAGTAGTTCACAAAATTTATGCTTGAAAGGACTATCAGCAGAATAATGACGATAGCGCAGGAGGCTATAAAGATAAATTTTATTCGTAATTTTCTTATCAATTTACATCACCGTCCGCAACGGAACGGAGAGTATAGGTTTCGCCCTCATTCCCTGATATCTGGATATCTCCGTTTACTGCACGGATTTTGCTTCTGAGAAAGCTTATATACATGAAAACTATTTTATGGTCAGCCTGCGGGTCATCAGCCCACACATGACTGAAAATTTCGTCAGTTGAGAGAGCTTTTCCGAAATTCGTCATAAAATACTCCATAAGTTTTGTCTCTTTGCTTGCAAGTCTTATGCTGTTTTCGCAGGAGAGTTCCTGTTCGGCGGTATCGAGGGCGACAGAGCCGATTTTAAGTTTCTTGACTGTATAAGTTCCCGCACGTCTTGTCATGGAGCGTATTCGTGCGAGGAGTTCGCCCATAGCGAAAGGTTTTGTGAGGTAGTCGTCCGCACCTGCATCAAGACCTGCGATTCTGTCATCAATTTCAGCTTTTGCGGTGAGAAAGAGTGCAGGGGTATAGTTGCCTGCTGCCCTTATCTGTTTAAGTGCGCTCACACCGTCGAGTTTTGGCATCATTATATCGAGTATCATGGCATCATAGGCATTTTCTGCGGCACATTCAACAGCAGCCTGACCGTCATAGACTGCATCTACTGCGTATTTTGAGTGTTCGAGTATGGCAGTAAGCGCACGGGAGAGGTCTTTTTCGTCCTCAGCGAGAAGTATTCTCATATTATTCCTCCTATTCTGTTATCAAATCTCTTATTGTCTGCATTGATATATCGCACGAAGCCATTTCGTCGGCACATCTTTTCAGTTCAGCGATAATAAGTTCCTGATTTGCAATATTTTTCTTATATTTGAGTTTATGTTCGAGGGCAGCCCATGAATCCATAGCGATGGTACGGAGCTGGATTTCAACGTAGAAATTTCCTGGGGTATTGCCGTTTATATCGGTATACGGGTACTGCATTTCGAGAATCATGTGATAGCTTCTGTAACCGTTTGGTTTAGCGTGTTTTATGTAATCTTTTTCGCTTATGACTTTGCAGTTCGGGAAAGATTTTATATATTTTATATTTGTATAGATATCTTCAATAAATGAGCATACTATACGCAGACCGATGCTGTCATGCAATTTTTTGAGGGCAGATTCGGGAGTTTCGGGGAGATTTTTTCTTCTGCATTTTTCGGACATACTCTCCTCGGATTTAACTCTTGCTATAAGGTGTTCATAGATTTTTATTCCTGATGTTTCGTATTCTTTCTGCGTATATTCTTCAATACGGCATTGAATATCGTCTTTTATTTTTTCGAGAACGGGTTTGTATTCTCCATAGATGCCGTCCATATTATCACCTCGGTATTAGATATCCTTTATATATCGGCATTTCGGATAGGCGGAGCAGCCATAGAATTTTTTTCCCTGATAATTGCCTTTTGAAGCGGTTCTAAGAACGAGTTTAGCACCGCATACGGGACATATGGGATTATCATTATTATATTTTCTGTTGATATTTTCAACATGAGCTTTTCTGACGGATTTTTTGACTTTGGTGAGGGGTTTAAGCTGTAAAAATATTGAATTTATATCCTTGTCTGAAATAGCATCTTCATTGTTATCCATGACGCTGTTCATGGCATTATCGAGTTCATCACGTTTTATAATGAAAGTAGTTTTAGAGGGACGGAATTTTTTCAGACTGCATTTTTCCGAAAAAACTATAAAGGAAAACAGTGGTATTTCAGTTTTTATGAAATCTTTGAGATATTTTATATGTATCTGATTCTGCATGACGGGATTATAGAAAGTATTTTCCGTACCGTCAGGGAATTTCTGAATCCAGTAAGTATCTTTTATTTTTCCCGAAACGATACCCGAATAATTTTTGCTTTCGACAACGAAAATACCTTTTCTTGTAATATAAATCATATCAATTTCGGTAGTTTCGTTATTATTGGTGGGAATATAGAGATTTTTGAGAATTTTTCCGTAAATACCGGAATTTCTGAGGGCATCTGCTGTAAGCTTTTCGCCTTTTTTGCCGACAGATTTTTTTTCGTCGAAAAAATTTTTAAAAATATCGGAAAACATCACAATCACCGCCTGTAATATTTTGTCGTATACATTATAACATATATTTTGTGTGTTTTCAATGATAAATGAAAAATTTTTATGTGATATTGTAATTTTTTTGTAATACTTAAATATAAAAAGTTTGTCAGGGTATGTATATTTTTATCGAGTGTATATAGTGAACGGGGGTGATATTATGACGGTGGGCGAGATGAAAAAATTTTCGGAAAATTCAAAGGCACAGCTTCACCGTGCATTATTTGACGAATACTGCAATTACGTCTATGCAATAGTTTCCTGCAAGCTGAAAGAGGTCGCAAGCCGTGAGGATATTGAAGAATGTGTCAGCGATGTCTTTGCGGAAATATTCAGACTTTGCGAAAAAAATCTCTCGGAAGGCGATTTGAAAGGACTGATAGCTACCGTTTCAAAAAGAAAAGCTGTTGATTATTACAGGAAACTGTCATCAAAGCCCGAAAATATTTCCGATGATGATTTTTTCGGAGGTATTCCCGATATTTCGGATATATCTGCGGATATCGAAAAAAAGGATATCAACCGCATAGTATACGAAAATATACGAAAACTCGGTGAACCTGATGCAAGCATAATAATTCAGCAGTATTTCTATGGAAGAACCGCAAAAGAAATCGCTAAAAGCCTTTTCATGCAGGAAAATACCGTCCATAAAAGGTGCAGCCGTGCAAGAAAAAAACTTAAAGAATTATTGATTCAAGCCGGTATTAATAATTCTTATTAATTAAGACAGGGGGCATATTTATGAAGGACAATGATGAAATCATGAGAGAAATATCCGAGGAATATCCTGTGCTTTCCGATGAGGAAAAAGACAGAATTTTTAACAAATCTGAACAGAAATTAATCTCGGAAGATATCACGGGCGAACAGGTCAGCGGCGTTGAAACCTATAAACCGCAGATTTATAAGTATATCGGCATAGCAGCGGCTTTTCTGCTTGTCTGCGGAGGGGGAACGGCTTTGTATATGAACGTCAGACCGTCACGCTCTCCTGAGAGTTTTGATGTTGTTGAGGAAACTACCGAAGAATCAGTGCAGGAAACGTCAGAGGAAATTACTGAAATTTCCGAAGGAGATATTAATTTGCAGGAAATTGAGGATATTGTCCTTAATACAATTATGTTTGACTATACGCTCTACAATCCCGATATAATTGACGAAAACCCGATTTCTTTCAATATCGTGAACGAGGACGGCACGGATTTTGAACCTGAAGTTTTCTATCTTGTTAATAATTTTGAGACAATAGAGGATTTGAAAGACGTTGCACTCGGATTTATGACTGAAAACTATTATGCAAATTCTGTTGTGAATTATGCAGGTGACAAGAGTGATGTATCTTTGGACGAAAAAATCACAATACAGGAATTTTTCGGTGACAGTTTCCATGTTCCGTCCATGATAACCTATAACGGCAGACTGTACACAAATTACAATCCCGAAAATAAAATCTTTAATTTTGATTTTGATTCTTTCCCGGTGGAGATAGTTGAAAATGACGGCAACTTTATGAAGATAAAGAAGCAAGTCAACATAACATACAACGAAAGCACGAAATTAATAAACAAAGTCGTTAAGGTAAATTCTGTTGATTCAGAAGTTATAGAGGGAATAATATGCTATGATTTTGAACTTGTAAAGACAGAAAATGGCTGGCGTGTTAATGACTTGTATTCCGAACCCATAGACGAATCAGAAACAGAAGAACCCGTAACAGATATCACAGAACCCACAACAGATACAACCGAAATCCCCGAAGAAATCACAGATGATATAATCACAACCGAGGATATGAGGTTTGACTACGAGAGAGCAAGAGAAATTTTAAATAAACAGAATCAGATATGCCACGAAATTGAGGATAACCTTGACGAAACAGACTATGTTGAATACGAAACCGAACCCGATACCCATGCAAAATATTTAAGATACACGGGCAGTAAATATAACAGCATTGATGAAATCATGGCGGATTTTGACGATATATTCACAGATGAATATATGCGTAGTATGAGCCTTATCCCGAATGAAAATTCAGAAATTGATTACAGGGTATTTATTGAGGAAAACGGAAATATTTACGAGAATGTCGCAAGAACTGTATCTTTCACAGACTTTGCAATAAATGAACCCTATGAAATGAATCTGCTTGATGACGGAACATTTGAGGCTAAATACAAGATAGACGATTACAGAACCTATATCATGAATTTCAAGGCTGAGGACGGCAAATACAAGCTCAACCGTGATTATTATATGTATTCAAAAAGAGCAGCATTTTTCTTGCAGGACGATACTCTCACAAGCGAAAGCGCAACGTTTACCATAAAAAACAATACAGATGAAGAACTTTCATTTGATATGGCATTTACGCTTGAAAAGGTTATTGACGGTGCATGGACTGTCATAAATTATGACCAGTATTTCAATGCCCTCGCAGGAATAATTGAACCCTACGGCTCATCAACTTTCACGGCAGATTTTGTAAATCCGCTTGATGCAGGACAATACAGAATCACAAAAGATATAAGCGGTGAAAAATATTTCGTTGAGTTTGAAATACAATAAAATAATATTTGACATTTGCTTCCGTATATGATATAATTGTATGTAGTATTTATTGATTATATGGAGTGTGTCATATGTGGAACGGAAAAAATAAAGCTGTTACTTTCAGTTATGATGACGGTGTTGAAACAGACAAACGACTTGTTGAATTATTTAACAGATATGGTCTTAAATGTACTTTTAACCTCAACAGCGGTATTATGACACCTGAAAGCAAATGGACGGAAAACGGTATATTGATAAGACGTATGCCTCCCGATAATCTCCCCGAAATTTATAACGGTCATGAAATAGCTGTGCATTGTTCTACTCATGCTAATCTTACTGAAATCGGAAAACGCAAAATAAGACGTGAAATCAAAAGAGACAAGGAAAAACTTGAAAAAATTTTCGGCTGCGAAATCAGGGGAATGGCTTATCCCTATGGTGCTTACAACAAGAAAATCATGAAAGCCGCAAGAAAATGCGATATTGAATTTGCAAGAACTGTAAACGATACCCATAATTTTAAAATGCCTGACGAACTCCTTGCCTTTGGTGCAACCTGTCATCATCAGTATGAAGGCTTATGGGAACTTGTCGATGAATTTATAGACTATGACGGTGAAGAACCTGCTGTATTCTGCGTATGGGGTCACAGCTATGAATTTGCTGTAAATGACAACTGGTACAGGATTGAACGCTTATGCAAAAAAATATCGGGGTACGGCAATATTTTCTATGGCACGAACTCCGAAGTATATTTAAAAAAATGCTGACGATTTTATTCGTCAGCATTTATTTTTATCTTTTGAGCAGGCTCTTTCCTGTCATTTCCTCAGGCTGGGGAATGCCCATTATATCGAGCATTGTGGGTGCAAGGTCAGCGAGTACGCCTCCGCTGATTATTTCGCCCTCAACACCTACTGCAATAAGCGGAACAGGGTTAGTAGTATGAGCTGTGAAAGGACTTCCGTCAGGTTCCATCATCTTGTCAGCGTTGCCGTGGTCAGCAGTTATGAGAGCAGCACCGCCCTTTGCAAGAATTTTCTCAACCATACGTCCCACACAAGTATCAGTAGCTTCAACAGCCTTTACAGCCGCATCAAAAATACCTGTATGACCTACCATATCGCAGTTAGCATAGTTAAGAATTATAACATCATACTTGTCTGAGTCGATAGCCTCGCAAACAGCATCACAAACTTCATAAGCACTCATTTCAGGTTTCAAATCAAATGTGGGAACATCAGGCGACTTGATAAGTATTCTGTCCTCGCCCTCAAACTGTTTTTCCTCACCGCCGTTGAAGAAGAATGTAAC
>DGRR01000101.1 GCA_002389995.1 Ruminococcus sp. UBA4383 | reverse complement strand
TTCTCACGCCTGAAATCCGGCAGAGGTTGCAGACATCATTGAGATGTGCTTTTCTGGGAAGTTTGCATTTTTTAAGGTCATAGACAAATCCTAAATATGCATCTACCGTCATATCCACATAAAGGGGCGGAATTTCGGGGAGATAACCTATTGAAGCCTTAGCTTTTATGGGGTCTTCGAGGATATCAATTCCGTTTATGAGAATCTGACCTGATGTAGACGAAATATAGCCTGTAAGCATATTCATTGTAGTGGATTTTCCTGCTCCGTTAGGACCGAGAAAACCGAGTATTTCGCCTTTTTCTACTTTGAAGCTTATATCATTTACAGCTTGTTTGTCTCCGTAACGTTTGGTAAGGTTTTTAACCTCTATCATATTTTTACTCCTCCTTAGAGACAGAATGTGAGGTTATCTTGAAATAACAGCAATATAATACTATCGCTTTTATGTGATAGCACAGTGAAAACAGTGCGAATTTTCATTGATTAATTTCTTTGCTTTCAATACGTCTTCATGTATCTGATTTTCAAGTTCCGCAAGAGATGAAAATTTCATTTCGGGGCGGATAAATTCAAGAAATTCAACAGTAATATTCTTGCCGTACAAATCCCCTTCAAAATCGAGTATATGTGTTTCCGCAAGGGGATTTCTGACTCCTTTTATTGTAGGCTTCACACCGACATTTGTTATCGAGGGGAAACCCTTTTCATCAATAAAAGTCCATGTCCTGTAAACTCCGAATTTTGGGACGAGCTGATTTTCCGCATAAAGCTGGTTGACTGTGGGAAAGTTTATAGTTCTGCCTATCTGATTTCCACGAACTACTTCTCCCCAGAGGCTGTAAGTATTATGCGGATAAAGTTTTTCAACATCACCTTTTCTGAGCAATTCCCTGTACTTTTCGGAAGAAAAATGATTTTCTCCGAGTTTTACGACCTTAACTTCAAATCCGTAATTTTCCCCGAATGTTCTGAGTTCATCAACACCGCAGGAGGCATTTTCCCCGAATCTGAAATTATCTCCGCAGACTACTGCACCGACATTCATAATATTCACGAGGATATTTTCCGCAAACTCTCTGCCTGTCATACTTCTGACATCATCGAAATCAGGGGAAAGCACATATTTTACATGAAGTCTGTGAAGTTTCTGCCGATTGGTATAGATATATTCAAAAGGCTTACCGTGTTTGAATTTTATTGATTCTGTCCTGAAAGTAAAGACAGCGGGTGCATAGTCTTGCAAAGAATACAGCATGGTATTCCGCAGAATAAGTTCATGTCCCTCATGAACCCCGTCAAAAAGTCCGAGTGCAGCGGCAGTTTTTTCCTGTATCCTGTCATTGAGTGTTAATTCGGTCATATATTCACCTCACGCAAGATTTTTCCGCACACAAAGGATATTATTTTCAAAATCAGCCCTTGCAACGCCTATAAATTTACCGTCATACCCATAGACTGAATATTCCGTTATATTATTTCTGATATTATCTACTCTTGCAAGGTCAAGCTTTACACCATTTCGGTACATTCTTGTCTGGACTTCACTGAGATGAAGTTTTTCGAGTGAAGAAAATACTCTCTCAATCGGAAGTATAAGGTTTTCGATACAGTTTTCATTTTTAGCCTTTTGTATCTCATCAAAATCATGACATTCATCAAGGGTAAATCCTCCCGATGAAGTTCTCACGAGAGATGTCATAATTCCTCCGCAGCCGAGTTTCAGTCCGATATCGTTTATAATTGTGCGTACATAAGTACCTTTTCCGCAGTAAATTTCAAGTATTCCGCTGCGTGTCCGTTCATTGTATTCCGAGACTGTTATTTTTTCTATGAATACATTCCGTGGAGGTCTTTCGACTTCAACGCCCTGTCTTGCGAGGTCATAAAGTCTCTGACCGTTCACCTGCACAGCCGAATACATAGGCGGTATCTGGGATATATCTCCTGTAAAATCGGGAATCACTGATTCTATATCGTTCAATTTAACGGGAATATCGGAACTTTGCAGTATTTTACCTGTTATATCCTGAGTATCCGAGACAAGTCCGAACTGAAATCCTGCACGGTAACTTTTTGAATTATCGGGCATCATGTCGCATACTCTTGTGGCATTTCCGACAAAAACAGGAAGTACCCCCATAGCCATAGGGTCGAGAGTACCACCGTGTCCGAGTCTTTTTATTCTTAAAATTCCCCTGAGTTTTGCAATTACATCAAAAGAAGTAAAATCCTGCGGTTTATTAACACAAAGTATGCCGTTCATTATACGAGAGCCTTTCTGACGGCTTCCGTAAGGCAGTCCTTTACATATTCGATATCGCCTCTCATTTTGCAGCCTGCGGCTTTGACGTGACCGCCGCCGCCCATAGTCTGGGCGATTTCCGAAACATCAACCTTATCTGCCGAACGGAATGAACATTTGAGTTCACCGTCAGCCTTTTCACGGATAAGGATACCTACTTCCGCAGTTTCGAGCTGTATTGTAAGCGGAGCAAGACCTTCAAGCTCCTCGATTTCAACACCGAGTTCCTTCATCATTTTCTGAGTTACAGCGAGTATGACGAGTTTACCGTCAAGGCGTTCTTCAAAGAGGTCAACCGCCCTTGCTTCAAGGCGCATTTTGCCCTTTGACTTTACATCAAACATACAGCGGTTTATCTTGGCGAAATTTATATCGTAAGTGCGTTTCATTTCGGCAGCGATTTCGTGAGTTCTCGCAGTAGTACACTCATACTTGAAACAGCCCGTATCAGTTGCCATGCCTGTATAAAGGCTCATAGCGCAGTGGCGGGTTATATTCACGCCCATATATTTTGCAAGGTCATATATCACCTCGCAGGCTGCGGCAGCATCAGCATTAAGGAGAGTTTTCTTCGCATAATTTTTATTTGAAACATGGTGGTCTATGCATAAATCAACCCTGTCACCGTAAATTTTCTCATATTTTCCCATAAGCTGGGTATCTGCGACATCAACGGATATAATTGTCTGCGGTTCAAATTCTTCTCCTGCACCGATGCTTGTTATAAAATCGTATCTTTTCGGGAAAGGGTCACTGCACACAACTCTGCTTCTGATACCGAGTTCGGAGAGAATATCTTTCAGACCGAAACCTGCTCCCACGCAGTCGCCGTCTGGACTCTGATGAGTTATTATAACAGCGTCCTTTGCATTTTTCAGTATTTTTGATGTTTCCTCAAAATCTATATACATAAATCCTCCTTTTTTTCAGTCAAGTAAATCGTTAAGTTTCTTACTTATTTCCGCACCTCTTTCGATAGAGTTATCGGCTATGAAAGTAAGTTCGGGTGATTTACGCATTTTAAGTCTTATAAAAAGTTCCCTGCGGATAAATCCCGCTGCATTTTTAAGTCCCTTTACGCTTTCTTTTGTACGCTCAATGCCGTCAAGGCTTGAAACATAGACCTTACAGCCTGACATATCGCCTGAGAGGTCAGCCCTTACGATTGTGAGCATCTTATCAATTCTGGGGTCTTTGAGTTCTCTTAAAATAGCAGTGAGTTCTCTTTTAATATCCTCTGCCATACGGCTGTTTTTAAAATTCGGCATATTTCCTCCTAAAATCGTCAAATTTGCGCTTTTGTAGCTTGCCGCTTCGTTCATTCCGTTA
>DGRR01000111.1 GCA_002389995.1 Ruminococcus sp. UBA4383 | reverse complement strand
GACAGCACTTGAAATTGAACTGTCGGAATTTTCGAGTTCAAAGACTGCATTACAGCCGAGTTCGTCAATTTTTCCCGAAAGAAAAGTGACAGTTTCAAAGCTTGCATTGTTATCGGCTGAACAGCCTGAAAATGCCGCATAATAATCAAGTCCGTAGTCCTCCGTGAAGTACCTGAAAGGAAAACGGTCTGCAAAGACAAGAGTTTTCATATCGGAAGATTCAAAAAGCGACTGAAATTCCGCATCGAGACCTGCAAGTTTCTGATTGTATTCAAGGAGGTTATTTTTATATTCTTCCGAATTTTCGGGGTCGATATCGGATAAAGCTTCAGCGATTTCCGTACAGAAAAGCTGTGCATTTTTAAGGGAAAGCCATGTATGCTCATCATATTCGGCATCTTCCCCGCAGTCCTCATCTGTCTGCATACCCTCTTTAATTTCCTCCTGTTTAGCGGAATTTCCGAGGATATCGACAAGGTTTATGACTTTCATATTTTCATTGACGGAATTTCTGAGAACGTCATCAATCCAGTATTCAGATTCACCGCCCGTACATACAAGCAGGTCGCAGGAAGAAATTTTAACTATATCTTCCGCAGAGGGCTGGAAAGTATGTATATCACCGCCTTTATCGAGGAGATATGTGACATTTATATTATTATTGTCGCCTGTTATATTCTTTGTCCAGTCATATTCAGGAAAAACTGTACAGACAACATTTATATTATCCTCACCTGATGCGGTAATTGAGTTATTATGTATATTATTTCCGCAGCCTGTGAAGCATACAGCGGCGCATAAAAGACTTAACACTGACAAGATATATTTTCCTGACATATTGACCTCCGAAATAAAAATGATAATCATTTTCAAATTATCTCTGGAAATATATTATATCATACTTTAAGATATTGTCAATAGCTTTCGGAAAATGTTCATAAAAAGTTCATAATTAAAGATTCAGAGAAATTTCTTTTCCGCCTGATACATATTCATCAACGGCAATACCGCATTTTTTAAACATAAATTCAGAAGCTTTTGTGGCATCGCTGTCAGCATATTTATTGCTTAAATAGACAATCCTTTTAATTTTTGACTGAATAATTGCCTTTGCACATTCATTGCACGGATAAAGGGTTACATAGAGCGTACAGCCGCTGAGATTGGCGGAATTTCTGTTGAGAATCGCATTTAATTCCGCATGGCAGACATAGGGATATTTTGTATCGAGGGGATTTTCAGCGGAGCGTTCCCATGGCATATCGTCATCATCGCAGCCGATAGGCATACCGTTATAGCCGACAGATACAATTTTATGTTCATCGTTCACGATACAAGCACCGACCTGAGTGTTATTGTCTTTACTTCTCTGAGCGGAGAGCAGAGCAACGCCCATGAAATATTCGTCCCAGCTTATATAATCATTTCTTTTCATAAGAACCTCCTGTTTGAAATCGTCAAATCTGCGCTTTAAGGCTTGCGCTTTTATTTTTGAAAATTAAAAATTGACCGACCCTTAAAAAGAGTCGGTCTTTATATGAAATAGTTGGGGCGGCGGGATTTGAACCCACGCAGTGACAGAGTCAAAGTCTGTTGCCTTACCGCTTGGCTACGCCCCAGCAACACCAACTACTCAATTATATCACAGATACCAAAATAAATCAATAGCAAAATTAAATAATTATTTTTTAACTAAATTATTCAACTCAGACAGTTTCTTCTTCCTTTGCGAGAATTTTCTTTATATGGTTTATAAAAATCGTCAGATATCTTAATACAGGGTCAGCTATGATTGAGAAATTGACGCATAAGAGGGCGCATTTAAGGCTCATTGCGGATATGCCGAAGAAATTGCTTACAAACAGCATACAAACTGCAAGACCAACCGCACAGAATATCCATATACCCCATTTAATGCTGTTCATGGGCTTACTTATCATGAACAGAATCATAAGACCGACAATGCACAGGAGAATTGTTGAAGCGGTAGCTATGTCGCTTTCCTCCGAATTGAATATATTTCCGAAAATAACCATAGCCACAACGACTATTGTATCAGTAATACCCGCAGGCAGGGCTTTAAGCATTACATTTGTGATAAATCTTCCCTTGATTAAATCTTTGTTTGGAATCTGAGACAGTGCAAACGCAGGCAGACCAATAGTAAACATACTTATCAGCGAAATCTGCGAGGGTTTCAGCGGATACGAAAAGCCTATAAATATAGACAGTACAGACAGCAGTAATGAAAAAATATTCTTGACAAGGAAAAGACTTCCCGAACGTTCAAGGTTATTGACAACTTTTCTGCCCTCCATAACGACATCAGGCATTTTAGCGAAATCAGATTCAAGGAGAACGAGCTGTGAAGCCTGAGCAGCGGCATCACTTCCCGAAGCCATAGCGACTGAACAGTCAGCATCTTTAAGGGCAAGAACATCATTTACACCGTCACCTGTCATGGCAACGGTTTTTCCTGCGGCTTTCAAGGCTCTCACGAATTTTCTTTTCTGGTCAGGGGTTACACGTCCGAAAACAGTATATCTTAAAATAGCATCACTTATTGAATTATCTGTTGTGAGAGTTGATGCATCAATATAATTCTCAGCATTTTTAATACCTGCCTGTTTTGCGATTTCCGATACTGTAATCGGATTATCTCCTGAAATAACCTTTATGGCAACGCCCTGCTCCGAGAAGAATTTAAAAGTATCGGGAGCATTTTTTCTTATGGGATTTGCAAGAGTTATAAAACAAAGCGGAATGGATTTTTTAACAAGGGCTTTTCCGTCAGGGATACCGTCATAAGCGGCAAATACAAGAACACGGTATCCCCTGCGGCTTTTTTCCTCTATAATTTTTCTGTATTCCGATATACTTTCTTTCAGGATAAATTCAGGCGCACCGAGTACAAAAGAGCCTTCCTCAAATGATGCACTGCTGTATTTAAACTCCGAAGAAAATCCCGTATATGAAATAACCTTGTTTCCCGAAGGACTTTTGAAATGATTTTTCATAGCCGCCATAGTAGCGTTGTCAGCGGACTGGCTTGCGGCAAAATCGCTTATAATTGAAGTCAGTGCGCCCACCGAGGCATTACCGACAGGGATAATGTCTGCAACTGCCATATTTCCCTCTGTGATAGTACCTGTCTTATCCACACATAACACATCAACTCTTGCAAGTGTTTCGATACATTTCATATCATGAACGAGGACTTTTTCCTTTGCAAGTCTCATGGCACTTATAGCGAGAGTGGTACTTGCAAGGAGGAATAATCCCTCAGGTATCATTCCGATGACAGCGGCAACCATTGACAATATGCTTGTCTTGAAATCAGCATTATTCAGCACATACTGCTGATAGAAAAGTGCTATTCCGATAGGAATAATAATTATACCGACAGTCTTGA
>DGRR01000234.1 GCA_002389995.1 Ruminococcus sp. UBA4383 | reverse complement strand
TCAGAGGAAAATTTTCGCCCTTGACGATTTTAAATAGGAGGTATTTTTTTGGCTAACGATAAAATCAGAAATTTCTGCATAATTGCTCATATAGACCACGGAAAATCTACTCTCGCTGACAGGATTCTCGAAAAAACCGAAACTGTCGCTGTCCGTGATATGGAGGAACAGCTCCTCGACAATATGGATATTGAACGTGAAAGAGGCATTACCATTAAAGCCCGTGCTGTCCGCCTGAAATATACTGCAAAGGACGGTGAGGACTATATTTTTAACTTAATCGACACACCCGGTCATGTTGACTTCAATTATGAGGTATCACGTTCGCTTGCCGCCTGCGAAGGTGCAATTCTCGTTGTTGATGCATCTCAGGGAATAGAGGCGCAGACCCTTGCTAATACTTACCTCGCAATTGAACACGACCTCGAAGTCGTTCCCGTCGTAAATAAAATAGACCTCCCCTCCGCTGACCCCGAAAGAGTTTGCAATGAAGTCGAAAACGTCATCGGTATACCTGCTATGGACGCTCCCAGAATTTCCGCAAAAATGGGTATAAATATCGAGGAAGTCCTCGAAAGAATAGTAACAGATATCCCCGCCCCGCAGGGCGATACCGAAAAGCCCCTCAAAGCCCTTATTTTCGACAGCTATTATGATTCATACAAGGGTGTTATAATATATGTCAGAGTTAAGGAAGGTACTGTTAAGGTGGGCGACAATATCCGTCTTATGGCTACGGGTGCAGTCTTTACAGTTGTCGAAACAGGTTTCATGGACGCAACTTCTCTCATCAACAAAGGCTCTCTCGAAGCAGGCGAAGTAGGCTATATTGCCGCATCTATCAAGTCAATAGGTGATACCCGTGTGGGCGATACTGTCACAAATAATGATTTCCCGTGTGACGAACCCCTCGCAGGTTACAGAAAAGTTAATCCTATGGTATTTTCGGGAATATATCCCGCTGACGGTGCAAAATACGGTGATTTGCGTGAGGCTCTCGAAAAATTACAGCTCAATGATGCATCTCTTTCCTTTGAACCTGAAACATCTATCGCTCTCGGATTCGGATTCAGATGCGGATTCCTCGGACTTCTCCATATGGAAATAATTCAGGAAAGACTTGAACGTGAATATAATCTCGATTTGATTACTACCGCACCGTCCGTTATATACAAGGTTACTATGACAAACGGTGATGTACAGTATATCGACAATCCCACAAACTACCCCGACCCTGCACTTATACAGACTGCCGAAGAACCTATGGTCAAGGCGAATATCCTCTCCCCGTCCGAATTTGTGGGAAATATTATGGAACTCTGTCAGGACAGGCGTGGAGTTTTCAAGGATATGAAATATCTTGACGATACAAGAGTCGAACTTCATTATGAACTCCCCCTCAATGAAATAGTCTACGATTTCTTTGATGTACTCAAATCACGCACAAAAGGCTATGCAAGTTTTGACTACGAAATGCTGGGCTATACCCCCTCCAAACTCGTAAAGCTTGATATCCTCCTCAACAGTGAAATTGTCGATGCACTTTCATTTATAATCCATGCCGACAAGGCTTACGGCAGAGCAAGAAAAATTGCAGAAAAATTAAAGGAAAATATCCCCCGTCAGCTCTTTGAAGTTCCCATTCAGGCGGCAATAGGCGGTAAAATTATCGCCCGTGAAACCGTTAAGGCTATGCGTAAGGACGTTCTCGCAAAATGCTACGGCGGTGATATCACCCGTAAGAAAAAACTCCTCGAAAAACAAAAAGAAGGTAAAAAACGTATGCGTCAGTTAGGTACTGTTGAAGTTCCGCAGGAGGCATTTATGAGCGTTTTAAAACTTGATTCATGATTGGCATATATATTGTAATTGCCTTAGCCGCAATATTGGCACTGGCTGAAATAATTCTGAATTTTGCGGAAATAACCGCATTTTTCAGATTTTCCTATGAACTTTTACAGGAAGGACATTATGCAGAGGCAATTTTCGGGGCAGTAATAGCAGTTGCAATGATTATTGCCCTTTTAATGCCTGCTGTAAAGGAAATGAGAAAAAACAAATCTCAGAAAAAATAAATTAAAATATCGGATAAGGTGTGATTTCAATTGATTAACAGTATAATTTTCGGGGTGCTTGTTTTTATGCTTGTGGTCTGTATTATTTCTGCGGTAACTGAAATAATCCCCTCAAAATCTAAAAAAAGATTTAATTTTTTCAGGTTCATAAGAATCAGAATGCGTGAAATCTCCCTTACTTCCGTTATATTTTTCTCGGCAGTAATCATCATAATAAATGCCTTTGAAAACAGCCCCGAAAACATAATATATGCAGAAATACTCCTGCTTTTTCTATGTTGGCTTACCATACACGGCGAAAGGATTTTCCGTACCCTCAGAAGCAGAAAAATTGATTCCCCCAAACAATACCGCCCCGTAATAAAGGAAAACTGCAAACTGCTCGGTAAACTCCCCATGTCGGCACTTGCCCCGAAACTCCCCTTGAAACCTGAATTAAAGCCTAAAAATCTCAGCGAATAATTAAGGAAAGGATATCTTATATGAGCATTTATACCTGTCCGCACTGCGGAAAAAAATCTTTCAATCCAATAAAAAAAGCCTTTGCAGGTCAGCTTAATTCAAGAGGCAAGGTCTGCATGGCGTGCGGAAGAAGATGCGTAAACGGCAGAGGCGCAACTATTTTCAATGCCGTCTATACTGCAATTGTATTTGCACTGATTATAGTTATCTACCTCAATGCCCCCAAAACCGCAGGCACTCAGTTTGACTGGATAGACAAATATGAACTGCTCATCAATTCGGGGCTTATTGTTTCATATTTTGTAATTCCAAAACTGGTCAACGCCTTTTTCTTCCCCCTTGAACCTGCCATAAGAAACGAAAACTGATGACTCTCGGCATATATATCCATATCCCATTCTGCGGTAAAAAATGCGGTTACTGCAATTTCTATTCTGTCGGATATTCAGGCAAATCAGCACAGCT
>DGRR01000177.1 GCA_002389995.1 Ruminococcus sp. UBA4383 | reverse complement strand
AAAGAATATTACCTTGCTATGGACGCAATTATTAACTATATCGACTATTAACGGAGTTTATTATGATAAATAAAATCAATCTCTCAGGAATATGGAAATTCCGTGAAGATAAGGCTCTCAAAGGAATTGAAGAAAATTATTTTCTCTCTGTACCCGATGAAAATATATTTTTACCCTCTACAACCTCAGCCGAAAAAAAAGGAAATCCCAATCCCGAACGTGAAACAGGTTTTCTTACAGATGAATACGCTTATGAAGGCTATGCATGGTATTACAGAACTGCATACCTCCCCGATATTGAAAATAAAAAAATACAGCTTTTCCTCGAACGTACAAGACTTACAAAAGTCTGGATAAACGGAAAATATGCAGGTGAGTATGACAGCCTTTGTACTCCCCATATATATGACATATCAAACTATGCCGTTTCAGGCGAAAATAATATATGCATCATGGTAAGCAATACAGATTACCCGATAAAGGGCGGTCATATGACTTCTCCCGATACACAGTCAAACTGGAACGGCATAACAGGCGATATCTCCCTCATAATATCCGAAAAAAACGGCATCAGAAATATTACCCCCTGTCCGAATGCCGAAAATAAAGAGATAAAACTTGTATTTGAACTCGAAAATATAAATCAGGCTGATGTGAATATATGGGGTTCTTCCGTTGACGGAAAACTTATAGATGCAAATATATACCACATAAGCACTGAAAATCCCGAAGTAATTATAAAGCTTGATGATGTTTCCTTATGGGAAGAATTTTCTCCCGTGATATATACACTTAAAGCGGCTCTGTGCGGCAGTAATGACGTTAAAACAGTCCATTTCGGTTTCAGGGATATAAAAACTGACGGAATGAATATAAAAATAAATAACAAAACTGTTTACCTGCGTGGAAAACATGACGGTATGCTTTTCCCCCTCACAGGCGCAGCCCCCGCAAGCGTTGAAGAATGGCTTAAATATCTCTCAGTAATAAAAGACTGGGGATTCAATCACCTGCGCTTTCATACCTGCTGTCCGCCTGATGCGGCATTTACAGCCGCTGATATGCTCGGAATGTATTTACAGCCCGAACTCCCTTTCTGGGGAACTTTTGCCGCCCCCGATGAGGAAAATTATAACGCTCAGGAACAGGAATATCTGATTGAGGAGGGCAGGAGAATTTTAAAAACCTTCGGAAATCACCCGTCATTTGTTATGATGTCCCTCGGAAATGAACTCTGGGGCAGTCCTCAGAGACTTGATGAAGTCCTCGCAGAATACCACTCCCTCGACAAAAGGCATCTGTATACTCAGGGAAGCAATAATTTCCAGTTTTATCCAAATATCCAGCCTAATGACGATTTCTTCTCAGGTGTCCGCCTCAGCCGTGACAGACTTATAAGAGGTTCATACGGTCAGTGCGATATACCGCTCGGATTCGTACAGGCTGAAAAACCAAATACTTCACATTCTTTCGATAAAATGATTTTCCCCGAAACAGAAACCTCGGACATCAATGACAATGTGAAGGAAATCGAAATCCAGTACGGCACAGGTGTCAAAAAAGTAAAGGTAAACGGAAATTCAGAAGGACTTATCCCCTCAAAACCAATTATCACCCACGAAACAGGACAATACTGCTCATATCCCGATTACAGCGAAATAAAGGAATATACAGGTACGTTAAAGCCCCGTAACCTTGAAATTTTCCGTGAAAGACTTGAAAAGAAAAATATGCTCTCATATGCGGAGGATTTCCACAATGCATCGGGTATGCTCGCCTTTAACTGCTATAAACTCGAAATAGAGGCGGCTATGCGCTCGGAATATATATCGGGATTCCAGCTCCTCGATTTACAGGATTTTTCAGGACAGGGTACGGCTCTTGTCGGTATGCTCAACGCTTTGATGCAGGAAAAATCTTTCGTTAAAAAATATGATATCCACAGAAAATGGAAATTTTTCTGCTCGGATATAGTTATCCTTGCGGAAATTGATGATTTTGTCGTGACTGTCGGTCAGAAACTGAAAATTCCCGTTTATGTCAGAAATATGTGCGGTAAAAATCTCTATGACCTGAAAATTGCATGGTCAACCGATGAGGAGCAGGAAAATATTTATATCCCTGAACTTGAACAGGGTATCTCTTATGCAGGTGATATTGAGTTTACTGTCCCTTTCAGCGGTCTTAATGATATTGATATGAGACTGATTAAAAAAGACGGTCAGCTTACTGATAAGCCCCTTGCGGAAAACTGCTATGAATTATGGGCATATCCCGATGATGATTTCAGAATAGAAAAAATTTCCGTAATGGGTAACAGCAGAGTATATATCGAAAATAATATCGAAAATGTAAAAAATTTACTCTCGCAGGGCGAAAAGGTTTTGTATATCCCCGAAAAACTCCCTGAAAGTGTGAAAGGCTTTTACTGTACCGATTTCTGGTGCTATCCCATGTTCAAAAGCATTTCGGAAAGTATGGGAAAAGAAATTCCTGTCGGTACTCTCGGACTTCTCATAGACGATAATCACCCGTCACTTGCAGGATTTGCAAGCCGTTTCTATTCAACCCCACAGTGGTATAATATCGTAAGCCATGCGGATAATGCCATTCTTGACGGCACACCCGAAGATTTCCGCCCCATAGTCCAGACTGTCGATAATTTTGAAAGAAATCACAAACTCGGCATACTCTATGAAGTAAAATATGGCAAAGGCAAATTAACGGTATGCACAAGCCGTCTGAATGAAATATCCGATAAGCCCGAAACAAAGGCTTTTTTAAAGAGTATACTCAGATATATGCACTCAGATGAATTTAATCCGCAGTATGAATTTTCATTCGGAACAATAGGTCTTGAATAATTTCACTTAAATTTCATACGGTTATCATAAAATATTTTAACTTTTAATTTTTTTCGCATAAATCCCCCCTGATTCGTCATCAGAGGGGACTTTTTTCTGCAATTTTTTCATATTTTTTATTGTATAATATTATTCGTATGTTATTTACATGAAATTTTATGTGATAAATCGGAGCGTGATTTTTTTGTCTGATATTGACATTTTTTATATTTATGATATAATGTTATCATATTATTCCGAAAGGGTGACTGTTATGAGTGAAATGGAATTTATAATCGACAACATAGGTGACCTCCCTGCTGTCGTAAACAAAAACGAAGAACAAAGAAATCAGTTTGCCGTACTCTTTATGAAATTCATGCAGCTTACTCACCTGTATGATTCAGCCATAAAAGTTGTGCGTACATACCTCGATATCCTTGCCGAAGAATTTAATATAAAATTCAGCAGAAATCCCATACACAATATCGAAAGCCGCCTCAAATCCGCAGAATCCATAATAGGAAAACTCAGAAAGAAAAACCTCCCCATAACCCCCGAAGCCGCAAGAAAAAATCTCCTCGATATTGCGGGAATAAGAGTTACCTGCTACTATATATCCGATATTTACTATATCGTCAATATCCTCAGCCGCCGTGACGACTTCACTGTCATCAAACAAAAAGACTATATCAAAAACCCTAAACCAAGCGGTTACAGAAGCTATCACCTTATTATAAACGTACCCGTCTACCTCTCATCAAAAAAATATTACGCTCCCGTTGAAATTCAGATAAGAACTATCGCTATGGATTTCTGGGCAAGCCTCGAACATCAGCTTAAATATAAAACTACTGCCGAAATTCCGCAGGAAATATCCGATGAACTTAAAGAATGTGCTGACCGCATAGCTCAGACAGATGTTCAGATGCAGAAAATTTTCATGCAGATTAATGACCTTGAATGACTTTCCGTCCGTATATGCCATAATTCCCTTTAAAAAACCGAAAAACGACAAAAAATTCTCTTTTAAATAATTTATGCCTGTGATATAATTATATCAGATAAAATCAAAAGGAGATGTTTTTATGTTCGGTCTTATCCGCAGAAATAAAGGTGAAGTAAAAGATAAAACCATATATATGGAAATATACGGCGTGAATAAAGTCGCTTACAAGGTGACGGCAGGCAAAATAAACCTCTACGGAAACGAAACTGTTACATACGGAATAGAAGCTGTCGATTTCATAACGGGGAAATCTGAAAGCATACCCGATTTTTCATGCAATATTGAAGATGCCGTGGACTTTGCGGAAATGCTGATTTCCGACCATGTAAAGCCTGATGACATATACAGCAAGGCACTTGCATATCTTTCAGTTTCTATATAATTGCATAAAAATATTTTTTACCATGACTATGAAAAACGTTGAATTGAATAATTGACTTTTTATCTGCATTATGGTAAAATATTCAGGTAATAATAAAAAACGCAAACGACACACGTATCGCCCTGTGGTGAGTAAATCTGATTACGGAACGTTTTGTTTCTGTAATTGTATTCACACGGCGATGCGTGTTTTTTTGCGTGTCAGGAGGAATTTTATGCCAAAAAATCAGTTTCAGCGAATGATGTTCGCACTCATCACCGTTATTATAACGGTTCATGCCTATGTTTTTTACAGCCTTTATGTAATCAACGGAAATATGTTCATGCAGATGACAGGCGCACAGGGAGTTATTTCAGCCATAAATAAAATGGGCGGTGTATCTGTAATGGGAAAAGCTGTCCCCATATGGGCAGTAGTGATAACGGAATTTTTCTTTGCATACACTCTTGAAATAACAGTGGGAAGTCCGCTTTCATTCAGACTTGCCTGCAAAGTATTCAATCCCCATGAAACTCACCCCGTACTCTTTGAAACAGCTATCATATGTGCGACAGTGGGAATAATGTGTCCTGCAATGAGTTTTATTGCGGCAATACTCTATTATCCGTATGGAATACAGGATTTCAGTATATTTACACTCCTTGCCAACTGGATAAAGCTTGTATGTTATAATTTCCCCTTTGCATTTTTCTCTCAGCTTTTCTTCATTCAGCCGCTTGTAAGGACTATATTCAAAGCTTTATTTGTACGAAACACATCATCAGAAAAACAGACCGCATAAAATAAAGCCGTCCATATGGGCGGCTTTATTATTTGTCAGAAAGAAAAAGAAGCCCGAAGAATCGGACTCCCTAATCAATGATGATGAGACACGAGGGATTCGAACCCTCGACCCTACGCTTAAAAGGCGTATGCTCTACCGACTGAGCTAGTGTCTCATTTTTGTGATTCAGCCTTGCGTCTCACAACAGATATAATTATATCACATGATTTTGGAAATGTCAAGAGGAAATTTCAGTTTCTATGTTTTTAATAAAAAACGCAGAAAATTATCGAAAAAAATGCATTTTATCACAAATTTTCAAAAAACACTTGACTTTTCGCTTTCAAGATGATATACTTGTATATGTTGTTAATGTGCTTGTAGCTCAGCTGGATAGAGTGATTGGCTACGAACCAATAGGTCGGGGGTTCGAATCCCTCCAGGCACGCTGAAAAGCCCGACAGATAACTGTCGGGCTTTATTTTATAATAATATATCCTCCGAAAAATCGGAGGATTTTTTTATCTCTTTATGAGTTTCCTGCACATCATAACCAGAGGACGATAATTTTTCAGGAAAATAAGCATGAAAAGAATTATCTCCCATATTATATATCCAAACGGACGGAATATCACAGCCGCACACATCAGCAGCAACGCACAGGTATTGAATATATTTCTTGATGCCGAAAATTTAAATGGTACATAATATCTTGCATCAATTATCCTTATCCAGTAGCAGAGCAGATAACTTAAAAACGTTGCAAGTGCCGCTCCCTGTATTCCAATCAGCGGAATAAGCTTTAAATTCAATATTATATTCATTATACAGACTATGAGAATTGAAAAAAATGCATTTTTTGTATGTTTGGTGGCGGTGTATATGCTTGCAAGAAAAAGGTCAAAGCAGGTATATACCGCCGCCGCTATCAGAAGCGGTGTATAGATATATGCCATTCTGTATTCAGGGAATACGCTGTAATTTATAAGTATTGCGGATATGGGCTTAACAAAGAGGAGAAGCCCTGCCGAGCCGATAAACAATATTGATTCATAGGCTGAATATACTTTTGCATAAAATATATTTCTGTCTGCGGAATCATTTTCTGTTATGGCTGACATATTCCATGACTGAAAAAATATTGTTGAAAGCATTGATATGAGGTTGGGAATTTTCGAGGCGGCTGCATAAATTCCTGCAGCATCTTCTCCTAAAAATAATTTGTCGCTTTTCATGTTTCCAATGAATATCTGGTCTGAAAATCCCGTGAAAGTCCACATAACAGTTGTGGGTATCAGCGGAATTGTAAAACGGAGCATACTCCTGCTGAGTTTTTTGTTGAAATATTTTCCGTTATAGAATTTTTTAAGTCCTGCACTGAAAAACAAAAACAGTGCCGAGCATAAATCCGATAATATTGTCGAAATCATAAAGCCCCTTACACCCATTCCGTGACGGGTTATGAATATTATATTGAATATCAGCAATGTAAGCGTTGCGAGTATTCCGTCAAGAGAAAACAGCTTTACCATTCCCCTTGCCCTTACAAACTGCGAACACAATGCCCTTGCCGAAGATGTAATTATATATATCATAAGAAGTGCGGTATATCCCTCTATATGCCTGAAATACGGTATGCACCTTATAAACGGAACTGTGAAGAATATGGGCATAATACCTATTATATTAAGCGTTATAGCTGTTGTGAACACTTCCTTTTTGCTGTATCTCCTGTCAAGACCATACCTTACGACCGCTTCTGTTATCGAAAAGCTGAAAACGGGTATGAGAAAGAGTGCGAGTGTTTCAAGCAGGGATTTGGTAAAAAGTTCTGCGGGACTTATATATTTTGTATAAAGATTATTCAGCAGAAGGGAGATTATCTTTGACCCGAAACTGCCTATTGTGAATATGATAGTATTCAGGGCGAGAAGTTTATATTTATTCATACACACCACCATTTGAAATCGTCAATTTGCGCCTTTTGAACCTTGA
>DGRR01000140.1 GCA_002389995.1 Ruminococcus sp. UBA4383 | reverse complement strand
CAGCATTCTATTTCATTCACCTTGTTATCTCCGCCGAACTCGCCGTCCCTTGTCCATGAAACAGGCTCATCGCCGAGAGATATAAACTTTATTTTTTTGGTGCGGAAGAATTTTATATATTTCTTGTTTATTTCCTCATTTATATTCAGGAGTGAACGGACAATTTTCGGGAGCTGTACTATATTCGCAGGCTTTTCAATCAGAGTGACTTCAAAAACTCCGTCATCAAGGAGAAAGTCGTCCATTGAGAGAAGTCCTGCAATAGATGATGAATTTGTGACCATGCCGAATATAAAATCGCCCTCGATGACGTTTCCGTCATATTCAACTCTCATTCTCTTTGAGCGGACAGTTTTAAGCTGGGATATACCGCTGAGGAGATATGCTGTATGACCGAGGACATTTTTAATTGTCTGTGATGTCTGGTAGGTGACATTGGTAAAAGCACCGAATGCGACTATATATGTGAAATACTGACCATTGAAAGAACCTATGTCACAGCCCATTTTCCTGCCGTTTATCACTGAGTTTACGGCTTCGATAGGGTTTGAGGATATACCGAGGCTTTTTGCAAAGTCATTTGTTGAGCCTGCGGGGATATAGCCTATGGGGAGTCTTTTTTCAGAAGCCATAATACCCTGAATACACTGGCTTAAAGTTCCGTCACCGCCTGCACAAAGGAGCATATCATATTTATCATACAGGTCTTTGGCAGATTCAAAAGCGTCCTCACTGCTCTGTGTGGGGTGGACAGTTACTTCATAGCCTGCTTTTGTGAGATTATTTATTATATCAGCGAGTTTTTCGCTTATCATAGCTTTACCCGCACGGAGATTCAAAATAAAATATACTTTTTTCATCAGTTCCCTCCAAAATTTATATTTACATTATTATATAACAGTTTTTGAATTTTTTCAAGACAAAAACAGGCATATTTAACACATCGCACAAAAAATATTTTTCTTTTTGGTAATTTTTTCCTGTATTAAATCAGAAAATTGTTAAGTTTTTCTATAAAATCATCAAAAGGCAAGAAAAATAAAGTTAAAAGAAAAAAATATATATTTTCCTATTGACATTTCCGAAAAACCGTGATATAATAATAAAGCTGAATTGAACAGCACCAATATTCTGGGGTGTCGCCAAGCGGTAAGGCAGCGGACTCTGACTCCGTTATTTCGAGGGTTCAAATCCTTCCACCCCAACCAGAGGCTTTTGCATAACTTGCAAAAGCCTTTTTTGTAACATGATGATTAAATACTTATGCAACATAAAAAGGAAGGATAAAAATTATGGCTGTAAATTTCAATAAGGATTCCGTTTTCAACCTCAAACCCATAAACGTGAGTGAAGTAAGAGATGAAGTAAAAGGTCTGCTCATAATGGACGAATCTGTTATAATGGCTTTCAAAACAGTGAGAGACCAGCTTGTATTTACAGACAAGAGAATTATTTCCATTGATGTTCAGGGCATAACAGGAAAAAGAAAATCCTTCGCATCAATGCCCTATTCAAAAATACAGTTCTTTACAATACAGACTCAGGGTTTCCTTGAAATATTTCCCGATTCCGAACTTTTCCTCGTGTTTGAAAACGGCTTTACGGCACAGTTTGAGTTTAAAGGAAGTGTCGATATAGGTAAAATCGGCAGAATGATATCTGAATATGTCCTCTGAAAAAATCAGGCTTTGCCTGATTTTTTTGTTTTGAAAATTTCGGAGTTTTATTTTTTCCTGTTGACAATGTTTTATCTTTGTGATACAATCTTATTTGTACAGATTTTTTTGAAAGGGGAATCCATATATAATGGCAAAGGAAAAAAATCATGCCAAAAAAAATCTGACTCAGACAACTGAAAAAAATAATCAGCCTGATGTCAAAAAAGAAAACGCCAGCCGGAAAAATGATGAACCGACTGAAAACAAGACACCAGCCCCTCCTGCGGATAATGTGGAAACTCAGCCCGAAAAAACCGCTCCGACAACACAAAATCCTCAGACGGAAACTCAACAGCCCGCTGCCAAGAAAAAGAAAAAACGCTTTACCCTGAAAAATGAACTTCAGGCAATTCTTTTGAGCCTTGCAATAGGTCTTACAGTCTGCTTCTTCTCTCCAATGGATATTTTCCTCGGAAATCAGCGTGATGTCGGTGTTGAAGCTAAAAATATAGTAAAAGTCCTCCTCGCATCAAGCGGAGTTGTCACAGTTTCATTGTGTGCATTCCTCAACATCATGCTCGCAATACACAAAAGGGCTTTCCGCTTTGCATCAAGTATACTGTTCGGAATACTCCTTGCAATGTATGCACAGCTTATGTTCTTCAACGGCAGAATGGTCTCAATAACAGGCGATGCCACAACATATGCTGAAAAATCATCTGCAAATGTTGCAAATATGATTGTTTTCTGCATTATTGCCCTCATTCCCACTATTGTATATATAATAATGCTTCTGAATAAAAACAGTAAATTTACAAAGTTCATCAGAGGCAGAGCTATTCCGTATCTTTCCGCTGTACTGATTATTATGCAGTCATTCGGAACTTTCAGCCAGTATTCAAAAAACGGCATTGCAGAAGTCGATACATCAAAATATAATAAATTTCTCTCATATGT
>DGRR01000115.1 GCA_002389995.1 Ruminococcus sp. UBA4383 | reverse complement strand
GCATTTACGACTGCCTCACGGATTGAATACATTCTCTGTCTTTCTCTTAAAATTATCTTATCGACTGCATTAAGTTCACCATTATTCAGTATTTCCGATGCCTGAACGGGAGAAACGCTCATATAGTCAAGTTCGGCGGCTTCTATGGCAGCCTCGACATTTTCGCCCTTATAGCCGTTGATGACGCTTACCATATCCTTTGGCATAAGTTCAAACATTTCAACTGAAAGGGCGGTTGAAGGTTTTCCTCCGAGGACTATGACAGTAATTTTATAGCCCATATATGACAATACGCTTGCGGCGGCATAGCAGTCACCGCCGTTATTTCCTGCACCTGCGAGGAATACCACATGGGTATCAGCAGGTTTTCCGCCTTTTTCCCTCTGTGCGCTTGTATCGATGAGTTTTGCAAGCTGTCTGCCTGCATTGAGCATAAGTTCCTTTTTGCTTACACCGAGCTGTTCGGAACGTTCTTCAATTTTAGCCATTTGTTTTGGTGTAACTATCTGCATTTCAATAACCTCCTTATTTAAAATCGTCAAATTCATGGCATCTCTAAAAAACTATCTTTTTATAGAATTTATAGTAGAAAAAGCCCGAAAATACGTTGTCAAATTTACAAAATTCAGGGTTTTTAGAAGTCCCCTTACTTAAAAATTATCTGGTTCTCAAAGCCCTTGGCAAAAATTTATTTATATTTTCCAGCATTTTTTCATTGGGGCAGAATATAAGTCTTGTACTTCCGTATTCTTCATGCGGAAAATCCGCATAATATTCCTGCTGTGCGATATTGTTAGATGCTATTACGACAGTCATATCATCTGTTTCTTCCGAGCTGTCCTCATATCTTCCGAAATCGGCAAATTTGCTTATATCAATGCTGACGAGTGATTTTCTGCGTTTTTTTGCGATTATTTTATCTATATCGAGTTCGCCGTTTGTAAATGTATATTCATACTCAACGTCTGTATTCTGCACATAGAAGTATGTGCCGTATCCTGCGCCTGCGGCAAACACCAGTCCTGCAAATGCAATCAGCGGGCTTGCAAGCATAAGCATTGCGGCGACTGTCAGGAGTATTGTTACTATTACACCGCAGACCAATACCGCAGACCTTTTTGATTTTTCTGATTTTGTCATATTTCTTTTCACAATCTGTTCAGCAAAATTATCCATTCTCTCACCTTTAAAAATATAAATTCATAATTCGTAACTATATTATATCACGGCTTTAAATATATGTCAATATTTTTATATCAAGCAAAAACGGACAGTCATGCTGTCCGTCAATCAGTCTTTCCTGAATTTTTTCCGCTGAAACTTATCTTCATACATTTTTTTGTCTGCGATATCCATATAATACTGAAAGTCTTTGTCATCATCGACATAACCGCAGTAATATCCGAGGCTTGCGCCTACGGAATATTTTTTGCCCGAAGAAGCGTTATACCTGTCAAAATAGTCATGTATATATTTTATATATCCGTCTATTATTTCATCTGTATAGTCATACACACCGACTATTGAGTATTCATCTCCGCCTATTCTCGCACATATCTCGTTATTTTCGCAGCAGGTATTAAGACCGTTTGCACATACTGATATGGCGTTGTCACCTTCTATGTGACCGAAATTATCATTTATATGTTTGAGCATATCGAGGTCTGCCATAAGTATGAAAAGTTTTTTGTTTTCGGTTTTTGCCTTTTTGAACATACTGTCGGAATAGCGTTTGAATCCCTGTCTGTTATATACACCTGTAAGTGTATCTCTTATGAAACTAAGTGTAATGCGCTGATTTATGAGAGTTAGTTTAGTTCTCACCCTTAAAAATTCGAGGGCTATGTTTATATTCCTGTTCCATGATGAAAAAAGCTGGCTGACGGTAAATTTAAGGTCATTGAATACGAACAGCGAATATCCGAAACATCTGTCCATGAAATGCAGGGGAAGTATGAAATATGTTTTCGGCTTTTCATAATAACTTCTTATTGAATCGGGAACTATATCCTTTGAATCATATTCATGTGCCGAAAAATCATAGGCGGGATTCTTGTATATCATCTGGACAGCCATTTTTTCGGGATATCCCTCGCTCAGATAATCTGATTCATCGGATTTTTCAAATCCCTCCCATTCCTTGTTAAGGCACATGGCATACATATTGATATCCACAAGAAGATACATATAATGTGTGAGTTTATGCATAAGGTGGTCAAGACTTCTCGCTTTGCTGAGACCTTCAAGCATACCGCTGCTGTTATAGTATCTTTCATACTGTTCATTGACTGCCTTATAGCTTTCACGCTGTTTTATAAGATAATTGATACTGTCACTGCAACCGCAGCTTCCTGTAAGTATAAGCTTGCCGTTCGGCATATCAACAGCTTCACCGTCAAGTCCTGTTATCATCTTATAGAGTTTAAGGACTGCCCTTGCACCGAGCGCACCGTTTTCGGGATATATGGTAGTTATTGACGGAACATTTTCCATAGCTTCCCTTGAACCGTCATATCCTGAAATCATCATATCATCGGGAACATTTATTCCTCCGTCTGACAATGTATTGCACAGGCTTATAGCCATTGAATCATTTGCACACACAACAGCATCGGGCAGAGTTCTTTTGCCGTTTAAAAATTCCTTTGCAAGATTTTCGGCTGATACTTTCCAGAAATCTCCGTACACAACGAGATTTTCGTCATATTCAATACCATGTCTGACGAGGGAATTTTTATATCCGACAAGTCTTGATTCGGAAACAGGCATACCCTTATATCCTGTAAGGCACATTATTTTCTTGCAGTTATGATGTTCAATAAAGTGGTCGGTCATTTTTTCCATAAGATTTTCGTCATCAGCTATTATATATTCACAGAAATCAAGCTGACTGTCCACAGATATGACAGGTATATCATTTTCAACGATTTTTTTCCCGAGTTCTTTAATAAGTTCAGGATTTGCAGCATTTCCCATAAGGAGTATAACACCGCTTACTGTATCCTTATTTATAAGGGAATATATATTTTCCTCGCCCTGCTGTATTGTTGTGCCGTTGTCGAGGTTGGAGGACATCAGCATTATATACAAGTCATAGCCGAGATGTTCGCATTGTGCGGAAATGCCTGTACATATTCTGTTCATATAGTCATTTGAAACATCAGCCGCTACAACTGCCATTGCTTTTCGTTTTTCCATGTACAGACACCACCTTTTTTATTTAAGTTCTGCGATAGTAACTCCGTCCTCACCTTCTCCGAAAAGTCCGAGACGGAAATTTTTCACGGAAGGGTGTGATTTAAGTCTCTGGTGGACAGCTTTTCTGAGCAGACCGGTACCTTTTCCGTGAATTATAGTTACTGTTGAAATATTTGACATAACAGCTCTGTCTATAAATGCATCAAGCTGATAAACTCCGTCATCGCAGGCGCAGCCTCTTATATCGAGTTCCATACTGCCTCTGCGTTCGGCTTTAACGCCTACTTTTCCGACATTGCGTTTTTTTCTGACGGATTTGTTTCCGACAGTAACTTTATCTGTTTCTTCGAGACGCAGGCGGGATATATTCATTTTAGTTTTCATAACGCCCATCTGCACGAATACAAAATCTCCGTCAGGTTCACTTGCAACAGTGCCTTTTCTCTGCAAATCGACAACATATACAGTGTCTCCTCTGCGAAGGCTTCTCGGCAGGACATATCCCTCATTCGGGTCACGTTTTTCGAGAGGATTTGCAGTATCATACATTTTATTGAAACTCTGTCTTGTGCGTGATTTCATGCCTGCGACATCTGCGCTGAAAGATT
>DGRR01000081.1 GCA_002389995.1 Ruminococcus sp. UBA4383 | reverse complement strand
TTGTATTTATAACCGTCACGGATAACTTCAACGTCCATAAATTCAGATGAAAACTGCGTTGCACAAAGTCCGAGACCGTTAAGTCCGAGTGAAAATTCATAGGATTCCGCACTGTCATCATATTTACCGCCCGCATAAAGTTCGCAGTAGACAAGTTCCCAGTTATAACGCTGTTCGTTGTTATTGAAGTCAACAGGACAGCCTCGTCCGAAATCCTCTACTTCTATGTCGTGATTTCTGTAATGAGTTATAATTATTTTGTTTCCGTAACCCTCACGGGCTTCATCTATTGAATTTGAGATAACCTCAAATATTGAATGTTCACAGCCGTCAAGACCGTCAGAACCGAAAATAACCGCAGGGCGTTTTCTTACCTTGTCGGCACCTTTGAGCATTGTGATGCTGTCATTGCCGTAATCTTTCTTTTTAGCCATATATATCTTCCGCATAGTGCGGAATACTCCTTTCTTCAAACATACTCTACTATTGTAACACAAAACTTTTGTTTTTGCAACTATTTTTTCAATAAAAAATTATTGACAAAACTAACATAACATAATATAATATATCTATCCGCAATAATTTTTTATCGGAAATTTTTTATTCAGGAGAATATTATGGAAAATATAAAAATAACAGAACTCTTTGACCTTTCACACACCGTTGCTTCTGATTATTTAAATCAGTTTACATATCCGTGGGAGGCTTTAAAAGGCATAAGCGAACTGATAATAAGTATCGGAAAAAACCTCAGCCCCGATGAATATGACAATCCTTCGGAAAATGTATGGATTCATAAAACCGCAAAGGTTTTCCCCTCGGCATATATCGGTTCACCGTGCATTATAGGCGAAAATACCGAGGTGCGCCACTGCGCTTTCATAAGAGGAAGCGCACTGATAGGCAAAAACTGCGTTATAGGAAATTCCGCTGAACTCAAAAACGTCATCATTTTCGATAACGTCCAGACCCCTCACTATAACTATGTCGGTGACAGTATCCTCGGCTATAAATCCCATATGGGCGCAGGCTCTATCACTTCAAATGTCAAGTCAGACAAAACCAATGTTGTCATAAAATCAGACGGTGAGGAAATTATAACAGGTATCAAGAAAATAGGCGCAATGCTCGGTGATTTCGTTGAAGTAGGCTGCAACAGCGTCCTCAACCCCGGCACAATCGTAGGAAGAAATTCCAGCATATACCCCACAAGCTGTGTCAGAGGAGTTATCCCCGCAGACAGTATCTACAAAACAGGTGGTATAATCGCACCTAAAAAATAATCCCTTTTGTGTAAAATTAATGTTAGTTTTGTGACTTTTTTTAAAATTATTGATTACAAATTGGCAAGCCGCTTGACAAACCACCTTCTCTTGTGTATAATATAAGTAATTAACATTCCCAAAATTACAAACATGAAAGGAACAGAAAAATGAAAAATATTACAAGGAAAATTATTGCCGTTGCCGCTCTCCTCTGCGTGGCTGCAACAAGTATCGTTTCATGCGATTCTTCAAGAAATAACAATGATTCCGATTCAAAAGGAAATACAGCCCAGCAGCAGGTAACAGAAGCCCCTGTACTCCAATTCCCGTTTGAAATAGGTACTGTCGCTCTCGATGATACCGACATGAGCCTCGATGCCGCAGACCCCACTCAGGCTTCCGAAGATGAACAGAGCGCAGAAACTGCTCCGCCTGTAACCGAAATCCAGAAAGTTACCGATGCTCAGGGTCAGCCCGTTACTCAGGTCGTTGCAGTTACAGATGCCGCAGGTCAGCCCGCTACAAATGCTCAGGGTCAGCAGGAAACTCAGGTCGTTGAAGTCACAAGCGTATATGTAGCTGACGGAAATACAAATTCAAGAAACAATAACAGCAATACAACTGCAAACAATAATTCAAACAACAACAATAATAATAACAACAGCAACGGCAATTCAGGCAGTTCCTCCGAAACTCCTGCCGCTTCAGAAGCCACTTATACCGCAAGTATTGACGGAAGATATGCTATGTGGCTCGATATCTCAAAGGACAAGAACTTTATGTTTGAAGGACCGTTCATAAAACTTACATTCAAAGTAAAAGATGATGCCCCCGACGGAGATTACAAGGTAAGACTCTCCCCCGACCTCTCAGATATAGCAGGCAAAACAATAAACCCCGGTAAAGTTGCTGACGGTATCATAAGAGTCAACAAAGGTGATATCGACCCCGCAGATGATACAGGTACAATGGATAACTTCTACTACTGCGACAATATTGCCTGCAAACAGGGCGATACTATCGACTACTATCTCAATGTAAAGAATAATACAGGTCTTGCCGCTTTCTGCGTATGGTTCTACTATGACAAGAATGCCCTCGACCTCGTAGGCGCAGAACCTACGGGAGAATTTAAAGAAATAGCTGCACAATCTCCTGAATTTGGCGGTGCTGCAACTAAGGCTGAAGAATAATCCCTATAATTTTAAAGGACTTGCATTTCTGCAAGTCCTTTTTTTATGCATTCATAACAGCATCTTTCATTGATTTTACATATTCTCCGATATACTGCGGAGCATCTTTTCCATATTTTTCGAGAAGTCTTATTATTGCAGAGCCTACAATTGCACCGTCTGAAAGTCCTGCCATTTTCTTTGCCTGTTCGGGCTTTGATATTCCGAAACCTACTGCACAGGGAATATCAGTATTTTCACGGATTATTTTAACTATCTCGCCTATATCGGTATTTATTTCACTTCTCACACCCGTCACACCGAGACTTGAAACTATATATATGAATCCCTCAGCTTCTTTTGCTATCATTTTGATTCTGCCTGCGGAAGTGGGAGCAATAAGTGATATCAGGTCTATTCCGTACTGTCGGGCAACTGCTGAAAATTCGCCTTTTTCCTCAAAAGGCAAATCGGGAAGAATTATTCCGCCTACGCCTGTTTCACAGCAGCGAGCCATAAATCTTTCCGCATCATAGGAAAATACAACATTTGCATATGTCATGAATACAAGCGGTATCTTTACATCTTTGCGGATTTCCGCAACAAATTCAAATATTTTATCGGTAGTTATACCGCCTGCCAATGCACGGATATTTGCACCCTGTATCACAACTCCCTCTGCGGTGGGGTCTGAAAAGGGTATGCCGAGTTCAATCAAATCAGCTCCGTTTTCAGCCATTGCACGGACTGCCCTTGCAGTAGTTTCAAGGTCGGGGTCTCCGCAGGTTATAAAAGGTATGAATGCCTTTCCGTTTTCAAAAGCTTTTCTTATATCACTCATGAATATCTTCTCCTCTGTATCTTGCAATAGCAGCGCAGTCCTTGTCGCCTCTGCCTGATATTGTTATAATAATTATCTTGTCCTTGTCCATAGTGGGAGCGAGTTTCATCGCATATGCAACTGCATGGGCAGATTCTATTGCGGGAATTATACCTTCTGTGCGTGAAAGAAATTCAAATGCATTTACTGCCTCATCATCAGTAACAGGCACATATTCCGCACGCTTTATATCATGCAGATATGCGTGTTCAGGACCTACTCCGGGATAGTCAAGACCTGCGGATATTGAATAGACAGGTGCTATCTGACCATATTTGTCCTGACAGAAATATGATTTCATGCCGTGGAATATGCCTATTCTGCCTGTATTTACCGTTGCAGCCGTTTCAAAGGTATCAATACCTCTGCCAGCCGCCTCACAGCCTATAAGCTTTACATTTTCATCGGGAATAAAATGATAGAAACTGCCTATTGCATTTGAACCGCCTCCCACACAGGCTATAACTGCATCGGGGAGTCTGCCTTCCTTTTCGAGAATCTGCGCCCTTGCCTCACGGGAGATAACTGCCTGAAAATCCCTTACAATAGTCGGGAACGGGTGCGGACCCATTACCGAGCCTAAACAATAATGCGTATCGTCAATGCGTGAAGTCCATTCCCTCATAGCCTCCGAAACTGCATCTTTAAGCGTAGCCGTGCCCGATTTTACGGGGATAACCTCCGCACCGAGGAGTTTCATGCGATATACATTGAGTGCCTGACGTTTTGTATCCTCCTCGCCCATGAATACTACACATTCCATGTCGAGAAGTGCCGCAGCCGTAGCGGTTGCAACACCATGCTGACCTGCTCCCGTTTCGGCAATAAGACGGGTTTTGCCCATTTTTTTAGCAAGAAGTGCCTGTCCGAGTACGTTATTTATTTTGTGTGAGCCTGTATGGTTCAAATCTTCACGTTTGAGATATATTTTTGCTCCTCCGAGTTCACGGGTTAATTTTTCGGCATAGTAAAGAAGTGACGGTCTGCCTGCGTAATTATTCAGCAGTTCGGTTAATTCCCTGTTAAATTCGGGGTCATCTTTATACTTGTTGTATGCGTTTTCGAGTTCGATAACCGCATTCATGAGAGTTTCGGGAATATACTGTCCGCCATGTATTCCGAAACGACCTTTTGATTCTGTCATAATATTTTCCTTCCTGCGTCTGCAAACGCTTTCATTTTATTAAAATCCTTAACTCCGTCTGTTTCAATTCCCGAGCTTACATCAAGAGCATAAGGAGTGATATTTTTTAATATCCGCCCTATATTTTCGGGGTCAAGACCTCCCGCAAGAAAATACGGACGTTTTATATCAATAAGTTCATGATTGAATAATTCCCCCGAACCGTATCCCGAATCGAGAAGAATAAAATCTGCCTGCGATTTTTCAGCATTTTCAATATCTTCACGGCTTTTAATCCTGAATGCCTTTATTATCGGAATATTTAACCTTTTACGCAGATTATCTATATAGTCATCATTTTCATTTCCGTGCAACTGTATGATTTTTATTGTCTGTTTTCCTGCGATATCCGATATGTATTCGATATTCGCATCAACAAACACTCCGACAGGAATTATTCTTTTGTCGAGAATTTCAGTGAATTTTTCAGCTTTTTCGGGAGTTATAAACCTCCTGCTTTTCTCCCAGAATATATATCCAATAAATTCGGGGAGAATTTTATTTGCATATTCTATGTCCTCATCACGGCACATACCGCACATTTTTATTTTAATCATAATCCCCTCAGTTCTCTGAGCTTTGCAGTTTTGTCGGGTGCTTTCATGAGAGTTTCACCGATTAAAACCGCATCTGCACCGATTTCACGCAGAAGTTTTATATCCTCCGCAGATTTCACACCGCTTTCCGATACGAAAATTATATCATCAGGGACAAGTTCACGCATTTTTCTGCTGTTATCGGTATTCACGGAAAAATCCTTTAAATTCCTGTTATTCACTCCTATAATTCTTGCGCCTGCACTCAAAGCGATTTTAATCTCGTCACCGTCATGAGCCTCAACAAGTGCGGATATTCCAAGTTCATCACATACATTTATATAGTCGTGAATCTGTTTTTCCGTAAGTATGGAGCATATCAGCAGAACTGCGCCTGCTCCGAGGATTTTCGCCTCATATATCATATAGTCATCAACCGTGAAATCCTTGCGAATACAGGGAATATTTACATTTTCGGCTATTTCACGGAGATATTTGTCACCTCCGAGAAAATATTCAGGCTCAGTCAGTACGGATATGCAGTCCGCACCTGCTTTTTCATATTCTTCTGCGATTTGCAGATACGGGAAATTCTCTGCAATAATTCCCTTTGAAGGAGAAGCTTTTTTACATTCGCATATAAAGGATATGTCAGGTTTTTTCAGGGCATTTTCAAATTCAAAACGTGATTTTTCCATTGAAAGGGCTTTATTTTTCACTTCATCATATGAATGTAATTTCTTTGCATTTTCAACACGCTTTAAAGCCGTTTCCGCAAGTTTGTCAAGAATTGTCATAGTGTACCTCACTTATTTGAGAGTTCAACGAAATTTTCAAGAACTGAATAAGCTTTTCCGCTATCGATAAGTCCTGCTGCTTCTGAAATTCCGTCTGCAAGGGATTCAGCTTTTCCGCCGATATATATAGCCGCACCTGCATTCATAAGGACTGTATTTCTCATATGTCCCCTGATTTCTCCCCTGAGAATCTGTCTTGTTATATCCGCATTTTCTTCGGGAGTACCGCCTTTTAAATCGTCCTTTGTACAGCGTTCAAATCCGAACTGTTCAGGGGATATTTCATAAGTTTTAAGCCAGCCGTCCTTATATTCGCATACAGTTGTCGAGGCACTCAGAGATATTTCATCAAGCTTGTCATTTCCATAAACTACCATTCCGCTTTCTGAACCGAGTTTCATGAGTACCTGTGCGACAGGCTCAACGAGTGAACGGTCATACACGCCTAAAAGGTGATGTTTAGGGCTTGCGGGATTTGTAAGAGGTCCGAGTATATTGAATACAGTTCTTATACCGAGTTCTTTTCTTATGCTGCCGACATATTTCATTGATGTATGATATTTCTGTGCGAAAAAGAAGCAGAATCCGACTTTTTCAAGGAGTTCACGGCATTTTTCGGGGTCAAGGCTTATATTTGCTCCAAGTGCCTCAAGACAGTCCGCAGTTCCGCTCAGAGATGATGCCGCCCTGTTGCCGTGCTTTGAGACTTTTATGCCTGCTGATGCAATTACAAATGCAGATGTGGTTGATATGTTGAAGCTGTGGGCATTGTCTCCGCCAGTTCCTACGATTTCGAGAAGGTCGAGATTATTTTCAAATTTTACTGCGGCATCTCTCATAGCTGCCGCACAGCCTGTTATTTCGTCAATAGTTTCTGATTTTGTGCTTTTTGTGGAAAGTGCCGCAAGAAATGCCGCATTCTGTGTGGGAGTGGTTTCGCCTGACATTATTTCCGAAATTACTTTGTATGCCTCATCATAGGTCAGATCCTGCTTATCAACAATTTTAACAATAGCTTCCTTAATCATTTCAATTTCCTCCGATTATAATTTTATAAAGTTTTCAAGCATTTTTCGTCCGTCAGGGGTCATAATCGACTCAGGGTGAAACTGCAAGCCGTATATTTTATAGTCCCTGTGCTGTACTGCCATGATTTCTCCGTCATCTGCAACTGCTGTAACTTCAAAGCAATCGGGTATTGTGTCGGGGTCTGCCGCAAGCGAATGATATCTTGCAACGGGGGAATTTTCATCTATATCCCTGAATATCGGGGAATCTCCCGTAAAACTTATGACAGACTGCTTGCCGTGCATGAGTTTTTTTGCATAAGTTATTTTTGCACCGTATGCCGCACATATTGCCTGATGTCCGAGGCATACTCCGAGTGTGGGAATTTCCGTGCAGACAGTTTTAGCGGCTTCGATGATGATTCCTGCATCTTCGGGTCTGCCCGGTCCGGGGGAGATGATTATTTTTTCGGGATTCAGTTTTCTTATTTCGTCAACAGTCATTTCATCATTTCTGATAACCTTTATATCGGGATTTATCTCCCCCACAAGCTGAAAGAGATTGTACGAAAAGCTGTCGTAATTGTCTATAAGTAATATCATAAGTCAGCCTCCTGTGCAAGTTTAAGGGCATTTATAACAGCCTGTGCCTTGTTTATACATTCCTGATATTCCTTTTCAGGGACGGAATCGGCAACAATTCCTGCTCCGCTTCTGACAAAGACTTTTCCGTTTTTCCTGTACGCAATTCTTATGGCTATGCATACATCAAGGTTTCCCGTGAAATCTATATATCCTATCGCACCGCCGTAAATACCTCTTTTATTGTTTTCGAGTTCGGAAATGAGCTGACAGGCTCTTATTTTGGGTGCGCCTGAAAGAGTTCCTGCGGGTAACACGGCACTGACTGCATCGAGAGCATCATATTTTTCGTCTATTTCTCCCCTTACGGTTGAGCCTATGTGCATTACATGGGAATATCTTTCGATACTGTGGAGTTTTTCGACTTTGACTGTTCCAAATCTGCTTATTTTTCCGAGGTCGTTTCTGCCGAGGTCAACAAGCATATTATGTTCAGCGAGTTCCTTTTCATCTGAAAGCAAATCCTTTTCGAGTTCTTTGTCCTGCTTTTCGGATTTTCCACGGGGTCTTGTTCCTGCGAGCGGGAATGTATGCAGGATACCGTCCTCAAGCTTTACGAGAGTTTCAGGTGATGCGCCTGCAATTTCGACATCTGTTCCCGAAAAATAAAACATATAAGGAGAAGGATTTATAGTTCTCAATACTCTGTATGTATCAAACAAACTGCCCTCAAAATCCGCACTGAGTCTGTTGGAAAGGACTATCTGGAAAATATCCCCTTCAAATATATGTTTTTTAGCTTTTTCAACCATTCCGCAGTATTCATCTTTATTGAAAAGGGGTGTGACTTCACTTGTAAGATGTCCTGCCTTTTCGTGTTTTTTCTCACCGTTTTTAAGGAGGTCTGCGATTTGTCTGAGTTCAAGTTCAGCCTTGTTATAGCCTGTTTCGGGGTCGTCAAGGTGCATATTCGCAATAAGTATTATTTTCTGACGGAAATTGTCAAATGCTATAACCTTATCAAAAAGCATTAAGTCAACGTCCTTGAAATTTTCCGTATCGCTTACATTGTTTCTCAGACTTTCCTCCTTGTATACAAGGAAATCATAGGAGAAATAACCTGTAAATCCGCCTGTAAATGACGGGAGATAGTCAAATTTCGGGCTTCTGTATTTTGAAAGTATCTGTCTTATCTGTATGCAGGGGTCATCTGTTTTAATTTTAACGTCATTGATTGTCATATCGTTTCCGACTGCCGTTATCTGCATTTTGGGGTCAAATCCGAGAAAAGTATATCTTCCCCATTTTTCGTTTCCAGATGCAGATTCAAGCATATAGCAGTGATTGGAGACATTTTTTAAAATACGCATAGCCTCAACAGGCGTGCATATATCGGACAACATCTCACAGCTTACGGGGAGTACGTCATATTTCCCACTTTTTGCAAATTTTTTTACGTCAGAAAATTCAGGTAAAAATTTCATAAAGCAACTTCCTTTCGCATACAGGAAAGCCGGCATTTCCTGCAATAAAAAAAGTCCCTGACAGAAAATCAATTCTGTCAAGGACGAATAAACTTATCCGTGGTGCCACCTTGATTCATGGAAAAATCCATGCACTTTTACAGGATACTATCATATCCCTGATGTTTAACGCACATCATAACGTCATGGAATACTCAGGATATACAATCCCTTTGACCATGCCCTCAGCGATCCATTTACCGACTTGTTTTTCACCCAATTCTCAGCAGCGTGGGTTCTCTGTGGAAGCATCATCGGTTTTATCTCCGCCTCAACGGTTTTATTTTTTTCATATTATACCATGTTAAAACAAATTTGTCAAGAGGAAAATAAAATTTAATATATTTTACTTTTTCTCAACTACAAATGAATCTATTACTTTTGCATCATATTTCTGGATTTCTGCGGCATCTCTGCCTGTAACGCCGTCTGCGCCGTCAACATCAGCATTTATTTTTGCATTTTCTTCAAGGGGATATTTGGAGCTGTTTGCAACATACTGGAGTATTGCAACGGCATCAGAGATACTTACTTTTCCGTCAAGATTTGCGTCACCGTAGAGAATTTCTGTCTGGTCGGGTTCTTTGTAATCGGAATCCCTGAGAGTAATTTTGTAGTCTGAACTGTTGAAACTGCTTGCCTGAATGTGCATATAGTAATTTCCTTTTGCGAGGGCAAGACCTTCTGTGGAGGTAAGGCTTTCATTGCCTTTCATGTAGTAACGCTGGACATATGTTCCTTTTTCGTCAACAATTCCCACAACCCAGTAAGTTGTTGTTGTGCCGTCCATAGGTCTTTCAAAGTCAACGAATATTGTACCGTCCTCTTTCATTTCAAAATTATAGTAATCGGTATCGGGACTTTTTTTCAGATTGCCGTTCATGGTGCTGTTCATGGGGAAAGGGGTAGACATTTCCTTGGTGTTGTTATATTCTTTTTCCCATTGCGATGATTTTGTATAGCCGAGATTTATTGTGTAGTTTTCGGTCATTGTTGAATTGGGCTTTACTCTCACGAAATAAGTACCCTTTGCAAGACCTATGTTGCCCGATTCGACAAGTTCGCTGTCGCCCCAAATCTGAACGGTATATATAACCGTATGTTTTTCCGTTGAATCCATAAGTTCCATTGTGTAGTATGCCACGGCATTTCCGACAGCCTTGCTGATGAAATCAAGGTTTATATATCCGTCATCTTCGAGGGTGAATTTATAATAATCCTTGTCATTTGATGCCATAAGGCAGCCGCTTATACTGCTGTTGGGGAGTATTTCGTCTGCGGTATCGAAATCGTTGTTAAATTCGCTCTCCCACTTGTCATTCTTTACAAAGTTCAGGTTGAGCTTATAATCATTGCCACGCCATACTGAATTGCGGATTTTAATGTAATATTCGCCCTTGTCAAGTCCTAAATCCGCAGATATGTTTGATTCGTCACCAGCCTTGAAAGTTTTTTTGTAGAATGAAAAATTGCTTTCGGGAGTTTCAAAGAGTTCAAGAATCCATTCACCGTCCTCGGCTGCTGTTTCAAAGTCAAAATTCACATAACCGCTTTCATCAACAGTGAATTTATAGAAGTCCACATCAGATGAAGAATACAGATTTCCTGCAACATAGCTGTTGAGTTCGGCACTGTCTGCATTTTCAAT
>DGRR01000218.1 GCA_002389995.1 Ruminococcus sp. UBA4383 | reverse complement strand
GATAGAAATTTTTTTGAATATATGTTATAATACATTAAGATATGTGATATGCGATATGTGCCGCCTGCGGCATCAGTCATAAACATATAATTAAAAAGGAGGTTCATACTAATGAATTCATCAAAGTCTACAGTTCCTTTCAAGGGTACTCCCGAACAGGAAGCTCAGCTCCTTGAAATCATCAGGGAGAAAAAGGACAGTCAGGGTGCTTTAATGCCGATTCTCCAGAAAGCTCAGGAAATCTACGGCTACCTTCCTATTGAGGTTCAGAAAATCATTTCCGATAATACGGGTATCCCTCTTGAGAAAATCTACGGCGTAGTTACTTTCTATGCTCAGTTCTCTCTCTTCCCCAAGGGCGAATATACTATCTCAGTCTGTCTCGGTACTGCCTGCTATGTTAAAGGCTCAGGCGATATCTACGACAAGCTTCAGGAAAAACTCGGTATCGCAGGAGGCGAATGTACTCCCGACGGTAAATTCTCCCTCGAAGCCTGCCGCTGCATAGGTGCCTGCGGTCTCGCTCCCGTTCTCACCGTTAATGAGGACGTTTACGGTCGTCTTACTGTTGACGATGTTGACAAGATTATTTCCAAATACGCTTAATATAGGAGGTTGACTTATGAAGACTCTTGAAGAACTCAAGGTTGTCAGAGAATCAATGGAGGGTGAAGTCGCTCTCAGAACCCACGGCAGCAACGCTTCTTCAAAATATGAAAAGCACGTCCTCGTCTGCGGCGGTACAGGCTGTACTTCCTCAGGTTCACCGAAGATAATTGCTAAACTCAAAGAAGAACTCGCTGCCAACGGTCTTACTGACAAGGTACAGATTGTTAAGACAGGCTGTTTCGGTCTCTGCGAAAGAGGTCCGATTATGATTGTCTATCCCGAAGGCTCATTCTATTCCCGTGTTGATGTCGAGGAAATCCCCCGCATCGTCAAGGAACACCTCGTTGAAGGAAACCCCGTCAAGGAATTTCTCTACGAGGAAACCGTTGATGGTGACAATATAAAATCTCTCGATGATACTGCTTTCTATAAGAAACAGCACCGTGTTGCCCTCAGAAACTGCGGCGTTATCAATCCCGAAGTTATCGAGGAATACATAGGCAGAAACGGTTACAAGGCTCTCGGCAAAGTCCTCACCGAAATGACTCCCGAACAGGTTATCCAGACTATTCTCGATTCAGGTCTGCGTGGCCGTGGAGGCGGCGGATTTCCCACAGGTATGAAGTGGAAACTCGCAAGAAATATCGTTCCCGATGCCGATATGAAATATGTATGCTGTAATGCCGATGAAGGCGACCCCGGCGCATTCATGGACCGTTCAGTTCTCGAAGGTGACCCCCATGTCGTTCTCGAAGCTATGACTATCGCAGGCTACGCTATCGGTGCTAAACAGGGCTACATCTATGTCCGTGCTGAATACCCCATAGCTGTTGAGCGTCTTAATATCGCTATCAAACAGGCTCGTGAAGCAGGTATGCTCGGTAAGGATATTTTCGGAACAGGCTTTGACTTTGATATTGACCTCCGTCTTGGTGCAGGCGCATTCGTATGCGGTGAAGAAACTGCCCTCATGACATCTATCGAAGGAAACCGTGGCGAACCCCGTCCCCGTCCTCCGTTCCCTGCTGAAAAAGGTCTTTTCCAGAAGCCCACTATCCTCAACAACGTTGAAACTTATGCCAATATCCCCCAGATTATCCTCAACGGTGCAGAATGGTTCGCATCTATGGGTACTGAAAAATCAAAGGGTACAAAGGTATTTGCTCTCGGCGGTAAAATCAAGAACACAGGTCTTGTTGAAATTCCTATGGGTACAACTCTCCGTGAAGTTATCGAGGAAATCGGCGGCGGTATCCCCAACGGAAAGAAATTCAAGGCTGCTCAGACAGGCGGTCCTTCAGGCGGCTGTATTCCTGCTGAACATTTCGATATCCCGATTGACTACGATAACCTCATAAGCATCGGCTCTATGATGGGTTCAGGCGGTCTTATCGTTATGGACGAGGATAACTGTATGGTTGACATCGCTAAATTCTTCCTCGAATTTACTGTTGATGAATCATGCGGTAAATGTACTCCCTGCCGTATCGGTACTAAGAGAATGTGGGAGATACTCGACCGCATCACAAAGGGCAAGGGTACTCTCGAAGACCTCGACAAACTCGAAGAACTCGCTGCTCATATCAAGTCCAATTCACTCTGCGGTCTTGGTCAGACAGCTCCCAACCCTGTTCTTTCAACTCTTAAATGTTTCCGTGACGAATATGTCGCTCACGTTGTAGATAAAAAATGTCCTGCGGGCGTATGTAAAGACCTTCTCAGCTTCGAGATTATCAAGGATAAGTGTTTTGGCTGCGGTATGTGTGCTAAACAGTGTCCTGCTGAAGCTATAACAGTTACAGATTACACTGCTCCCGGAAAGAAAAAACCTGCGTATGAAATTGACAAGAACAAGTGCGTAAAATGCGGTGCTTGTATTGCAACCTGTAAGTTCAAGGCAATCATCAAGAAGTAAGCGGAGGATACAGAAAATGGCTGATATTACAGTAAAAATCAACGGTGTGGAACTTACTGTACCCAAGGGTACTACCGTTCTCGAAGCTGCTCATATTGCAGGCTTTGAGATTCCCACACTTTGCTATATGAAAGAAATTAACGAAATCGGTGCCTGCCGTATCTGCGTTACCGAAGTAAACGAAGGCAGAGGTTTCCGTCTTGTTGCAGGCTGTGTTTATCCCTGTTCCGATAAAATGGAGGTTCTCACAAACTCCCCCAAGGTTATCGAGGCAAGAAAGAAAACTCTCGAACTCATTCTCTCAACTCATGACAAAAAATGTCTCTCATGCGTAAGAAGCGGCAACTGCGAACTCCAGAAACTCTGTAAGGATTACGGCGTTGAGGACGTTTCAAAGTACGAAGGTTCAAGAAATGAATACGAAATAGACGATACTGCTGCACATATGTACCGTGACAATAACAAGTGTATCCTCTGCCGCCGCTGCGTTGCAGTCTGCGGAAAAACTCAGGGTATAGGCGTTATCGGTGCTAATGAGCGTGGATTCAAGACATATATCGGTTCTGCATTCGACATGGGTCTCGGTGAGACAAGCTGTGTATCATGCGGACAGTGTATAGCTGTATGTCCCGTTGGTGCTATCTCCGAAAAGGACTACATCAAGGACGTTCTCGCAGCTATCGCTGACCCCGAAAAGACTGTTCTCGTTCAGACAGCTCCCGCTGTAAGAGCAGGTCTCGGCGAAGCATTCGGTCTTCCTATCGGTACAAACGTAGAAGGCAAAATGGTTGCGGCTCTCCGCAGACTCGGCTTTGACAAGGTATTCGATACAGACTTCTCCGCTGACCTCACTATCATGGAAGAAGCTAACGAATTTGTTGAGCGTGTACAGAACGGCGGAGTTCTCCCGATGATTACTTCATGTTCACCCGGCTGGGTTAAGTTCTGCGAACACTACTTCCCCGATATGCTCGACCACCTCTCAACCTGCAAGTCTCCTCAGCAGATGTTCGGTGCAACTGCAAAGACATACTGGGCTGAAAAAATGGGTATTGACCCCAAAAATATCGTAATGGTATCAATCATGCCATGTACTGCAAAGAAGTTTGAAATCGGCAGACCTGACCAGAGTGCCGCAGGCGTTCCTGATGTTGATTACGCTCTCACAACCCGTGAACTCGGCAGAATGATTGAGCGTGCAGGTATCAACTTCACTTCTCTCCCCGATGAGAAATTTGATGACCCGCTCGGAATCTCAACAGGCGCAGGCGTTATCTTCGGTGCAACAGGCGGTGTTATGGAGGCTGCTCTCCGTACTGCTGTTTATACTCTTACAGGCGAAAATGTTACAGACCTCCCCGAAGTAAGAGGTACAGAAGGTATCAAGGAAGCTACTTACAAAGTTGGCGACCTCGATGTTAAGGTATGCGTTGCAAGCGGTCTTGCAAATGCCCGTGAAGTTCTCGAAAAGGTTCAGCGTGGCGAGGCAGATTATCAGTTCATCGAAATAATGGCTTGTCCCGGCGGTTGTGTAAACGGCGGCGGTCAGCCTCAGGTTCCTATGGGAATCAGAAATTTCGTTGACATCAGAAAAGAACGTGCAAAGGTTCTCTATGACCTCGACAAGTCAATGCCCCTCAGACAGTCACATGAAAATCCTGCTATCAAAGAGGTTTACGAAACATATTTCGGCAAACCCGGCAGCCATAAGGCTCATGAAGTTCTCCATACATCTTACGTTAAGAGAAGCGTGAACTAATATAATTTACCAAGCACTCCCGATGAAAGTCGGGGGTGTTTTTATAGATAAGAGGTGTTTTATGGATAAAATTAAAAGAATGAACGAATTAAATCAGATACTCGCTTCCGCCGCAGATGCATATTATAATACAGGTATCGAAAAAATGTCCGATGCTGAGTATGATAAACTTTATGATGAACTTGTTTCCCTCGAAAACGAAACGGGTATCATCTTGAACGGCAGCCGTACCCAAAAAGTCGGATATGAAGTAGCTGATTCCCTTAAAAAAGTAAAACATGAATCAAAAATGCTCTCCCTCGAAAAAACTAAAAGTATTGACGAATTAAAAGACTGGCTCGGTGAAAATACTGCCTTCATAAGCTGGAAACTTGACGGTCTTACTCTCGTCCTGACTTATGAAAATGGTGTGCTGATTCAGGCTGTAACCCGTGGAAACGGTGAAACAGGTGAGGATATTACTCAGAATGCCCGTCACATTCACGGCATACCCGCAAAAATTCCGTTCACTGAAAAACTCGTTATCCGTGGAGAATCCCTCATGAAGTATAAGGATTTTGAACGTGTGAACTCCGAAACTGATGAGGGGGCAAAATATAAGAATCCAAGAAATTTATGCGTAGGCACTGTAAGAAATCTCGATTCAAAAATTACTGCGGAAAGAAATATTAATTTCTTTGCCTTTAATCTCGTGTATGCGGAGGGATATGAGGAAAATTCTTTCGCAAACCGCCTTGAATGGCTGAAAAATATCGGTTTCCAAACTGTCTACGGAGTGAAAACCAATAAGAATAATATCGCTGATACTGTCGCTGAGTTTGAAAAAAATATCCCACAAAATGAATTTCCCTCTGACGGTCTTGTCCTCATATTCGATGATGTAAGCTACGGTGCAAGCCTCGGACAGACTTCCCATGCACCACGAAATGCAATCGCTTTCAAGTGGCGTGACGAAACAGCAGATACAATTCTCCGTGAGGTTGAATGGTCTGCAAGCCGAACGGGACTTCTGAATCCTATTGCAATATTTGACCCCGTTGAACTGGAAGGCACAACCGTTTCAAGGGCTTCCGTCCACAATGTCAGCATTGTTAAACAGCTTAAACTCGGCATAGGCGATACTGTTTCGATTTTCAAGGCTAATATGATAATTCCGCAGATTCTCGAAAATAAAAGCTGTTCGGATACTCTGGAAATCCCTGATGTATGCCCTGTGTGTGGTGGAAAATCTGAAATCCGCACATCAGATGACGGTATTCAGACACTTGTATGTATAAATAAGGACTGCCCCGCAAAACATATCGGAAAATTTGAGCATTTCGTACAGCGTGATGCCATGAATATTATCGGTATGTCAACAGCTACTATTGAAACGCTTGTTTCGGAGGGATTTGTCAAAGAATTTAAAGACTTCTATCATCTTGATGACTATAAAGATAAAATAATTAACCTTGACGGTTTCGGCAAAAGGTCTTACGAAAAAATTCATGATGCTGTCGAAAATTCAAGGAATACAGAATTGAGCCGTGTGCTTTACTCCCTCGGAATCACAAATATAGGCAGGTCTGCATCAAGGCTTATCTGTGCGGAATATCCCTCTGCCGAACTCCTTGAAAAGCTTGAAATATCCCAGCTTACCGCCATTGACGGCATAGGTGAGGTTTTGGCGGCTGATTATGTAAAATATTTTTCAAGTGAAGAAAATCTCACTGAATATCATAATCTCTTAAAAGAATTAAATATCTCCCTCCCCGAAGAAATCCCCTCTGATTCGCCAATTTCAGGGAAAACATTCGTCATAACAGGTTCAGTCAATATCTGGAAAAACAGAAACGAACTCAAAAATTTCATCGAAGCTAATGGCGGAAAATGCGCCTCTGCCGTATCATCAAAGACTGACTATCTGATAAATAACGATTCAACGTCAAATTCCTCGAAAAATAAAAAGGCTAAGGAACTGAATATTCCCATTCTCACAGAAGAAGAATTTCAGAAATTAATTAAATAATTTTCAGCCCTTCAAGCAGAAGTTTCAGACCCATGATTATTAAAATCATTCCGCCTGCGACTTCTGCTTTTTTCTCGTACTTGTTGCCGAGATGATTTCCGAGAGCAACACCGATAAAAGATATAATAAATGTAACTGTTCCTATCATTGAAACCGACAGCATTAATTCAGTTTTCTGTGCTGCAAAGACAATCCCGACTGCAAATGCATCAATACTTGTTGCAATTGCAAGGATAAATAATTCTGTGCCGTTGTTTTCTTCCCTTTCGCCGAAAGCCTCGAAAATCATTTTTCCGCCTATGAATCCAAGCATAATAAATGCAGCCCAATGACTGAAAGGATTTATATATTTTCCGAATATTCCGCCAAAAAAATATCCGACAACAGGCATCATAAACTGGAATGAACCGAAATATAAGGCAATTACTGCGGCTTTTCGCAGGTTTATGCTTTTCATTCCCAGACCCCTGCAAACCGATACCGAAAATGCATCAGCCGCAAGCCCTGCCGAAATGAAAAAAAGTTCCGCTATACTCATTATATTCCTCCTTTTAAGATTCCTATTATGAGTATATTTACGGAACTTTCATCATATTACAAAGTATATGAAAAAATATAATCGTCCATTACATATCCGTTACCGATATCTGTGACAACAGAATCAATGATTTGATATCCTGATTTTTTATATACGTCAATTGCATGGCTGTTATTTTTGTTTACTGTGAGATATACAGATTTTTTGCCGTATTTTTTTGCTTCCTCAAAAACACGTTTCATCATGAGAGTGGCAATTTTTTTACCTCTTTTATCCTTGCGGAGATAAAGCTTGCTGAGAAAAAATCTGTCGTCATCTTCGGGCTTTACAGCGATATATCCGCACAAATCCTCATCATCATAAACTGCAAGGTAGGAATATTTCTGAGTTTCAATCTGATTTGTCATAGCATCGAGGGACTGAAATTTTTCAACCATATAGTCTATCTGTCCGAGGCTTATTATATCAGTGAAACATTCATGCCATATTTCATCTGCAAGCTGTGCGACCTGACGCAGTTCAGGATAATATTTTACTTTTTTAATATTAATCATTCTTCGGGCATTTCCCAGTTATGGTAAACATTCTGGACATCATCATTATCTTCGAGGTGTTCAAGGAGGAGATTCATTTTCTTTATCTGGTCCTCATCTGTAAGAGTTGTATAATTTGCGGGAATCTGTTCAACTTCCGCAGACATTACATTATAGCCCTTTTCGGTAAGACCCTCACGGAGAGCGTGAACATTTTCGGGAGAACACTCGATTTCAACAGTTTCCTCATTTATATCGAAATCATCTCCGCCACATTCAAACACATCGTCCATGACTTTATCTTCATCAAGACCTGTATTTTCGAGGATAACAATACCTTTTCTTGTGAACATGAACGATACACAGCCGATAGTGCCGAGATTTCCGCCGAATTTATCGAAATAGTGACGAACATCGCCTGCGGTTCTGTTTCTGTTATCGGTAAGGCACTCAACGATTACAGCGACACCGTTAGGACCATATCCCTCATAGGTGATATTTTCGTAATTATTTTTATCTTCACCGCCTGCGGCTTTCTTGATAACTCTCTCAATATTGTCGTT
>DGRR01000005.1 GCA_002389995.1 Ruminococcus sp. UBA4383 | reverse complement strand
TAAGAGCGCAGATTTTCCTCATAATAATTTTTACTATGCATTAATTGCCGCTGTGTATGCTGTCGAAAATGCTATCTGCAAATTAAATCCCCCTGTATATGCATCAACATCTATGACTTCTCCTGCGAAATATAAATTTTTGGCAAGTTTTGACTGCATAGTTTTCGGATTGATTTCCTTTACCGAAACTCCTCCGCTTGTAACAATAGCCTCCTCTATCGGTCTGAAATCCGATATTCGCACGGGAAAAGCCTTGATAAGCTCCCCGAAAGCTATTCTCTGCTGTCTGGTTATGCTGTTTATTTTCTGTTCGGGGGATATTCCGCTTAATTTTATTATAACAGGAATCACCTTTGCAGGCAATAGTTTTCTTATTCCGTTTACAAAGTCACGATTCAGATTTTCCGCAAAATCACGCTGTATTCTTGCATCAAGCTGTTCATGTGAAAGTGCAGGCTTCAAATCTATAAGCACTTTATACCTGTTCTTTTCCATTTGTCCTATATGCGAACTTGCACTCAGCACTAAAGGTCCTGACATTCCGAAATGTGTGAAAAGCATTTCTCCCATTTCGCTGTATATAATTTTATCCCTGTCATAGAGTTTAAGCGTTACATTCCTCAGCGACAAGCCCATTAATTCAGCGCAGTATTTGTCAGGGGACACAAGCGGAACAAGACTTGGCTTCAATTCAGTTATTGTATGACCTGCTGACTGTGCGAGGGTATATCCGTCACCTGTTGAACCTGTAAGGGGATATGATTTTCCTCCGCAGGCTATCAAAACTGACTGTGCAGTATAATTCTGATTTCCTGCCCTTACTCCCGAACATATGCCATTGTTTATTATAAGTCCCGTGACAGGTTTATTTATTATTTTGACATTCAGTTTTTTCAGTTCACGGCTGAAAGCATTTACAATATCTTCGGCTTTGTCACTTACAGGAAATACTCTGTTTCCACGTTCGGTTTTAAGCGGAACACCGATTTCCTCAAAAAAATTCATTGTATCATAAGCATCGAAATTTGAAAATGCGCTGTATAAAAACCTTGAATTTACGGGAATATTCGCCATATGTTCATTCATGGGGGAATTATTTGTTACATTACATCTTCCCTTTCCTGTTATTCTTAATTTTCTGCCTATATGGTCATTTTTCTCAAAAATCACGACAGACTTTCCAAGTCTTGCCGCCCATACAGCCGCCATACAGCCTGCCGCACCTGCTCCTGTGATTATAACATCAGTCATTTTCCATCAGCCTTCTTAACCTTTCACGCATTGCCTCTCTGCGTGACTGAGTTGCTTCATGGTCAATATACCATTCATTACCCTCATTTACTATTATATCGCCCTCAGCGGCATCTTCGGGGAGATAAAAGCGATTAATTTCAATCATGCCGTTATCTGTTTCGATTACGGCAATATCTCCCTCAAACCTGTCAATAATTATCATTTTAATTCCTTTCCGTCTTTATGACATAATCATTTCCGTCAGACTCAAATATAATTGTCCCCTGCAAATCGGTACGGTAAATCTTATCGGTATATTTTGAGAGATTTTCCATAGTTATATCTTTCGGGTGACCGTAGGAATTTCCCGTACCGCAGGATATAACTGCATATTCAGGTGAAACGGCTTCAAGAAATTCAGGTGAACTTGATGTATCACTTCCATGATGACCTACCTTGTAAACATCAGCATCAAGCATAACTCCTGCATCAATCATTTCTTTTTCAGCCTGTTTTTCGGCATCTCCTGTGAATATAAAGCTGTTGTTTCCGTGCTTCAAAAATAATCCCACGGAATAATTATTCAGGTTTCCGTAATCAGGGCTGTGGGGGGCGATAATCGTGCCGACTGAACTGCCGATATTTATATTTCTGCCGAGTTCCGCATATGAAAGCTTTACATTCTTCTCAGCTATTGCATCGAGGAATTTTTCATAGTAAACCGTATTGGGAATATCACTGCTGTGAAGTTCGGGAATAATACATTCACCTATGTCAAACGTCTTTACTATTTCGGACATACCGCCCATATGGTCTGAATGAGGGTGAGTTCCTATAACGTAGTCAAGCCTTTGGATTCCGCAGTTGTTGAGATAATTTATAAGCTTTGCGGATTCTGATTTTTCACCGCAGTCGATAAGCATATTGACATCACCTGATGTAATCAGTATACTGTCGCCCTGTCCTATATCTATGTAGTGGACGGCTATTTTATCGCCTGTTACAGCCGACTGCTGACTGTTGAGAAGTGAATATCCAAGAACTGCCGCAAGTATCAAAACTGTACCGAATATTATTATTTTTTTGAACCCGTTTTTTTCGTTTTTGCCTTTCTGAAATTGCTGTCCGATATTTTGGAGGAGTTTTTTCTGTTCGGAGGTAAGCCCTTTTGATTCTTTTGCCATGATTTTTCACCGCCCTTTCCGTTTGATTTATGTGGGATATCTTCAACAAGACATTTCGGTGACGAACCGATAAGGTCACGCCTGCCTGCCTTTTTAAGGGCTTCGAGGACGATTTCCCTGTTCTGTGGTCTGAAATATTGCAGTAACGCCCTCTGCATAGCCTTTTCTTTGGGAGTTTTCGGAACATATACCTTTTCCATGGTATAGGGGTCAAGTTCGGTATAGAACATAGCCGTTGAAATAGTACCCGGAGTAGGGTAAAAATCCTGAACCTGTTCGGGACGGATTTTATTGTCTCTCAGGAATAATGCAAGTTCTATTGCTTCATTGAGAGTGCTTCCGGGGTGTGATGACATCAGATAAGGCACGAGATACTGTTCTTTTCCTATACCTTTTGTTACCTCATAGAATTTCTTCTGAAAGGCTTTGTATGCCTCAATATGGGGCTTTCCCATTTTATCGAGGACTATTGCGGAACAGTGTTCGGGGGCAACTTTAAGCTGTCCGCTTACATGATATTTTATGAGTTCCCTCATAAATTCATCATTTTTATCCTGCATGAGATAGTCATATCTTATTCCTGAACGTATGAAAACACGTTTTATACCCTTTATTTTGCGGATTTTACGCAGTAATGAAAGATATTCCGTATGGTCGGCTTTAAGTGCAGGGCATGGAGTAGGGGCAAGGCATTTTTTACCCATGCACAAGCCTTTGCTTAATTGTTTTTCACATGAAGAATGTCTGAAATTTGCGGTAGGACCTCCGACATCATGGATATATCCCTTGAAATCGGGCATTTTAGTTATTCGTTCAGCCTCTTTCAGTACGGATTCTTCACTTCTGACTGTAACTCTGCGCCCCTGATGAAGTGCTATCGAACAGAAATTACAGTATCCGAAACAACCTCTGTTATGGGTGATTGAAAATCTTACTTCTTCAATTCCGGGGACTCCGCCCTTTGATTCATATGAAGGGTGATAAGTCCTTGTATAAGGGAGAGAATATATATAGTCAAGTTCTTCCGTTGTAAGGCTCAGTGCAGGAGGATTCTGCACAAGCATTTTCTTTCCGTGACGCTGGATTATTATTTTCCCGTAAACTTCGTCCTGCCAGTCGTACTGGATTTTAGTAGCCTTTGCATATTCGGTTTTATTATCCCTCACCTGTTCAAATGACGGACACTGTGCCGCACCTATTGGAGTATTCACGGGTTCCGTCAGATAACAAGTTCCCCTCACATCGGTAATATTTTTAATATCCTCACCATTTGCAAGGCGTGTGCAGATTTCCTTTATCTGATGTTCGCCCATGCCGTACATGAGAATATCCGCACCGCTGTCAACAAGCACGGAAGGTCTTACGGCATCGTCCCAGTAATCATAATGTGCAAATCTTCTGAGTGATGCTTCAAGACCGCCTATTGCTATGGGAATATCCCCGAAATACTCACGCAATTTCTGACAGTAGACTATAACTGCCCTGTCAGGTCGTTTGCCTGCCATACCTCCTGCCGTGTATGCATCATCTGAACGCTTTCGTTTTGCGGCTGTATAGTGGGCTACCATTGAATCTATATTTCCTGCCGTCACAAGAAATGCATATTTCGGCGCACCAAAACGCCTGAAATCCCTGTCCGTATGCCAGTCGGGCTGTGAAATTATTCCGACAGTAAAACCCATATCTTCAATAAGTCTTGTGACGATAGCCGCTCCGAAACTTGGGTGGTCTACATAAGCATCACCTGTTATGTATATGAAATCAAACTGCTGTATATTCAGTTCTTCCATTTCTTTTTTTGTAGTTGGTAAAAATCCCTCATACATCTTTATCACCTTATTTAATAATATACCCGATAATTCCCTGTATTGCCGCAAGTATACTGACTATTCCTATGACAATGAGAAAAGCTATTCCGAATTTATTCGGCATCATCTCTTTGGGAATTTCTTTTTTCAATGCATATTTTACATACTGAAAGCAATATACTGCACATAAGATAAGTGTAAATTCACGCATATTATTTTCTTATCTCGTAGCATTTGACTTCACAAAGTTCATCAGAGCCGAATTTTCGCTGTGTCATATCGTTTTTTATGTATTTCATACCGCATTTTTCCATTACCTTTCCTGATGCGGGATTATCCACGGCATGACGGGCGGTAATTCTTTCAGCACCATTTCTGAAAATTTCATCTGTTACAGCTTTTAAAGCCTCCGTCATAATGCCCTTATTCCAGTAGTCATAAGATATAACATATCCCAGTTCCATATTTTCCGTATCGACAACATCAATACAGCCTATCGGTTCATCTTTATCCTTTAAAGTTATCGCCCAGCGGTATTCAAAACCGTTTTCTGCCTCATCAAGATACATTTTCAGGAGATTTTCCGTAACTGATATATTTTCATGCGGATACCAGCGGCAATACTCCGCAACACGTTTGTCATACGTCCAGTTATTATACATAGCCTCTGCATCATTTTTGTTAAATGGTCTTAATACAAGCCTTTCTGTTTTCAGTATGCTCATAAATATTCATCTCCTGTCACTGCATTGTTTTTCCGAATATGTACATGAAGAATATCACAATAACTTCAATCAGTATAGTTTATTAAGATTATTCAGTAATTGAAATATCCGCCACACTTGCATCTAAATCAACGATTTGCGTTTTAAATAACCATCTGGGCTTAAAAACAATTGTCACTGAAATCAAATATCGTTTACCGTCTGCCGTTATTCTTTGTGCTAAATCGTTTCTGCCGATTTGATCTGTAGAATACACATCATCTGAATCCGCTTCATACTCATAGTCCAAACTGCTAATTAATCTGCAAAACTGCAATTTTTCTTCTGTAGTTGAAAATTTGAAATCTTCTTTTGAAATAAGTGCTTTTAAGTCTCCGCTCAACATATCATAATCAATATAATTTTTAAGATCACCTAT
>DGRR01000186.1 GCA_002389995.1 Ruminococcus sp. UBA4383 | reverse complement strand
CTGAACCGAGTTCGTCAAGCAGGACAAGTGAATTTTCATCGGCTGTATTTATTATTTCTATGACTTTATTTGTATGTGCCGAAAAGGTTGAAAGATTCTGTTCAATACTCTGACTGTCGCCTATATCAACGAGAATATTTTCAAATACCGAAATACTGCTTCCGTCTGCAACAGGAATGAGCAGTCCGCACATGGTCATAGCTGCAAGAAGTCCTGCGGTTTTGAGAGCGACAGTTTTACCGCCTGTATTCGGACCTGTTATAATCAGTGCCTGATAGTTCTTTCCGATATTCAAATCTATCGGGACGGCTTTTTTCTTGTCGAGGAGCGGGTGACGGGCTTTTTTAAGGCTGATAACTCCGTCATCTGTAATATTCGGCATTGAACAGTTAAGTTTTGCGGCGAGGTTTGATTTTGCGAAATAGAGATTAAGTTCCGCACAGACCTTGTAATTTGCACAGAGTATATCTGCATATTCACCTGTTTCACGGCAGAGTTCACGGATTATGCGTTCAATTTCCTCCTGCTCCTTGCCCTGTAAGATTCTTATATCGTTGTTTGCCTCGACAATAGCCATAGGCTCTATGAAGATAGTCTGACCTGTTGCGGAGGTATCGTGGACAAGACCGCTGACCTGAGTTCTGTACTCAGATTTTACAGGGAGTACGAATCTTCCGTCCCTTATGGTGACATTGCTTTCCTGCAAATACTGCTGAGTGGTTTTATTTTTCACCATTTTGTCGAGGGTTTCACGGAGCTGCATACCTGCACGGTTTATTTTCCGTCTTATGGCGGCAAGTTCGGGGCTTGCGGCATCGGATATTTCTGTTTCGGATATTATAGACCTTTCAAGCTTTTCAAGAAGATATTCATTCGGTGAAAGCTGGGAAAACAGATAGCTTAATTCCGTTTCGACATTCTCACAGCCTGAATACCACTTGTCAAGGTCACGGATTTGTCTGAGCATGAGAGCGATATCCATTAAATCACGCAGGGAAATTACTGCCCCTGACTTTGCTCTTGCGGCAGCAGAACTTATATCCCTGAAATTTGTAAAAGGCGGTGTGCCGAACTGTACTGACAGCATAAAAGCCTGATTTGTCTTTAAGTTTTCATATTTTACTCTTTCAAGGTCGCTGTCGGGACGCACTGAAAGAGCCATTCGTTTTGTTTCCTCGTTTGAAGCCTGCTGTGCAAGCATTTCGAGTATCTTGTCAAGTTCCAGTGTTTTAAGATATTTATTCATATTTATTTCCTTTAAGGGATTTATAAAAATCCAGAGTTCTGAAACTCCTTTCTGTATGTGCCTGTATATATGATTCGGATATTTCCGAAAGAATTTCGAGTGTGTCATCTGATACACGGAAATTGAAAAGCCTGTCAAAATCAGTCAGCACTATATGTCTTACTGCCGAAAGTACAGGCAGTTTTACAGCAAAAAAATTTTCATATTCTCCGCTTGAACATTCCTTACAGCGGAAACTTCCGTCAGGAATATTGAAATAAAGCTCCTGCGGTTCAAATTCTCCGCACTCACGGCAGGCGACTATATCGGGCATGAAGCCTGTTTCCGACATAAGGCGCAGTTCAAAAATTGCTTTCAGTTGTTTTTCGCTCCGCAGACCTTTTTCGAGGAAATGCAGAGTATTAAGCATAAGCCGCATTATACTTTCACCGTCTGAATTTTCCTGAATACAGTACCGCAGTATATCAGAAAAATATGATGCAAGTGAAAGGGCGGTCAGTGAATTTCTCAGACCGTAAAATATATGTATCGGCTCTGCACTGTTAAGGAAATACATATTTCTCCGCAAATCAATACAGAACCTTGAATATGCAAAAAGCTGTGCTGAACTTCCTGATTTTCCGTTGATTTTTCTTGCGCCCTTCACGCAGATTTCGATAATGCCTTTATCTTTTGTAAGGATATCGACAAATTTGTCATGTTCACCTGCAAGGCGTTCTTTCAGTACAATCCCTTCGGTTATTATCATCTTTTTTATCCTTATTTGCCGAATAGTTGAGGTAGTCGTCAACACTTCCCGTTTCGGCGAATTTATCCCATAATATATCAGCTTTCATTTTTCCGCCTCCGATATTATCATTTCTTGGAAAAGCGGATTTATAACAGGAAATTATTTGTCTGAAAGTCCGAAACTTCTGATAAGTCCCTCACGGTTTCTCCAGTCCTCTTTGACTTTCACCCAGCATTTGAGATTTACTTTTATCTGAAAAAAGTCTTCCAGTTCGATTCTTGCGGCAGTAGATGCTTTTTTGAGCATAGCACCGCCCTTTCCGATAATTATACCCTTGTGTGATTCTCTTTCGCAGTAGATAACGGCGGATATATCGAGGATATCCTTATCGTCACGTTCTTTCATTTCCTCGACACCGACAGCGATTCCGTGGGGAACTTCGTCCTGAAGGAGTTCGAGGAGTTTTTCCCTTATCATTTCTCCTGCGAGGACTTTTTCGGGCTGGTCGGTAATCATGTCATCGGGGAAATAGTGTACTGATTCAGAAGAAAGTTTTATTATCTCATCAATAACTATGTCAATGCCGTTATTTTCCTTTATGCTTATGGGAATTACGGCATGGAAATTTATTTTTGAAGTAAATTCCGCAATAACGGGTGCAAGCTCGTCCATATTTTTAAGCAGGTCAATCTTGTTTAAAATGAATATGACGGGCATTTTTGAATCGTTGAGTGATTTGAGGAGTTTCAGTTCGCTTTCATTGACTTTTCTTGTGCAGTCCGCCATAAATATAACCGCATCAATATCGCTTACCGATTCACGGACGGTATCAAGCATATGCTCACTCAATTTATTGAGAGGCTTATGCAGTCCGGGGGTATCGAAAAACACAAGCTGAACATCATCAATATTTTTAATGCCTGTGATTCTTGTGCGGGTAGTCTGGGGCTTACTGCTGACGGAGGCAATTTTCTCGCCTATTATTGCATTGAGGAGAGAGGATTTGCCTGCATTGGTTCTTCCTGCAATTGTTACAAAAGCTGTTCTTGACATTATTCGTTGTCTCCCTGCACCACAAAGGTAGCATCTCTTGATATGCCGAGTTTTTCGAGAATTGATTCTTCTTTTTCACGCATGATTCTCTGGTCGAGCTGACTTGTTTCGTGGTCATAGCCGAGGAGGTGGAGCATTGAGTGGACTGTGAGGAATCCGACTTCCCTTTCGAGGGAATGTCCGTAGTTCTGAGCCTGTTTAACGGCAGTTTCGAGGGATATCACGACATCACCGAGCTGAACCGCACCTGTTTCGGGGTTGATTTCGACAGTGCCGTCCTCGCTTGTGAGCGGGAATGAAAGAACATCGGTAATGCTGTCTTTATTTCTGTAAATCTTGTTTAAGTTTTTAATTTCGCTGTTGCTTACGAATGAAACGCTTACTTCTGCATCTTTTCCGAAATTTTCGGTAGTGAGTACAGCCTGACAGCATCTTCTTATGAGAAGCTTTATACCTACGGGTACTTTTACTTCTGACTGATTATTTTTTACATAGACCTTGAGCTTTGGCATATTACCTGCTCTCCTTTCAAAAATAGATTAATTTTATAATATTATTCTTCTGTACTGTGGCGGAAGAATATTATGATTCACTGGTGATATTTTTCGTATGCCTTTATGATATCCTGAACGAGTTTATGTCTTACGACATCTTTTTCAGAAAATCTGTGTACGGAAATATCATCTATTCCCCTGAGAACCCTTACAGCTTCCACAAGACCTGATTTTTTGGGGTCAGGCAGGTCAATCTGTGTAATATCACCTGTAATGACCATACGGCTGTCATTTCCGAGGCGGGTGAGGAACATTTTTATCTGTTCGGACGTTGTATTCTGGGCTTCATCGAGGATAATAAAAGCTTCATCGAGGGTACGTCCACGCATATAGGCGAGGGGTGCGACTTCGATTATGCCTTTTTCCATATATTTTGCAAAGCTTTCCGCACCGAACATATCAAAGAGTGCATCATACAGGGGGCGCAAGTAGGGGTCAACCTTATCCTGCATATCTCCGGGGAGAAATCCGAGTTTTTCGCCTGCTTCGACAGCGGGGCGTGTGAGAATTATCTTTTTGATTTTATGTTCTCTGAAAGCTTTTACAGCCATAGCGACAGCGAGGTAAGTTTTACCCGTACCCGCAGGACCTATGCCGAGGACTATTGTATTGTCTTTAATCTGCTCGACATATCTTTTCTGCCCGACAGTGCGTGGGCGGACGATTTTTCCCGAAGAAGTCATGCATACGCCGTCACCGTCAAGTTCTTCAAGCTGATTTTCAAAGCCGTCAGCGACCATTGAGGTGACATATCTGATAGTCTGTTCGCTGAGATGCTGACCTTTTCCGCTGATTCTCAGAAGAGCCTGTACAGCTTTCTGTGCATCTGAGACAGACTGTTCGTCACCTATTATTTTAACGTCACCGTCACGGCTTACTATATTGACGTTGTACTGTTTTTTAATTCTGCCTATATTGCCGTCAAGCTGACCGAAAAGTTCGGAAAGCTGTTCGGCATTTTCGACACTGACTGTTTTTTCCGCCATTAATTATCTCCAATCATATCGGGAAATTTTCCTGCTCTTGCAAGGTGTGCGTTGGAATACTCGGTTTTTTCGGAAACTTCCGCAATAACTTCAATGTATTCAGGGAAAAATATTTCCTGCTGTGCGTTTCTGAGTTCAAGTTCCATAATTGCGAACTCGTCCGAAAAGGGGTATACATCGAGTTCAAACATCTGGTCACGGTATTCAAAGCAGTATCTTGTTTTTTCGACAGGGACAAAACCTTTTTTTGGATATCTGAGGAGTCTGTTGTATTCTTCCTCATCAATCTCGTATTCATTTTCCCTGCGTGTTACACGGGTGAGGAAAATTTTCTCGGTATAGGTATAGCTTGTCTTATTATTTTCCTGAATTTTTCTTACTCTCCGCTGGGAATTATTTTTTCCGTTGGTGAGATAGGTTTGTGTTATATGTCTTTTTCTTACCACATTAAGTTTGTCCGTATCGGGCAGTTTTACGAGGTATTTTCTTTCGATTTCCATTGCTTCAGCCATAAAAAACTCCGTTCAATTAAATTGAAATATTGTCACATATATATTATATACTCTTTTTTGATTATTGTCAACAAAAACTTTGTGCTATACATTTATAAATTGACAATACTTCATAAAATATGCATAAAGCGGTTATTTAAAAAAACTATATTCTGCAATATCACTGAGCATAATATGATATGAGGAAAAAATACTTTCCGTGCCTGTCGGGTCTGAATCCGAAAGATTTATATTTCCGTCATTCATCATTTCGGCTTCATCAAGTGTAATTTTCATTTCTGACTCATTGACCACGCACTTTGCATCTATGATGTACGGCACAGCATTCTGAATGATGTCAATAAACAACTGTTCAGATTTTTCCTTGTCGGTGAGCGGGTCAGTTTCTTCTTTAAGGTTGCACTCGGTTAACAGCTTTATTGTTATTTTTTTATCTTTTTTCGAGCATGATAAAGTTATATATTCCAACTTATTCTTGTAATTCTTCCTGAGAAAGCACAAAAGTGCATATTCAAGTACTCTTCTGCTGGAATTTATCCAGATTTCGCCTTTTCTGCGTTTTTTGACGTTTATTTTTATGCCGAGAACCTTTAAACAGTTTTTGCTGAAATTTTCCATAAACGCATTACAGCCTATAATCTCACGCTGTACTTTTTCCGAAGCCGAAGAAACTTCTATCAGTTTGAGCATTTCCATATCCCTTGCAAGCATCATGCACATATTTGTCACAGAATTGAGCATATTCTGCATATCCTTATATTTATTTGTTTCAGAATTTTTATTCATCTCAACACATGAGGAAAGGATTGAGAACAGCGCAATATTCCCCTCACGAAAAAATAACGAAAGCATCTTCTCTCTGAGTTCCTCAAATTTTTCATTATCCATAAGTCAACACCTCCCGAAAATAAATGAAGTATTTTAAACCTGATACTATTATACTACATTTTTTATAAAAAAGATATGGTAATTTTGTATAAATTTATTTAAAACTATTTTCACTCTGCATACACATCAAAAAAATATTTTCTAAAAAATGCACAAATTATATGCCTGAAATTTGTCCGTTATGTACATTTATTGGTAAATTTGTTATTTTTTTACTCAACCCCTTGAAAAATGATTTCTTTTGAGTTATAATATAAATATAAAATTTTTAGGAGGTAATTTTCCAATGGTTAAAGTTGCTATTAATGGTTTCGGCCGTATAGGTCGTCTCGCTTTCAGACAGATGTTCGGTGCTGAGGGTTACGAGGTTGTTGCTATCAACGACCTTACAAAGCCTTCAATGCTCGCTCAGCTTCTCAAGTATGATACTGCTCAGGGCGGTTACTGCGGTAAAATCGGTGAGAATCTCCACACTGTTACTGCTGATGACGAGGCTGGCACAATCACTGTTGACGGAAAGACACTTACTATCTACGCTAAGGCTAACGCTGCTGAACTCCCCTGGGGCGAAATCGGCGTTGACGTTGTTCTCGAATGCACAGGTTTCTACTGCTCAAAGGAAAAGTCTCAGGCTCACCTCGATGCAGGTGCTAAGAAAGTTGTTATCTCTGCTCCCGCAGGCAACGACCTCAAAACTATCGTTTTCAGCGTAAACGAAAATACTCTTACTGCTGATGACAAGATTATTTCTGCTGCATCATGCACAACTAACTGCCTCGCTCCCATGGCTAAGGCTCTCAATGACTATGCTCCTATCCAGAGCGGTA
>DGRR01000002.1 GCA_002389995.1 Ruminococcus sp. UBA4383 | reverse complement strand
GAACTGTCTGCGGCTGTGTACCCGGACACTGGATAGCAATAGTTGACTATGACAGTTCTTCAGGAAAGTATCTTCTGCTTGATTCGGCAGGAGCTTCAACAAGATGCTCATATATAAACGGCTGGATTTCAAGAGGTGTTGCATGGGTAAGTCCGAGCGTATTCAAAAGCGGAAAATATACCCTTGTCGGAAGATGTATGTATGGACTTTCTTACTCAGGCTCTTACAACCCTGCTCCTTCTTCCTCGGACATTACAGACAACTATTCATATCCCTCAAGGACACTTTACAAAAAATCTCCCATGATGAACGGAAATGATGTAAAATGGCTTCAGTCAGCACTTTCAAATCTTGGTTTCGGCTGTACAGTTGACGGCTGGCTTGGTGAGCAGACTTCTTCAAAGATAAGAGAATATCAGTCCTCAAGAGGTCTCGATGTTGACGGAAAAGCAGGACCTATAACGCTTTCAAGCCTTAAAAATGAACTTGAAGGAAAACGTGTTTCAGAAAGTGACGGATATACTTCCAATACGGAAAATTATGGCACTCCCGACAGACTTCTCAAATATACAGGCGGCTCTCTTATGAGAGGAGAAGATGTAAAATGGGTTCAGTCATCAATGAACAAGCTTATTTCAGCAGGTCTTGTAGTTGACGGAATTTATGGAAAAAATACCCGCAATGCAGTCAAGAATTTTCAGGCAGCACACGGACTTGCCGTTGACGGCATAGTCGGACCAAATACGGTTGAAATGATAAACAGACTTATAGGAGATGCGGATTATACACCGCCTCAGCAGTCTATTGTGACAATTCTCAAAAACGGATATGAAATGGCTCTTACAACTCTCAGGAACGGTTCAAAGGGTGACGGAGTAAGATGGCTTCAGATAGCCCTTAACAGCGCAATAGGCGCAGCTCTTGATGTTGACGGTCACTATGGTCCGAAAACCGCTGCGGCTGTAAGAGAATTTCAATCGCAGCAGGGCTTGTCAGCAGACGGCATATTCGGAGTAATGTCAAGAGGCGCAATGCAGGCTGTTCTTGCAGGACTTGGAATTTCAATATGCGGCGGAAGCGAAGTTCCTTCAACAGCAAGCATTGAGATAAATAAAAAATATTATGCCGAGGAAGAAAGTATTACTTTTGAATTTGACAGCGATACAGCAAATGAATTTACCCTCGTTATACTTGATGAAAACGGAAACAAAGTACAGGACTATGTTACAGATGAATATTCACTGACTGTTGCACTTGAATCAGGTTATTATACCGCCTATGTCCACGCTTCAAATGAACAGGGAAGTATTGACAGCGATATTGTTGAATTTAATGTAATCAAACAGTCAGCCAAAAATGAAAATGCCTCAATTATACGCTCCGAAGCTTATAACAGAGTAATTTCATGCAGTGCCGAAACAGACGATATATATACTTCTGACGAGGCTACAAATGAATCTTTGTGGAAATATATCAGCTATGATAACTGGACGTTCAATATATATAATGTAAACAGCGGAAAAAAATTAAGCATATCTGACGGAAAACTGGTAATGACAGATTTTGAAAATCAGAGTGATGAAACTTTGTGGTATCTGTATGAAGAAAACGGAATGTCATTTATAAAGAATTTCTCATCTGACCTTGCAATAACCGTTTCTTCATCAGGAGAGGTTATGCTTAAAGAACTTGACACATCTTCCAATGCTCAGAGTATGGAATTTGTTTCAGATAATAAATCTACCATAAGCCCTGAGGTAACACGCAAAGATGATACACACATGGAACTTAAATGGAATATGGTTCAGGGTGCAGAAAAATATTCAATAACTGTATTCGATATTGACGGTGTTACAGAAGACGGAATTTTTGACTATATCGAAACTTCCGATACATTCTGCACTGTCGAAATACCTGAAAACGCAAATTATGAGATATATATGGAATCACTCATAAATGATGACATAATAATCGGAACATCAATGGACGATAAAGAAGAAGAAATACAGCCGCAGACAGAGGAAGAAGATGTTGTTGACAATAAAAATGACTTGTCTGTTTCAATGCTTGTACAACTCCGGAATTACTTGCTCGGCAGCAAGAATTACAGTCCGTCTCTGATAAAGGAACTGGATATGAACTTTGATGATGTAATAGATGTATATGACTTTGTACTCCTAAGAAATACTATTCTCGATTCCTGATATTTCGTATAAACAAATATTTTACGCTGTAATGAAAAAAAGATTTCTCGGTGAGTATGATACTTCACCTGAGAAATCTTTTTATTTTATACATTATGAATTTGCAAGATGTTTCTCAAATTCACTGCGGACATCTTCCAGAAGTTCATCTATTCCAGCCTGTTCAAGTTCCAATTTCATTTTCGGAATTATCACATCAGGGTCAGAAATACCTGTAATAAGGTCAGCGGCATAGTTTGAATAAATTGCCGTTGCTGCTGCAATTATATCCTCCTTCAAGCTTGCTCGCCTCTATGAGTGAATCAGGTATACTTGTGCGGAAATAGTTTCTCAGTATCATAAGATACCATGTTGAACACATTGAAGGGAGTATCAATGCCCAGTAGGTATTTTTGAGATGAAGTATCTGTGTATTGACCATGTATGTCGAAACAAGTCCGCCCGAAAAAAGCATCGGTATAATCAGAAATATCATCAGTGCCTTTTTATGTGTAAATTCCTTTCTCGACAATGCATAGGCACACGGACACATTATAATCAGTCCCAGCAATGTACCGAGAAAAGTTATTATTACTGAATTGAGAAAAGCTCTCGGCAAGGTACTGCCTGAACGAAAAAGATATTTATATGCATCAAATGAAAATTCATACGTAATAAAACGGTATCCGTGTTCGGATATGCTTTCTTCCGAAGAAAGCGAGGACATTATAACAAGCAAAACAGGTGTCAATGCAATAATGATTATTACTGCAAAGAATACCACAACTACTGCGTTTACAGCTTTATTATATGAACTGTCCTGTGGTTTTACATAGTTTTTATTTTTTTCACTGACTTTGTTTTCCATTTGTCTGCCCTCTTAAACAATTTCGCTTTCTTTATCAACTTTTTTAATAATCACATTTGAGATTATGAGAAGTATACAGCCGACAAAACTTTGCAGGAATGCTGCGGCAGCCGAATAGCTGAAATTTGCGTTGACAATGAGTGACTTGTAAACAATACGTCAAGTGTCTGTGTAACTTCCTGCAATGCGCCCGAATCCATGGGAACCTGATAGAAAAGTCCGAAATCACTTGTGAGCAGGCTTCCTAATGACCTCCTTGTAAAAATGATAATTTAACGATAAGATACAACTGCATGACATATCTCTGCTGTCGTATCACTATTTGTTTTACCATATTACACTAATTATGTCAATATTTTTTTGAAATTATGTAAGAAAATACAGAGGTTTCCCGAACAGCGTAATACTGTATATAGGAAACCCCTGTTTATATTACGGATTTGAATGCTTGCGAATAACAAATCTTATTATGAATGCAAGGATAGCTGCGGCTGCAACTGCGCCTATAATTCTGTAAAGAATTGTATTGCCTACCCATATATTTTTTATACTTTCAAATAAAAATTCATTTCCTGCCTCGTCCACAAGTTTTATGTCTATGTCATGTTTTCCTTTGCCTATGGTGAATCTGAGCGTTTTAGTGTTTTTGTCATATGAAGGTTTAATTTTCTGCGGAGGTGAAGAACGTCCGTTCACATAATCCTCTATGAGAACCAGATTTTTGTCAATATCTTCGCTTACACCAGTGAGTACTATTTCATGTTTCGATTGGAAAAGATAAACTTTTCGGCTCTTGAAATCAGACGGAACAGATGCTATCGGGTCTTCGTTGTCGATATGTATGTCCACAAGCCGGAGAGGTATATATCTGTCATTTTTCTTGTCCGTGCTTACGCAGAGACTGAAACGTTTGTCCTCACCGTTTGCAACTATGCTTGAAAAATAACTTCCATTGAGTGCTACTCTGAAAGAGATTTCGGAGAGTTTGGGCAAGGAAACTATTGATTCCTTTAATACCTTTACCAATCGTGGACAGTCGGAGAGTTACGGAATGAACTATCAGAAACTCGGAAAGGAGTTGAAAAGTCAGGACGAATTAGCGGTCATGGACGGCGGCAAGTGCATATTGCAATTAAGGGGTGTCCGACCCTTTTTCAGCGATAAATATGACATTACCCGTCACAAAATGTATCAGTTTTTGAGCGATGAACACCCCGAAAAGGCTTTTGACATCGGTGCGTATGTGAAAAAGAGAAAGGATATGCACTTTGAGCCTAAAGCAAGGGATAAGATCACAAGATTTGATACCCACGGGTCAGCCGTCAAAAAGGAAGTTACCAAATCCGATACCAATGACGATAGAGATAAAAATGTCGGCGGTGCGGTCAGTGAAGAAACCGAAATAAAGAAAGAATCGGTTGAAGCTGCGGACAATTTTACTTTATTTTAAGGGAGATTTTTTACCTATGGAAAACATGAACATTACTGCGGTTGAGACCGCAACAGAGACAACAACTACATCTGCACCGAAGCACAAGTGGCTCTCTAAGCTCACCCGTGCTTCCAAGAAAACAACCATGTTTGCAACTATCACAGGCGTTATGGCAATGACAGGCGGTATGCAGGCTTTTGCCGCAGGCACAGGTGCTGTCGATACCGGAAGTTTTATCACAACTGCGTGTACCGTACTCAAGAGCGTTATCTGCCTTATCGGCGGCGGCGTTTCACTTTGGGGTGTCGTGAACCTCCTCGAAGGTTACGGAAACGATAATCCGGGAGCGAAAGCACAGTAGTGATATAGAAGTT
>DGRR01000046.1 GCA_002389995.1 Ruminococcus sp. UBA4383 | reverse complement strand
ATGACATAATCACGGAAGAAGAATGCATTGAGGCTATAAAAAAATTATTCGAGGAAAATTTGCGCTCTTGCCGTATGAATGAACGTAACGCAAGTGAAGTGAATGAATAGGCAAGGCTCAAAAGCGCAAATTTGACGATTTCAATGAGGAAATTTTTGCCCTTGTCATGGGAGTGAACGAATCATAGCGCAGTGAACGAAATGACAAGGCTCAAAAGGCAAAAATTGACGATTTCAAATAGAGGTGAAAATATGGCGGTTCTTGAAACTCAGGAGCTTACTTATACTTACAGCGCAGGCTCTCCCTTTGAAAAAACAGCCGTTGACCATGTTAATCTGAAAATAGAATCAGGTCAGATAATCGGTGTAATGGGGCATACGGGTTCGGGAAAATCTACCCTCATTCAGCATTTCAACGGACTTCTGAAGCCTACATCGGGCAGAGTTCTGCTCGACGGAAAGGATATATGGGAAAACAAGGACAAAATAAGAGATGTACGCTTTCAGGTCGGTCTTGTGTTTCAGTACCCCGAATACCAGATATTTGAGGAGACTGTATATAAGGATATCGCTTTCGGCTGTAAGAATATGGGGCTTGATGATACCGAAATTAAAAAACGTATCCTCGAAACTGCAAACGATATAGGCATAAGAGAAGAACTCCTCGACCGCTCCCCCTTTGAACTTTCAGGCGGTCAGAAAAGACGTGTCGCTATCGCAGGAGTTATGGCTATGAATCCGAAAGTCCTTATTTTAGACGAGCCGACCGCAGGTCTTGACCCCGCAGGCAGAGACAAAATTATAGGACATATCAAAAAATATCACGAAAGAACTAAAAATACTATCCTCATAGTATCGCACAGTATGGAGGATATCGCAGGATTTGCAGATAAAATCCTCGTCATGAACAAGGCTAAACTTTTCTGCTATGACGATACTAAAAAAGTTTTCGGCAGGTCAGAAGAAATTTCTGCAATAGGTCTTGATGTTCCGCAGATTACAAAAGTTTTCACAAGCCTTAAAAAACAGGGGCTTGATTTCGGCAAGGAAGTATATACCGTGGGATATGCAAGGGATTTGATTATCAGGAATCTCAGGGAAAGGGGTTTATAAATTGCTGAAAGATATTACAATAGGGCAATATTTTCCGGGCGACAGCATTATTCACCGACTTGACCCAAGATTCAAGATAGTTATAACTCTTATATATATACTCATGCTTTTCACGGGTGACAGCGTTGCAAGCCTTGCCGTAGGTGCAGTGTATACGCTGATTGCAATAATACTTTCAAAAATACCATTTAAAATGTTTGCAAAAAGCGTGAAACCCCTGCTCCCCTTTCTTCTTGTGACGGCTGTTATAAACCTTTTTCTTGTTGACAGCCGAGATATTGTCTTTAAGTGGAAGTTCATAAAAATAACAGAGGGCGGTATTGATATAAGCGTTTTCATGGTGATAAGAATAATTCTGCTTATAACAGGCAGTTCAATTCTGACTTATACCACATCACCGATAACCCTGACAGATGCGATAGAGAGACTTCTTTCACCGCTCAAAAAGCTTAAATTCCCCGTTCATGAACTTGCTATGATGATGTCTATTGCACTCAGGTTCATTCCCACCCTAATAGAGGAAACAGACAAGATAATATCAGCCCAGAAAGCCCGTGGCGCAGAAATAGATACAGGCAGTTTCACAACAAGGGCTAAAAATATGGTTGCAATATTAGTTCCGCTTTTCATATCATCTTTCAGGCGTGCGGACGAACTCGCAACTGCTATGGAATGTCGGTGCTATAACGGCGGTGAGGGAAGAACAAGGCTCAGACAGCTTAAATCTTCCCCGAAAGACTATATCGCTCTTTCATTCACAGTTATATTCTATGCCGCTGCAATAGTAACGGCACATTTGTTGAAATGAATAATTTCAGAGGATAAAAAATGGACAGCAAAACAGATATATTTGAAAAATTCAAAAAAAATAAAAAGATAAAATTTTTATATGATACAGGCATAATTTATTTACTGCTCTCTTTTCTCATACCTGCGGGTATAATGCTTTATGCCTTCTATAAGCAGAAAATTCACCCTTTCGGTGATGAACAGATGCTTGTTGTTGACTTATGGCATCAGTATTTTCCGTTTTTCAAGGTAGAGCGTGAAAAACTTCTTTCGGGAGGTTCTTTTCTGTATTCATGGCGAAACGGCATGGGTACGAATTTTCTTGCACTCATAGCCTACTATGCCGCAAGCCCTCTCAACTGGATATCAGTATTTTTTGATGATGATTCAATAAGAGATGCCCTCTCATACATATTAATCGCAAAAATAGGATTCAGCGGAGTTTTCTGCAATATATTCCTGCGCTATACATACAGGCACAAGGATATTTCAACAGTATTTTTCAGTTGTATGTTTGCGCTTTGCAGTTATGCTCTCGGATACTACTGGAATGTAATGTGGTTTGATACTGTTGCACTTTTCCCGCTTGTAATGACGGGAATAACTGCAATTTGCAGGGAAAGAAAATGGAAACTCTATACAGTTGCCCTTGCACTTTCACTCATATCAAATTACTATGTGGGATATTTCACCTGTTTATTCACAGTATTCATGTTCATATGCACTGTGATAAACGAGGCAAAAAGCGTAAAGGACGGATTCTATAAATTGTGGCTGATATTCCGTTCATCACTCATAGGCGCAGGAATCGGGGCATTTATCCTCATACCTGCATACTGTGGATTACAGCTTACATACAGCGTAAACAACACTTTCCCTCAAACTGTATCATGGGCTGAAAAATGGCAGGATATTTTCGCAAATCTCATATCATACAATGAACCTACACATCTTGAAGGACTGCCCAATTTCGCCTGCGGTATGCTGGCAGTAATGCTTTTCGGAGTATTTGTTTTCTCGGACGGAATAAAAATCAGGGAGAAAATTTCGGGAGTATTCCTGCTTGCACTCATAGCTGTAAGCTGTAATATGAATATGCTGAATTTTATATGGCACGGTTTCCACACAACAAATCAGCTCCCTTACAGATATTCGTTTATATTCAGCTTTGTACTCGTATCGCTTGCATACAGGGCATATGATGTAATTACAAAAAACGGAGTGAAAATCTATCAGATAATCCTGCTTATACCTGCTCCGTGCGTGATAATATATCTTAATTATCTCAGCAAAAAGGAAGAATTTGCCTTTGAGGGCGCACTTAAAAGTTCAGTAATTATATCGGGAGCATATCTGCTTATATTTATCGCAGCAAAGATATTCCCTTTTAAAAGTTACAAATCCCGCAGAACACTCATAAATATGGTGCTTATATTCGCTGTTGCAAGCGAATTGGGCAGTAATGCCGTGGCAGGAGTAAAGGCTGTGGGAAGTTCGGGATATTCCGCATATCCTGCAAAAAATGAAGATGTCCAGAAAGTACTCTCCGAAATAAGAGAAAATGACAATTCGCCCTTTTACAGAACTGAAATGACCTCTACCTATACGCTCAATGACAGTTCACTTTACGGATATACGGGAGTTTCGCAGTTTTCATCATCTGCAAACGTTGCCGTCAGCAGACTTTTCAAGAGAATGGGTCTCTATGCGTCAGAAGCAGGCAACAGATACTATTACAGGATTTCAACGCCTTTTGTAAATTCCATGCTCGGTCTTAAATACATAATATCAAAAAACGGCAGACTGCACACTGAAAATGCTTTCCTTGAATATAAAAATACTCTCGGAAGCGTAAGCTATTATGAAAATAAGTATCCTCTCCCTTTCGGGTGCATGATGAATGAAGAAATTCTCGAAATGGAGGACTGCGAGGCTGAAAATCCCTTTGTATACCAGAATAAATTAATAAAACTCGCCCTCGGCATTGAAGATAATCTGTATACCCCCCAGCCCGTTGCACTTGCAAAATATGACAATATGTCTGTATCAAAAGCCTCTTTCGGAAATTATAACTTTTCAAAGGAAAATGCCGACAATTCCGCAAAAAGTACCTATTCATTCAACTGTATGGACAATTGTTACCTCTACGGATATGCTTCAAGCCATTCATGCAATACTGTTCAGGTACAATGTGACGGTCTTGATGCAGACAGCTCAGTAACAATAAACAAGTATCCCATAGTTTTCCCTATGGGTGACGGTCAGTCAGGCAATACCGCTGATATTACAATCAATGTTGACAGCGAATATGAAACAGGCAGCTATAAACTTATGGTGTATGCCCTTGACAGGAATATTTTTGATTCGGTATATGAATCTCTCGCAGATGAACAGCTTGATATCAAAAGTTTTGAAGATACAAGGATAACAGGCAGTATAGACGTTAAAAATGACGGTATTCTGTATATGCCCGTCCCATATGAAAAAGGGTGGAGTATATATGCTGACGGACAGAAAGCCGAAACATTCCCCGTACTCAATTCAATGCTCGGTGTAAGACTTTCTGCGGGTCATCATGATATAAAACTCTCCTATACTCCCGAAGGCTTCAATATCGGTCTTGTGACAAGCTGTATATGCCTTGCCATTTTCATAATACTCGCTGTTTTAAGCAAAAATAAAAATATATCACCTGATATGAAAGGTTCTGAAAAAAATGAGAAATCTGAAAGTAATGACAGCTTACAGGGGAACTAAATACCACGGTTTTCAGAGACAGAGCAACGCACTGACAGTTCAGGAGGTTCTTGAAAAACATATATCAAAAGTTCTCAATGAGCCTGTAACTATAACAGGCTGTTCAAGAACTGATACTGGTGTCCATGCAAATCAGTTCTGCTTTAACGTCAAAACAAACAGCAATATCCGCTGCATAGGCTTTACAAGAGGCGTAAACGGTGAACTCCCCGACGATATTTCAATACTTAGCTGTGAAGATGTCCCTCTCGATTTTCATGCAAGATTTGACTGCAAGGGAAAAGAATATATCTATAAAATGCATTGCAGTGAATCAAAAAATCCATTTGCCCCCGACCTCGCCCTCCATTACCGCAGAAAATTCAATGTCGAAAAGGCAAAAAAAGCCGCTGAGTACCTTGTCGGTACACATGACTTTGCATCGTTTTGTGCCGATTGCACAAATGTTTCAACCACAATACGGACAATATATGAACTCAAAATAGAAAATTATGGTGAATCAGTGATAATACTTGTAAAAGGCAACGGTTTTCTGTATAATATGATTAGGATAATTGCAGGCACTCTGATTGATGTCAGCGAAGGAAAATTAAATCCCGATGATATGCCTGATATCCTCACTGCCAGAAACCGCCTCAGAGCAGGCAGAACTGCTATGGCACACGGTCTTTACCTCAACAGAGTGTTCTATGACAGTCAGGATATTCTCTCAGATTAAAGGAGGCAGGATCAATGTCAGATTATGACAGTAATGTCAGCAAAAAGAAAAAAAAACGAAAACAACGTATAAGATTAATTATATTCTTCCTCATAGCCGCAATAGTAGCCGCCCTCTACTTCTCACGCAGTATATGGCTCGGTAAACTCAAAGGCATGGGAAAACAACACAGCGTAATAATAAATGACGGTGTTCTCGCTCAGGGTAATTATCCGATTGAAGTCAGCGGCGGAAACGATTTCCAGATTCAGTGCATAAATGATGACTTTGCCGTGCTTACAGACGCATATCTGTTTTTCTATGACAAAAAAGGCGAACTCATAAGAAAAAAACAGCACGGCTACATAAATCCCGTCATGCGCTGTGCAGGCGAACAAATCCTTGTGTATGAACACGGCGGAGATGATTTCTGCGTGGAAAATACAGAGGAGACTCTCTATACCAAAAATTTCGGAACAAACATAATGTTCGCAAGAATGAGCAGTGAAGGATATATAGCCGCCATAACCACTTCCAGAAATTATGACTGCGAAATATTCATATATGACCCGAAAGGCAATATGATATATGAGAGAAAATGCTTTGAACACGTCAATGACCTGCACTTCAATGAGGAAAGCTCAGGCTGTACGATAAGCTTCATAAATGCCGAAAACGGCTCTATCACCACTTCGGCAGAAGAAATAAGTTTCAGCGAAAACGGCGAAATCTGGAAATCAGCAGGTCTTGATACCCTCGGTCTTGATATATACAGTCAGAACGGAAGTGCATTCGTCCTCGGTCTTGATGCCTGCGGATATATCGAAAATAACGGTGAAATAGTCTCTTTCTACCGATATGACGGTGAACTCGCAGGAGGAAGCAGTGACGGTGAAAAATCTGCCGTGATAATAAACAACTATCCGAGAAGAAAATATACCCTCGCAGTTTTTTCAGGTATAGGAAAACAACCTATCGAATTTGAATTTGAACAGCCGCTTGTTGACGTTGCCGTAAAAGATGATATAATATATGTAATGAGCAAGGAAATGATTGTGGCTTATGACTTTACGGGTGCTTTGAAGGCTACCGCAGAAATTTCAGATTCTTACAGCGGATTTGTCAGAAGCAATGAATATATATATCTTAAAGGCTTTAACAAAATAGACAGAATAAATTATGACTGCTGATTAAATTGAAAAGGAGGAAATACGGATTTTTCCGTATCATAAATTTATGGGAAATGAAGAATACTGGTGGCTTTATGATGCCGCTGCCGCCGTTCTGATTATAATAAACATAATAATTTCCGCAAAGAGAGGTCTTGTAAAAGCAGCTTTTCATATTGTAGGCTGCATACTCGCCGTAGTGCTTGCATTTTCAATGAGCGGAAGCGTTTCAGCATCAATTTATAAAAATACTATCAGAAGCAGCAATATTGACAAAATTTACAATTCAATGGATTCGGACTACTTTGTGACCCAGTTCGGCAATTACCTCGAAAGTCTGGACTACAATATAGTTGTGAAAAAAGAAAAACTCGACAGCATATTTGCATCAGGTACAGATGTCGATAACCAGCTTATCAAATATATAAACAATATCAACGGAAAAAAAGTCGACAGCGACAATATGCTTCTCAAAAAAATCCACGAGGGATATGCAAAAGTTATACAGAAAATCGTGGGAAATAAACTGAGCAAGTACGCAGCAGCATCTGCCGCTGAAATACTCAGGGATACAAAAACAAATATAGACGATTTCGCACCGCTTGTCTGCGCCTCAGAAGGCGGCTATAAGGCAGGCGCAACCTACATAGCAAATAATTATATAGCTCAGGCATATCAGGAGATGATAAAACTCTTTATATTCACAATATTATTTATACTGATAATCATGATTACTTTCGCAGTTGTAAGGTCGGCTGTAAACAATGATGACCATACATCAGCCGCATCTCATGCTATGGGCGGAATTATAGGTGTGGTTCAGGGCGGAATAATAGTATTCGCCGCAGCCGCCATTATAAGACTTTATTTCATAATGGGAAGTGATACCTCTCTTTTCCTCGAAAATAAAGCAATTGATAAAACTTATGTTTTCAAATACGCTTACAACCTTATAATGAAAATTTAAAACGCATACGAGAAAGGACGGATTCTGTCCGCCCGTAAAGATAAATTAATTTCTAACAGGAGGATTTGCCCGATGATAATGTGCAGCAAATGCAAAAAAAGACCTGCCGTGGTATTTATTACCTCGATGAAAGGAAACGAAAAAGAAAACAAAGGTCTGTGTCTGACCTGTGCAAGAGATGAACAGATACCGAATGTAAAGGATTATATGGATAAACTCGGCATAACCGATGAGGAAATAGACCAGCTTTCAGATACAATGATGGGTATGCTTGACGGCGATTCCTTTGAAATGGGAGGTTCAGGTCTTATGCCCGACTTCATTTCAAATATTTTCGGCTCAAATTCAAACAATCCGCTCGAAAAAAATGACAAGCCCGATACATCAGGCGACAAAAAGGAAAAACCCGAAAGAAAAAGCCCTTTCGGAAGAAAAGATAAAAAACAAAAGGAACTCAAATTCCTCAGTTCATACTGCACCAACCTCTCACAGAAAGCCGCTGACGGTCAGCTCGACAATATAATCGGCAGAGACAAGGAAATCGCAAGAGTTGTCCAGATTCTTTCAAGACGTACCAAAAACAATCCCTGCCTTATCGGTGAACCCGGTGTCGGTAAAACTGCTATCGCCGAAGGTATCGCCCAGAGAATAAATGCGGGAGATGTCCCCTTTAACCTCACAGACAAGAAAATCTACCTCCTCGACCTCACTGCACTTGTCGCAGGTACTCAGTTCAGAGGTCAGTTTGAAAGCCGTGTAAAGGGTCTTGTCGAGGAAGTAAAACGTGAGGGAAATATCATTCTCTTTATTGATGAAGTTCATAACCTTGTCGGAGCAGGCGACTCGGAAGGCTCAATGAATGCCGCAAACATACTTAAACCTGCCCTTTCAAGAGGCGAAATTCAGGTCATAGGTGCTACAACTTTCGGAGAATACAGAAAATATATCGAAAAGGATTCAGCCCTCGAAAGACGTTTCCAGCCCGTAACAGTAAATGAACCGAATATTGAAGATACTGTTGACGTTCTCCTCGGAATAAAGAAATATTACGAAGAATATCACAGAGTTCATATTTCCGATTATTTAATAAGACTTTGCGCTGTTCTTTCGGAAAGATATATAACAGACCGTTTCCTCCCCGACAAAGCTATCGACCTCCTCGACGAAGGCTGTGCAATAGCAAGCATACGCTCCCCCGAAATCGCAGGATATACAAAAATAAAGAAAGAGATTGAAGTCCTCGAAGATATGGAAAAATCAATCTCAGAATCAAATGAACCCGATTATCAGGCTCTCGCAGAAGTAAAGGGAAAACTTATCCGCACTAAGGAAGAAGCCCAGAAATTAAAGGAAAAAGCCGAAAATGTTCAGGTTACCGAAAATGATATAACCAAAGTCGTTGAACT
>DGRR01000025.1:389-3724 GCA_002389995.1 Ruminococcus sp. UBA4383 | reverse complement strand
GAAGATGGAACCCCAAAATGGCTCCCTATATCTTCACAGAAAGAAACGGTATCTACATCATCGACTTGCAGAAAACTGTAAAGAAACTTGAAGATGCCTATATGTTCGTAAGAGATATCTCCGCTCAGGGCGGCGAAGTTCTTTTCGTAGGTACTAAAAAACAGGCAGGCGATTCAGTTAAGGAAGAAGCTACCCGTGCAGGCGCACACTATGTAAACGCAAGATGGCTCGGCGGTATGCTCACAAACTTCAAAACTATCCAGACAAGAATCAAGAGACTTGAACAGCTCCACGCTATGGAAGAAGACGGTACTTTCGCTCTCCTCCCCAAAAAGGAAGTTGTTAAGCTTAACCTCGAAATCGAAAAACTCGAAAAATTCCTCGGCGGTATCAAGACCATGAAGAAACTCCCCGCAGTTCTCTTTATCGTTGACCCCAGAAAAGAAAAAATCGCTGTTGCTGAGGCTAAGAAGCTCAATATCCCGATTGTTGCCATTGTTGATACAAACTGCGACCCCGATGAGGTTGACTACGTTATCCCCGGCAACGATGACGCTATCCGTGCTGTAAAGCTTATCGCAGGCACTGTTGCAAACGCTATCCTCGAAGGCAGACAGGGTGCAGATGCTGAAATCGTTGAAGAAGCTCCCGAAACTGAGGAAGTTTCCGAAGAAGCAGCTGACGCTGAATAATCAAAATTTAAAGGCTGCTGTCAGTTCGGCGGCAGCCGTTTTATATTAATTTTTTTTACAGGAGGTAATTACAATGGGAAAGGTTTCCGTTGCAGAAATTAAAGAACTCATGAAGTCCACAGGCGTTGGTATGATGGACTGTAAAAAGGCTCTCGAAGCTAATGACGGTGATATGGACAAGGCTATCGAATTCCTCAGAGAAAAAGGTCTTGCTACTCAGGCTAAGAAAAGCGGAAGAGCTGCCGCTGAGGGTATCGTTGCCGCTGTTGTAAAGGGCGAAACAGGCGTTCTCCTCGAAGTAAACACAGAAACAGACTTTGCCGCTAATACAGACGATATCAAGAACTTTGTAAGCGGTGTTGCAAATACTATCATTGAACAGAATCCCGCAGACGTTGAGGCTCTCAAAGCTATGACTATCAGCGGCGGTACAAGCACTGTCGGTGAAGTTCTCACTGAACTCGCAGGTATGAAAATCAGAGAGAATATCGTTATCAGACGTTTCGTAAGAATGGAAGGCAAACTCGCTTCCTATATCCACAACGGCGGAAGCATCGGCGTTATGGTTAAGCTCGATACAGACCTCTCCGCTGAACAGGTTGCAAGTATCGGAAAAGACGTTGCTATGCAGTCTGCTGCTCTCAACGCTCCCTATCTCAGACGTGAGGACGTTCCCGCAGAAGTTATCGAAAAGGAAAAGGAAATCATGCTCGCTCAGATGTCCGAAGACCCCAAAATGGCAAGCAAGCCTGAGCAGGTAAGAGTTAAAATCGTTGAGGGTAAGGTTGGCAAGTATTACAGCGAAAACTGCCTCCTTGAACAGTCTTTCGTAAAGGACGACAAGCTCACTGTTCAGCAGTATGTTGATGCAGAAGCTAAGAAACTCGGCGGCTCTATAAAGGTTGTTGACGTTATCCGCTATGAGCGTGGCGAAGGTGTTGAAAAGAAAGAGGACAACCTCGCTGATGAAGTTGCTAACATGATAAAGAAATAAGATTCTGAAAAGCGTAAAGGAAAGAAAGGGTTTATATGAAAAAGAATAAAATTTTATCCGTATTCGCAGCCGCAGCACTTATGGTTTCAGCTATGCCCTTTGCAGGTATTTCTGCAAATGCCGATGATACTGATATCACAGGCAACACAATGCTCACTGCGGAGGAACTTACTTTAAATAAAGTAGTTTCAAGTGAGGCATCGGGTAGCAGCGATTATGACTGGTATGTTTTTACACTTACAGAGCCAAGCAAAATAAATATTATCTGCCAGAATCCAGGCAATAATTCATTTTATTTCAGTGTTTATGATGAGAAGAATGACAACAGCGTTGTTTATAAACCGTCATCAAGTATCGTGAGTTCCGTAAATGCTACATTATACCTCACAGCAGGTAATTATTACATTGACCTTAATTCTTATGTGAGTTCGTTCACTTATGACCTGAAAGTCACCTCAACTCCCTCTAATCTCAGCTTTGATGCAAGTGCTGAAAACAACACAATGACAGAGGCTATCCCTGTTGATTTCGATATGGACTACAATGCACAGATTTCTCAGAATGACAATATTGACTACTATACCTTTGAACTCCCCAAAGAGGCAAGAGTTACTTTCAACTTTACAGGCGCACTTGATAATATTGACTGGAATCTCTATGACAATGAGGACGACCTCATAAAACACGGTATCTACCAGAAGGACAGCGAAAATGATACCAAGGTTTCAAAGAGAAAATCCCTTATCCTTAAAGAGGGCAAGTATACACTCTCCCTCGAAAGCAACAAGACTTCACCCTCATACGGTCAGTATTCTTTCAGCCTCAATGCCCTTGAAAATTACGGTGAAACAGCCGTAAACGGCATTATCTCATTCGGAGATATAAACAAGGACGGCAAGGTTGATTCAGGTGATGCATCAGTTATCCTTTCTTACTACGCATACCGTTCAACCAATACTACAAACCCTGAAACAGATATGAACAAATGGGTAGCTGACAAGCTCGGTATATCCGAAGAATTTTAATTAAATCAATTATAAGAACCGTGGAGCTTTCTGCGGTTCTTTTTTATTTTTTTCATAAAACTCTTGCAGTATTTTGTGAAATATGTTATAATAGCCTTACTTGAATAAATTGCATGAGGTAAGATATATGAATAATAATATAAGCAAACTCGCCGAATCTATCGGAAAAGTTATTGTCGGCAAAGATGACACGGTCATAAAATTAATCGCATCTATGCTCTGCGAAGGTCATATCCTCCTCGAAGATGTCCCCGGTGTAGGCAAGACTCAGCTAATTACCGCCCTTTCACGCTCAATAGGCGGAAAATTCAACAGAATACAGCTTACACCCGATGTCATGCCCTCGGATATCGCAGGATTTACCATGCTTGACCCGAAAACAGGAGAATTTATCTACCGTGACGGGGCTGTTATGTGTAACTTTCTGCTTGCGGACGAGATAAACCGTGCCTCCCCGAAAGTACAGTCCGCACTCCTCGAAGCTATGGAGGAAAGACAGATTTCGCTTGACGGTGTTACACATCATCTTCCTAAGCCTTTTCTTGTAATGGCTACGCAGAATCCTGTTGAAACATACGGAACTTTCCACCTCCCCGAAGCACAAATGGACAGATTCTTCATGAA
>DGRR01000025.1:0-313 GCA_002389995.1 Ruminococcus sp. UBA4383 | reverse complement strand
TATCCCGATGCTGATGAGGAAGTTAAAATTCTTGAAAGAACCGAAATGCATAACCCGATAAATAATATCGAAACTCCCGTTATGACCGACAAGGATATCATAGATTTGCAGGCGGAAGTCAGAAAAGTCCGTGTCACTGAACAGGTAAAAAAATATATCGTAAATATAGTAGGTTCTACCCGCAGCGACAGAAACGTAACTCTCGGTATAAGCCCCCGTGGAAGTATTGCCCTCTATAAAGCCGCAAAAGCTTTTGCATTTATCTATGAAAGAGAATATGTTACTCCCGATGATGTGAAAATTGCCGCTGTTT
>DGRR01000225.1 GCA_002389995.1 Ruminococcus sp. UBA4383 | reverse complement strand
ATATAACAGCACTTCCGTTAGTGCCGCTTACTATTGTAACACGTTGCTGTCCTGACGGATTCTGTGCATCTACAAGGTTTTTCTGTCCGCTGTCGATAAGTCCGATTAATGCGCTGTTATTTTTTTCTATCTGTGATACTTTTGAGCTGTCAATGCCGCTGTTTACTGCTGTAAGCTGCGCTGATGTAAGAGCGGATTGCTTTGCTGTCCATGTTGTCTTTTCGGCAGATGTGACAAATTTATTATTTTGATTTGTGTCGCTTATCAAGTCTGAATCAAGCTTGTTTGATGATGTAATTTCGGACTGCAAGCCCGATACCAAATCGGCAACGGAAAATTCAACGGTATTGCCGTTTTTCAGCGTGAGAATTACTTTCTTTGTTGTATTGTCGTATGTACCGTTTACTACCATTGTTTCAAGCGGTAAGTCAATTGTCTGCGGTGTTCCGAGGGTTTCACCGTCTTTATTTATGAGAAATGCGCTGATAACGTATGTATCGGAATTTAATGTCATTGAAATTGCTGTAGCATATGCGGAAGTATCAATATCGCCCTTGATATCCTCCTGAATCTGATGTATTGTTTCGTCAAGAATATCGGAGTTGTAATTCAAGTCCGCAACGTTCACAAAATCCGAATTTTCGGGCTTTTTAAGATGTAAATTTGTAGTTTCAGTCATTGATTTCACCCCATTTGTATTCTGAAATTTCGCCCCATTTGAATGAATTTGCACCGTTCCAGTGTTTCAGTGTTTTGAGATTTGCCTTTCTGATTTCCTCCTGTAAAGCCTGCGCCTGCAAATCAGTCGGAGAATTTCCGCTTGTCGTAATTCCACGATAAGGATTGAATCCGCCTATATACTTTGTGCTGTCTCCAAGAGTTATTGACAGGATTTCAAGGCTGAGTTCATCACGTTCGATTTCAATGACTTTCTGTACCGTTTCAACGTCCAGAGGTTCGCAGTATACAGTGCCTTTGTCACCGAGCTTTATATCATGAAGATTCTGAAAATCCTTGTATCGTGGGTCGTCCTTGATGTTCGCCATTTTAATTTTATAGGTATATTTCGGATATGCGACAGAATCAAAATAACTTTTCCTGATTTCGTCTGAAAGCGGAGTGTTGAACTTGACTGCTCGGACAACAGGAGAAGGAACTGAATAAGTTGTAGTTGTATCATTCCATAGCCAGCTTCCGCTCCAGTTGCCGTTCATGTCAATAAATTCAAGTCTTGTCATGAAATCAGTATAGTCAATTGAAAATTCTATTTCCTGCAAATCAAAGGAATACCGCAGAGAAAAGGCATTGTCACGGGCATTTTCCATTCGCTTGTTTATGCTGAAATAGAAATTGTTTCGATACAGTTCACCGCCGAAAAGATTCACAAAGCACTTGCTGTCACCGATGAGCGCAGCAGTCAGGGTCGTATTCGTGAATCCGTCAAATTCTGTTGTGTTATCGTCCGAAAGGTCCGTGCTGTACTCAAAATCATAGATATTAAAAGCCTTATAAGCTTCGGGATTTGCGGCTCTCTCCGATGCAATAACTCCGTTGTGCATGACCCACGAAAGAAATTTCTGCGGATACCAGCCGCCCCTGCTTTCTTCGGGAATCTCTTTCAGCAGGATAATATCACGGGATAAATCGTAGAAAAGCTGATTTGCGGTCACAGTTACGGTTCGTTCGGAGGAGTTAATTTTCGGCTGTTCCATGTCGATTCTGAAAAGCTGACCGTTAGACTTTATGATGTTCTGCGGTATGAGATACCGCCATTTTCCCCAGTCATCAAGAGGGTGTACAAGGGTTATATCCCACCGCCCATTTTCAGCTTGAAATGAATGACATGAAATCGGATCAAGAACTGCAAGCCCGTTGTGCTGAAATCCGTCTTGTTTTTCCCACATGGAATAGACTTTTATTTTCCGTTCGGGCGGCATTGACCACATATCAAATCCATGCACATCGGGAAGAAGTTCATGCCACGGCAAACCACCGTTCATTATTTTGTCAATCCGCCATAAAGCTTTCGGAATTGGTCTTATTATCGGATTTTCACGGGTTTCGGGAACAGATTCGTTATAAAGATTCCCGTTCTCATCATGTTCCCACGGCTGATATTCATAATATCCTGAATACTGCGGAGGTGCAACTGCATAAAGTGAACTTGCATCGTAATCCACGGCAGTACCGTCAGAAGGCAGTTTTTCAATAAGCCGTTCATAATAATAATTGTGTATTTCGATTTTGCAATAGACCGCACCAATTAAAACCGCTGTCGTCATGTCAATTGTATACTCAGGAGTGTCAGTACAGTTTGCAATATAAATATTGCTTATTTCGTTGTCAAATTCATCATAGAAAACAGCCTTTGCAACCAAACGGACAGCACTTACCGCAGTATTTTTGTATTTTCCTATAACATGACCGTCACCGTCATGGATTACATCACCGTGTTCATCTCTGTCAGCTGTAAAATGGCATATGTATACCTGACCCATGCTGAAATGCAAATTGATTATGCCATGAGGGAGTCTTGTGGTTTCAACGGGCTGAGGAAGTTGAATGTAAGCAGTTGAAATATGCGTACCGCTGAACGGGTCACTTATAGAACCACGGGTAAAAGATGCAATATCAAAATATATTCTTTTCATAAATCACCTGTAACACGGAAATCCGACAGAATAGAGATACTCCGCATTTTTAAGCTGTTCAGAAGTGCAGCCGACAAAAGTACCATACCCCTGTGTATCAGGCGATAAATCTCTGTTGAATACTGATACTCCTGCGCCTGTATACTGAATCGGAGCATTTGCCTGCACTCTGTACACATTATATCCACTCAGATTACCGCCTGAAAGGATTGAGCCTGTCATGTCGGAAACGTTTATTTTACCGTCAAAAAGCGAGTTCAGAGCATAATTAACAGTGCTTTCGTTTGAACTGAAAATTACTGCATTACGGGAGTTTATGACAAATCTGACGTTGCAGTTTTTCAGGAATCCTGCGTTGAAAAGGCTGAAAATTCCCGATGTACAGGAACATTCAAGACTGAAAGAACACTGTTCAAACTGTAAAGTCCTGTAATTCGCAGAATAGAAAACCACAGCTTTTTTTGTACTGTATATGCCGTAATTTACTTTTCCGTAGAATTTGCAGTTTGTTATTTTTATTGCAGAACTGCCTGCATCAGTATACAAAAATCCTGCATTTTCCGATGATGAAGAACTGGTAGCCTGCTGATAGAAATTTTCAAAGCTGAGATTCTGCCATGATGTGCCGTTGAGAATGTAAACTGCTCTGAGCGACTTTGAATAAAAATTCTTTAATATACAGCCGTTAAAGTTTATCTGTCCTGAAAGATTCACCTGAGAATCAAAACCAAGCGGCTGAATTTCATTGAAATCAAAAATCTGATTTCCTGACATTCTGATATGCACACTTTTTGCCGTTGATACGCTGATAAGTTCTTCCCATGTATCGCAGATATAGGGGTCATTTTCCGTTCCTGAGCCTGTCATAAAAATCACCTCATTTTTTCAGCTTTTCAATAATTTTTCTGACCCATGCGGAAGTATCGGGATTGATTTCGGCATAGTTTTCAAAAATCGAAATCACTTCCATTATCGCAATATAGCCGAAAACGATTATTGCCGTGACTGAGCCTGTAATATTTGCAAGCGTCTGACTGTCGTAATATTTTCCAAGATACCTGATACCGATTTCAAGGCCGCATGAAACGGTCATCACAATCATTTCAGTGAGCTTGTTCAGACCGCCTTTTCTCATTTTGGTGCTGTTCAAATCTCCCGAAATATAGGCTTTAATCAAGCCCGTCACAAAATCCGATGCCGC
>DGRR01000092.1 GCA_002389995.1 Ruminococcus sp. UBA4383 | reverse complement strand
TTCTTTAAGCTGTTCTTTATTTACTCCCGAAAGTGTACCGTCCTTTGAAATATCCGTAAAGATAAAATACTTAACGCCTGCATTTATCATCTGATTTGCGAGGTCGATATAGTTGACATCAGAAGTTTCAAGCCAGCCTTCCGTTGCAACCATTTTATTCATGGCATCAATTCCGACAGCTATTTTTTCACTGCCGAACTTTTCAACGGCATCACGCACAAGCTTCGGATTTTTGAGAGCCGCAGAACCGATTATAACTCTTGAAATACCCATATTGAGATATTCCTGAATTGTTTCGATATTTCTTATACCTCCGCCAAGTTCAACCTTTAAATTAGTTTTTTCGGCAACATCTGTATAAATTTTAGTATTGACGGGTCTGCCTTCCTTTGCACCGTCAAGGTCTACCATATGAATCCACTCTGCGCCTGCATTTTCAAAACCCTGAGCAGTTTCAAGATAATCAGATGCTACTTTCTCAACGGTATTGAAATCTCCCTTGAAAAGTCTGACGCAATTGCCGTCTTTGATATCTATTGCAGGAAAAATAATCATTTTAACACCTCTTATTTAAAATGGGGGGAGCCGCCCTTTCGGGCTTGACCTTTCGTTCACTCCGCTACGCTCCGTTCACTTTCAGGTCAAGGGGCGGCTTTATCCCCCCAAGCCCCCCTGTAATTATAAATTAACAAAATTTCTCAATATCTGCAATCCTGTTTCTCCCGATTTTTCAGGGTGGAACTGACAGCCATATGCATATTTTCCGTCATAAACAAGCGCAGGGACTTTTCCGCCGTACTCAGAATATGCAGATATATATTCATCATCACAGAAAGCCTTGTATGAATGTACAAAGTATACATATGCATTGTCGCCCGTATTTTCGAGGAGCTTGCAGTAATTGAGCATTTCAAGCTTATTCCAGCCCATATGCGGAATTATAAGGTCAGGTTCATCAATTTTATTTACACAGCCCTTTATGATTCCAAGTCCGTCACATTCCTCAAATTCATAACTTTTTTCAAACATCATCTGCATACCGAGACATATTCCGAGAAAAGGCTTTTTCTTTGATTCTTCCCTTATAACATCGGTAAGTCCGAGTTTTCCGAGCATATTCATAGCCGCAGGAAATGCACCCACTCCGGGGAGAATTATTTTATCGGCATTTCTTATTGAATCTTCATCTTTTACAAGTTTATTTTCAATTCCGAGATAGTCGAGAGCATTTTTAAGGCTGAAAATATTTCCTGCTCCGTAGTCAATAACTGCTATCATTAAAGTACCCCCTTTGTGGACAGTGTTGAGCCGTCAGGATTGTATTCCGCAGCGGCTTTGAGTGCGTGTGCAACAGCCTTGTAAATTGCCTCTGCCTTGTGGTGGTCATTCGTACCGTAGAGGAGATTTATATGCATGGTAATTCCTGCATTGAAAGCAAATGCCCTGAAAAATTCCTCCGTCATGCACAAATCATACTGTCCGCATGACTGATTTGTAAATTCCGCATTGAATACAAGAAAGGGTCTGTTTGATATGTCAAGACTGCACATGGCAAGAGATTCGTCCATAGGAATATAAAATGTACCATAGCGGACAATTCCCGATTTAGTGCCGAGTGCCTGTCCGAGTGCCTGTCCGAGAGCTATTCCTGTATCCTCAACAGTATGGTGACAGTCAACATACAAATCTCCCTTTACCTTGACAGTCATACTTATACCGCTGTGTACTGAAAAAGCAGTGAGCATATGGTCAAAAAATCCTATACCCGTATCAATATCAGCACTTCCTCTGCCGTCAAGCTGTACAAAAACATAGATATCTGTCTCTTTGGTTTCACGTCTTGTTTCGCCTGTTCTTATTTTATCCATTGAGAATCGCCTCCAGTGCATCAAACAGAGTATTCATTTCTTCATCAGTGCCGACAGTAATTCTCAGATAGTCCTTAATAATCGGCTTATTCCAGTATCTCACGAATATTTTTCTCTTTTTGAGTTCTTCAAAGACATACTGTGCAGGTTTTTTCAAAGGTCTGGCAAATATGAAATTGCTCATTGAATCGGGAAATTCAAAGCCGAGTTCTTTAAGTTTAATCTTTGAACGTTCACGGGTATTTATAATTTTATTGACAGTATCAGTAAAATATTTTTCGTCCTTTACAGCTTCCGCACCGCAAATCTGAGTTAAAATATTCATGGTATAGGAATTTACCGAGAATTTCACATCATTCATATATTTAATCAGCTTTTCATTTCCTGTTGCAAAACCTATTCTCATGCCTGCCATTGAACGGGATTTTGAAAAAGTCTGTATAACAAGCAGATTTTCATATTTTTCAGTCAGTTCAAGACAGGATTTTCCGCCGAAATCAATATATGCCTCATCAATCATAACTACTGAATCGGGATTTGATTTGACTATATCCTCAATCATGTCAACACTTTCGAGAACACCTGTGGGAGCGTTCGGATTCGGGAAAATTATACCGCCGTTTTCGCATTTGTAGTCATCAGGATTTATCCTGAAATCAGCCGTCAAAGGCTTTGTCTGATACGGTATGCGGTATACATCAGCCCATACATCATAGAATGAATATGTAATATCAGGGAAAAGTATAGGCTTTTCCGAATTGAAAAACGTCATGAAAGCCATTGATATTACATCATCTGAACCTACTCCGACAAATATCCTTTCTGGCTTGACATTATATCTTTCGGCAATGGCATTTACCAGAACATCAGCATCAGGCGGAGGATATTTCCTCATGTCGGATATATCAAAATTATTGAGAATATCCCTTACTTTCGGGGCAGGCGGATAGGGGTTTTCGTTCGTGTTTAATTTTATAACTTTATCTTTCGGCTGTTCGCCCGGAGTGTAGGGAACAACCTTTCTTACATTATCTTCCCAGTTCATACACATCTCCTGTTTAAAATCGTCAAATTGCGCCT
>DGRR01000109.1 GCA_002389995.1 Ruminococcus sp. UBA4383 | reverse complement strand
TATCATTATAGTCATAGAAAGCCTGTCTGCTTACATTAAGCATTCTGCAGTAAAACGAAAGCTTCCATTTCTGCTTCCCGTCATCTGTTCTTAGTACGATAAACTTCAGCCTTTCGTTTTTGTCGGTTTCTGACGGCTCGCAGCGAAAAAAGCTGCTGCTTCCTCGAGAATTCAACTCCTCTGTTTATCATTATATTTTTTTGAGGAGTATCTGTCAAGTTTTATTATACCACATCAACTACATGAATGGCAAGCTGTTCAAGAAAGCACAGAAGAAGGCAAAGAAAAAGCTCAAGGCTGGCAACTACAAGTTCACAGTGTTCCTTCGTGATTGGCTGGAGACTATTAAGCCCAATATCGCCGAAACGACATACAAAAGCTATTCGCAGAAACTCAACAGCATAGTTCGCTACTTCGATACGGTATTTCCTGACATTATGCTTGCTGCGGAAAGCAAGAGGGTAGAAAGCCCCAATACGGCTGATAACACGAAGAAATGAAAGAAATGTGACTGATTGGTAGATAAATGGGCAAAAAATAAAATCGGACTTATAAAAAGCCCGATTTTACGATGTTTTGTGGTGCCGCTGACCGGACTTGAACCGGTACGCTTTAGGGGCGAGGGATTTTCTTACTACTCTATGTTACCATAGCCACACGAAAGTGTGTTGTAGTCTGGACTTGGTCTTTACCATATCCTTTCGGACTTAGGTAGTCGGTGTAAAGTCTCTACACTCACCCGAATGAGTTAGCACGGCGTTCTGTTTGTGCCTTCACCGTTTTAGCCGACTTCTACTCCACAGATTTCTCTGTGGGCACTCTCTACGGATAAACCGCAGACACACTCAATAAAGTGTGTACAAACATCAAAGTCCCTTGTGTCTGCCTATTCCACCACAGCGGCATATAACGAGAGTATTATATCACAAAAATAAAAAAAAGTCAAGTGAAAAAATTTTATTTATGCATATCTTACGAAAATTACCCATAAAATTAATAATAGCTTTGTCTGATTTATATAATTTTATGAGGTGATAAAAGTGAAAAGAGTAATTAATATTTTATTTGTGATAATTTTTATTGCACAGATAATACCATTGTGTGCGGAATCTGATGAAGAAAACAATATTTCCGCATATATTCTTATGGAGGCGGAAACAGGATATATAGCAGAGGAATACAATTCTGACATTCATCTGAATACCGGGTATCTGAGCAAACTTATGACATTGCTTATCATTGCGGAAGATATTGATGAGGGACTTTATTCGCCTGATGATGAAATAACAGCCTCGGAAAGCGTTACAGGTACTAAGGGCGCAGTTGTATGGCTAAGGGCAGGCGACAAGATGACCGTCAGGGATTTGCTTAAATCGGTTATCATAGGAAATGCAAATGATGCGGCAACTGTTCTTGCGGAAAATTCACAGGGGAGCGTTGAAGAATTTGTGATGCGTATGAATACGGAGGCTTCCGAACTCGGACTGCATGACACGGTATTCTGTTCGCCCTGCGGATACTATGACGAAAATGAATACACAACAGCACATGATATGGCTCTGATATGCAGGGAACTGCTGAAATATGACATTCTGGAAGAATATTTCCGCACATGGAGAGATTTTGTCAAATCGGGTCAGACGGAACTTGTAAATGAAAATACTCTTGCAAGAACTTATGAGAGACATATCGGCTTTAAAGCCTGTCATTCGGAAAAATCAGGATACTGTATTGCAGAGGCGGGAAGAAATGAAAAGGGAACGGTTTATATATCTGTTGTACTCGGTGCGGAAGATGAGGATATATCTTTCGGCAAGGCTAAAAAACTTATAAACAGCGGATTCAGCAACTATAAAATAACTGCGACAATGTTTCCCGATGAAATGCTTCACCCGCTTGAAGTACACAACGGCACTGAAAATTCCGTTGAACTGAAAATACAGAAACAGGATATGCTTGTAGTACCTGTCGGAACTAAGGAACTCAGCAGTGTTTTGGTTATTCCCGAATACATAAATGCACCCGTGAAAAAAGGACAGAAAATAGGTATGGCTTCATTCTATAACGGAGATACACTTGTATGCGAAATCCCTGTAACAGCAAATGATAATGTCAATAAACTTTCATTTGGCTGGATATTTAAGAAATCTCTGTTAGAATTAATAAAATAAGATGTTTAAAATTGTTTGGATTGCACAAATATATAAATACTTTTCCGAATATACTTGAAAAAAATCTGAAAATATTGTATTATATATTTGGTAAATTATATTGTGTGGGGTAACTATGCCCTGCTGAATATGGAGGTATTTTAAAATGTCATTAAAGCTCAATAAAAAATATCTTGAAGGTTTTGTCAATGCTGACGAACTCAAAGGTATAAAAACTCAGGTGGAAGCCGCTGCTGCTGCCCTTGAAAATAAAACAGGTCTCGGAAATGATTTCCTCGGCTGGGTTAATCTCCCCACTGACTATGACAAGGAAGAATTTGCAAGAATCAAAGCCGCTGCCGAAAAAATCAAGAATAATTCCGATATCCTTATCGTTATAGGCATCGGCGGTTCTTACCTCGGCGCAAGAGCTGCGATTGAACTTCTCAAATCGCCCCTTTACAACAATATGAAAAAAGATACTCCCGATATCTACTACGTCGGAAACAGTATCAACCCCACTTATCTCAATGAAGTTATCTCTCTCTGCGAGGGCAAGGACTTCTCTGTAAACGTTATCTCAAAATCAGGCACTACTACCGAACCCGCTCTCGCTTTCCGTATATTCAAGAAAATGGT
>DGRR01000204.1 GCA_002389995.1 Ruminococcus sp. UBA4383 | reverse complement strand
AAATCTGAAAGTTTTAAGCATAACATCACCATTTTAATTTTGCCTTCCCATGTTTTCACACGGGAAGGCAAAACCGTTAGATTGTTAAATCATATTATCAGCATTGTCTTTTTTCTTGTTTCTCATAAAGAGGGTGATAAGAACCACACCGGCAGCAGTGATAAATATGAAAGGTGCGATGTTGAAGAGTAAACCTGTAACAGATATGTCTTTAAGTGTATTGGTAAATACAATTTTCTGACCTTTATCAGTCTTTGTAATTTCTAATGCAGCACTCATTTCTGCTGTCTTATCTTTTGCAACTGAAAGTGATGTACCTGTTATGTCTGTATCATCTGCTGCTTTACCTTTAAGGGTAATTGCGGCAGTAGTATCACCACCTGTCGGCTGTACTAAATTTGTTGCGGAAACAGAATAAGTATCAGCAGTATTATTTGTTTCAGTTACTTTGATACTTGTTTTAACGGGGAGACCTGTAATAACAATCTTGTCACCGTTCTGAAGCCGGAGGTTTGTATCTGTGTTGCCGTCAAGTGTCCATGCACCTGCATTTGAAAGATTTGTAATAACTTCGCTCTGAGCAGTACCGTCTTTTGTAATTACATAGTAGAAATCATCAAGTGAAGTAACAGTATTTGTATTTGTGAGTTCAACCTTGAACGGGAAGTTGTTCTGAGTATCTGCGAGGTCACCTTCAGTCTTTTTGCTTACTTCAACATTGTATGTATGGTAAGCATCAGAAGTCAACTCACCCTTGCTACAAGTCTGTTCATTGTATTTGTCTTTATTTTCGGATTCTGTATCAAAACCTGTAACTTTGAGAGTTTCGCCTGTGGTGTCTTTGTTATAAGTTACGTCCACATTGTCTTTATCTGTGACATCTTTAAGTAATACATAGCCGTAAACAACAAGACCGTTCTTCTGTTCATTATACTTTGTATAAACATCAAGGTAAACGTATTTGTCTGTATCACCGTCAGCTGTATGATACTTTCTGTCAATTCCAGAAGCTTTCAGGGTGTCACCAGTTGTAACGTCCTCAATCTTGTAACGATAGACACCGGGACCGTTTACCTGTGTATTTGTGTGTTCTTCTTTATCATAATCAGGGTCATAAATTTTGTTTGCATCAACGGTAATTGTCATTGAATTTCTTACTTTCTTAGTAAGGTCAACAGTTTCAACACTTTCTTTATTTGTGGCGTGCTTTGTTACGTTATTATTGGAATAGGTTGTAGTACCACTTGTATAGATATCATTTGTGCCACCAAAAGAGATAGTTGCTTCTTTCTTGGTGGTAGTTTCTGTGTTATCACCGACAGTAGAAATAGCAGCAAGCACACCACTCTTTACTGTAACAGTAATCGGAACAGCACCAGTCTTTGGGGTTTTGCCGTCAGTGTCGAGGTCTTCGGGTGCATAAGTAGTGATTTTTGCAGGAGTTGTGCCGGAAATATTTGCAGGTGTTACCTCATAAGAATAAATAATATTTGGTGAGAGAATCTGGCTTTCGTCAACGTTGAAAAGAACAATATCCTTATTGACTGGTATTCCAACCTCTCTCTGAGCTGTTTCGAGTTTATTTGCGGGAGGATTATTGATTGTAGGTGTATCAACAGCATATGAAGCCATTGAAACAGACAGCGCAGAAACTGCCATTAAAGAAGTCATGCAGGCAATAGCCTTTTTAATAATAGTGTTTTTCATTAATATCATCCTTTCGATAATTTATAGATTTGGTTTTCTGCGTATAATCTCAGGGAGGTTTATCCCTGCGGTGTTTTCCTTTAAGGAAATTAAATCTCGGATTTTCCACGGGATATCCTCTCCTTTCGTCTTATTGTCAGCATAACTGTTGCGGCGGCAGCCAGCAAAGTTATAATAATTATATACGGCAGAGATGTATTTTTATGGTCTGTTACGGGTACGGGATATTTATTCAATACATCAGCTGAGGTATCATAATTAAGTCTAAAACTAAACGAATTATTTGTAACAGTCTGTTCATGACCGTCCACTGTAACAACAAGTTCGCAGTCTCCTGCATCTGATTCCGATACAGTATACATTCCGCTTTGCAGACCGTAAACTGTCACGCTTTTGTCTCTGGGGACTGTTACAGATATCTTGCCGCCTAAAACGAAAACTTTTTCAGTATCTTCAATTCCGCTCACATAATATTCATTGTTTGTAAGCCGATTGGAACTTATATTGAAAGTAAATTCACTGATTCCGCCTGAGTCGCCTGTTACGGATTTATTGAGAGTAAGGCTGTAACCGTTTAACTTATAGATTGCATACACAACGGAATTTTCAGGTAATAACTGCGGTCTGTCAGTACCTCTGAAACGATATTCCACACCTGAATCACTGATATCAAGCAGCATTGAAGTACTGTCTGAAACATCATTAATTCCGCCTGCATTTCCAAGACCCATGCACTTTAATTCAAGCATACGCTCATTATTTTCATAGTCGAGTTCATCAGGGAGAATAAATACCGATTCACCGCTGTAAACCTTTGAAACAATCATAGGATTCTGAGAAGAATTAGCATCTGTCAGCGGAATAATTTCATTCTGAGAAATTTCTGTTCCGTTTCTCTTATAAGGTGAATTGTCCTGATTAAGAGGAGTTATATCAACATATGTTCCGTCAGGCTTTTCAAATACATATTTTATTTTAGGTCTTTTGACGTATACAAAATATATATCCTTTTCACCGAGGAGTTTTGATGTATCATCATTGAGATACAGATTATAAGAATTGTCACTCAGTTTACCGAACGACAATGACTGAACAGGTTTATCAGCGACAGTTACAATTTCAGTATTGCTGTCAGCATTTCCCGAAACAATACCTGCGAAAACATATTCGCTGTTATTGTTTATAAGTGCATTCGGAGAAACAACAGAACTGTCTGAAATATTCCATTTTTCCGGTATAGAATTAAATCCATGCTTATAAATATTGCCATTATCAGTTCTTATTTCATTCTTTTTGATAATTTTACTGTTTTCGATTACAGCAACATTCAGTTCAGCATAGGGAATGCGTTTGTTTGTATATGTTATAGTTTTTTCTGTGCTGTCAGATGATGAAGTGTAACTGCTGTTATAAATATGGTCGCCTGAAACCGCATCATTTGTTGTACTGTAATTTTCTTTTGGTGCCTGTATTATTGTTATAGTCTGAGTTATTTCAGTAGAAGTTGTGTCCCTATAATAAACCTCACGATTTCCATAACCTGCATTATATGTTGCGTTTCCATATCTGATATAATCGCTTGTGATATCCGCAGGCTTGCTGTAAAAGAGAACATACTGTTCAATATCACTGTCAGAAAGATATACTTTTGACTCAGGCATGATGACAGAAGGTGGTGTTTCAGTTTCATCGGTATGAGTTTGATAATTACCAGTATTTATTGGAACATATTCTTCTCTGCTCTGTCTTTTATAATAAAATGTTGTTGTAACTTTTTGAGTTTCTTTCTGTTCAATTTCTACTTTATACTCAAATTCATCAGACATATTCTCAGGCATAGCGATAGTTTTTTCGGTGAGATTTACGATTGTCGGACGATTTTCGTAATATATAACATACAAATCAATATATCCGCAGTCATTCCAGTTTACACCGTCAAGAGAATACTCAAATCCGTTCCATACACGGCGCACGCTCAACGGTGGGCGGCTGATGTCGCTGTCGGAATGATTGGTAATTACTTTGAGGTCAGAAACAGAAGAAGCATTTTTCTCACCAACAGCAAATGAATAATACTGATAATTATTGTTATTTGCATAGTAAAGCGGTCTTGTTATCTTGTTATACATATTATAAGGATTATTATTTGCATTAGAAAAATCTACATTTTTTGGAGCTTCACTTCTTACACTGTTTGTTATATTTGTAAATCCTCCGCTGATAGGCATATATTCATAGTTTATATTGATTGTTGAATCCTTGTAATATACAAGATATACAGCATCATTATCGGTATCAAAATCATGTACTGAATCATCGCTGTATTTAACCTTTACTTTGCCGTCACCTGAATCGTACCATATACTTTTTATTAAAGTATCTTCCGAAACGGTGTAGCCTTCTCCGTCTTCTGAAACGCAGGCAAAAGCCCATTTATAGTCGTTAAGTTTAGTGCTGTCGGCATATGCATATGACTCCTCCTTTGTTCCCAGTAATACAGGAGTTGAATCGCTGAGAACAATTTTTGTATCAGCTCCGTTTATAAGCCAATCGTCATGCTTTACCCATGTTTCGTCAGAAGTATCAATGAGATGTACAGGGATTTTTACAGGAGTATTCCAGCAGCCGTAAAGCGTGAGATAATCGTTGTCACCGAGCATATCCTGAGTTATGGGCTGACTGAAATTGAAAGGCTCAGTTGTCATATCGTCTCCTGATTTATTAAGAGACCAGTAACGGAACATTTCGTCACTATTTGAAGAAACAGGTGTATTCTGTGGTTTTCCGACGGTTTCACCGAGATTTACGACAGTATAGTACATTCCTTTCTCGTCGTCCCATGTATATTTTGTGGAATCCCATGTACCGCCCCAGTCGTTGGCATGTTCATTATTCTTGTCGAAATAAACTTTTGTTTGCCACTGTGCATAGAGTGTAAGGGGTTCTTTGTTATCCACATATGTTTTAATGCTGTCAGATGTAAAGAAATTTCCGTTGCTGTCTTTCCAGCCTACGAATTTAAGACCTTCATTTGAAAAACCTTCGCCGTTGCTGAGTTTTACAGCAGTATTGTTTACTAAATCCTTTACAATAAGCTGTTTTTTGTCGGCTGTAACCGAATATTCCTGAGTATCATTCGGGTCTTTGAAAAGATGTTCAAGCGCACCGCCTGCATTAGCAATTGCGAGAGCTTCATCATCTATTGTACCGCCGTTTGCGTCATAAATAATGGAGGCATTTTTTATTTCATCATATACAGCTTCGAGAATTATAGTCTGTCTTGTTTCATTCTCACCTGTATCTTCATTGTAATAATCAAGCGGTTCAGCCAGACTTGAAGCAAACTGGAAACTCTGTCCCGGATAGTATATTGTACCTGATGAATCATTTTTAATTCTCCAGCCGGTAAAGTTGAAACCGCTGGGTGGATGTGCAACACGGGTAACAACTATATCCGCATGGTCCTCATAGTTGTCAGCATCGAGGAACTGAAAAGTTGTTTCGTTTTCGTCGCTGTTGTCGATAGTTCCTTCCTTTGCATCATATTTGATATAGTATGTTCCAAGCTGTTTCCAGTGCAGGCGCAGATGAACATTTTTCGTTATGCGCTCACTGAAATTGTAAGGTTCTTCTGTTCCGTCATTGTTCACTCTGTACCAGCCGAGATAACGATAGTGTCCCGGAGATATAATGTATTTTATATCGCTTGTGGATTCTTCTATATTTTCGGTATATTTTGCACTTCTGTCAAGACCGCTCTCATATTCGCTCCATTCGTCACTAAGATGATGATAGTTTCTGTCATGGAGTGCATAGTAGAAAGTACCGTTCGCATCGGGTACATAGTTTCTTGTAACGGTATTATATTCACTGATAGGGTCACCGTCATAGGGTTCCCAGAACCATGTAGACTGGCTGTCAGCAAGTTCACCGCCGTTGGGGTCTATCTTAATCAGGTAGTATTTCTGTGCATAACCTGCATAAAGCTGTATATTGTAGGCAGGCATTCTTTCATATACCTGATAGTTTGCATTGCCGTTTGCATCTCTGATAGAATCAATTTCTTCTTCTGTCGGTTCATGAAAGAATACTCTTGTTGTGCAGTTTGTATCTGCATACCAGCCTGAAAACTCATAGCCTTCATCAGGTGTGGGAGGATTAGGAACATAATTTTCAACTTTTTGACTATATAATATGCTTTCCTCACTGATAATGCTGTTATCTTTTGAATTTCTAAAAACGGCGTTAAAACTGTCTCTCTTATAGTAAAGATAGTTTATATCCCGTACTGTGGTACGATTGGTAGTATATCCGCCAATCGGGGCTGTATCATCTTGTTGAAAATGGTCATTACGACCATTAGCCCTTATTCCTGCCTCACCAAAAGCCGGATCTGCCAAACCTGTTTCACGCTTGTAACCCTCTATCGGATGATATTCTTCATCGTAAGTCAAAACATAAAATCCATGATTTACAGTTTTGTAAAGACCATAAAGCTGACCATTAAAAGTTCTTGTTTCTGAATATTCATCTTGGTCGCTTTCATCTATTTCAACATAATAATAGATATATCTGGTTGCTGCTCTTGATTCAGCAGTAAAAGTTACATCGCTGTTGGGCATTGTCTCCAATGTTGCAAGGACATAGTCATATATTTTCGGATTGCTGCTGTCGTTCCAGATATAGTCCTTATAATTCGGTATGGGAAAGATATCAACAATAGATGCACCATACAGAGCTGTTTTTTCAAAAACAGTCGTATTATAATTTCCTACATTAAATTTCAATGTATGCACGTTACGGTCATAGTAAACATTAAGAACGGTTTTTCCGTCACCTCTTACTTCCATATCATAACTGCAATCGGCATAATGGAAGCCTGTATAATCCTCCTTGATTTTATTTCTGACTAAATCTTTATAGATATTCGCAACAGAAACATTAGTTTCTGTCAGTTCATCGATGGAAAAACTTTCGGAATAGTCATATGATTTCAGCTTTGATTCCTCATTTTTTTCGCTGATAAACTGTTCATATTCATTATCATGTTCTTTCCCCTTATACTGCGGATAAAGTGTTCTGTCATCAATTGTATCCATATTGGTCTCATCAGTAGCCTTTTGTTTCCAGATTGTGACAGTATATTTTGAATTTGCGGGTATCCAGTTTGCGTACAAATCGACCTGAACAATTTTCTTGCCCTGTTCGTTTGTAATATTTTCCTTTACATATAATTTTCCGTCTTCTTTAATTTCAAGTTTATCGGTATTAAGAGAGGAGACAAGATTCTGATTTGCGTCAGTTACCTGCTGACCGCCTCCGTTTGGTTCTGTAAACCAGCCGCCGAAAGTATATCCTGCACGGACAGGAACACTTCTGCCGCTGAATGAAAATCCTTCACCTAATTCAAAATATACAGGCGGAATATAAGTTGCACCGCTTCCCTTTTCACCCGTATCGAATCCGAGCCAGCGTATATCCTCAAACACAGGATAAAGCCTCAGATAAACTCCCTGTTCCTCAGTTTCCGAATTTTCATCATCAGGAGATTGATTAATTTTTTCTATTGTATATGAATTTCCGTCTATGGTAACACTATATGCATCGTTATCGTTTTCATAAACCGGACTGTTTTCAACTTTCCAGCCCTTGAATACTTTCTGTGCGGGCTGGTTTTCAGCCTTGTCGCTATCATGATCATCATATATAACAGTAATGCCTTCGCTGGAAAGCACTGCCTTTCCATTATCATCAAAGATTGCTCGCCTTGTGGCAAGAACAGGAGGTTTTCCGGTAGTATAGTCCGTCTGCTCATAGAATATGAGGTATGCGTATGACTTGAACACCGCACGCAGTTCAACAGTTTTAGTCTCTGTAACTTTGGGTACATTATTGAAATCAAAAGGTTCTTCGGACAAAGTGCCATTCTCATAAACAAACCAGCCGACGAATGTATCTTTGTTATTGGCAGGAAGCTGCGGGAATATGAGGGTTTCACCGTCTTTTATTGTCTGCTGACATATTTCCTTGTATGCTCCGCTTGAATTTGTGCTTGATGTATGGAAATAGTAGTCCTTATAGTTTCCGTCCATATCAGGCCATTTAAACCGGTATGTCACGAGTGCGGGACCGCTGTCGTCAACTTCATATACAGAAAATCCTGATGCTTCAAAAGTTATTGTATCGTCCTGTATTGTAAAATTATGTATTTCCTCACGAACACCGTCATCATCAATATGCCACAGACGGAGCTTGTTATTTGATGCAACGGCTTCTGCTATATTTGAGTTTGTAATCTGAACTTTAATGCTTGAACCGTTCTGGGGCTGAAAATTCTCGCCGTTATTGTCAGATATGGATATATCATAGGCGCAGAGATTTTTTTCAGGCGGTTCATTGAGACTGTTTACACTTACAGCGGCATTTGACGGCATAAGACCGTCAAGTGTGATTACCTGTGAATCGTCCTCATCAGGTGATGCGCTGATGACCTGATATTCCAGCTCCGATTCTGTAATGTCTGTTTCAGTATTGTCTGTTTCAGTATTATCTGTGTCAGTTATTTCGGTTTCGCTGATTTCGTAGGCATATGTATCTATAATTTCCTCAGGGATAAAAGATACAGCCATTACTACAATTATGAAAAATATCTGTATTCTTTTGAAAATAGTTTTATTGCAAAGCTGTTTTCCGTTCATCAAAAATCACCCCCCTAATAATATGTATCAGTTTTCGGAATTATTAACCTCCTGTGGTTCATCAGGGTTCTGCGGATTTTCCTGCGGTAATTTACCCCTGTACCGCAGGCATATAAAATCTGTAATAAGGGCGGCGGCAGAAATAAGTATCATAATTCCCGTCCACCTGTCACGGATACCCATGCGCCCTGTTAAATCTTCTGTAATAAGAAATACTATTACAGAAACAATAAGTATAATTATTTCAAGAATAATTCCGACATGGCATTTTCTGATAAAATGTTTAAGGTCGGATATTATATCATTGTTTTCGTCATATTGCGGATTATTGATATCCTCCTCATCGGGCTGCATATCTGTTTCATTATTCTTTTCAGCCTGAGCATTTTCCTGTAATTCCTGATTTTCGTCATCAAGAGTGCGGATTAATTTTCTTGCATACGGGAGCTGACCGTACTTGCGCTTAATCGTCCATATGGGCAGGAGAGTAAGCGCAGTACAGAGAACACACATAAGATTGAGAAACGCCCATTTATTTTTTCTTAAATCATGACCGACAGCGGAAAGAGACTGAATATCGCTGATATTCTCCTCATCATGATTATTGTATGACATACGCTCGTAAGCGTCACCGTCTGTCGCTTCATTCCACGGGGAAATACTTGCAAAGAGTACGATTCTGCCGTCCGTGACAGCATCTGAACAGGTTGACATACCGAGAACACGCAAATCATCTGACAATTCAGGAATATCAGACTGAGTGACTGAATGTTCTCTGATATAATCTTTCAGAGCGGGATATTTTTCTTCTGCATTTTCTTTCACCTGATAGACCGTATCTTCATAGGCATTTGTCTTGATACAGGCAAAAACGCTTATATGGTAATCTCCTTTTTCAGTCTGGAGTATTCCCTCGTTATGTGATGCGAAATAGTCTGAATCGAGGTATTTTTCTATATCACCGAACATTGCTCCGTTTTCCATATGATGACCGTAGATGATATTATACCAGTCGCCCATTTCGCTGTCATTTTCGGCTGCCAGATAGATTGAGCCTGTAAAGGTATGGTATCCGAAAATATCCTTGTTAAGGTATTCAAGGTTATTGTCGCCCTGCATTACGGGATAGTTTATATTAGTGCCGAACATTTCAATCCAGCCGACGGTATCGGAATTTATCTGTTTAAGGTTTTCAAAGGTATATTCAATTGTTTCATCGTCCGATGATTTTGGTACAGGGCGGTATTTAAGCAAATCATAGGAAACAAAAGCCGCCGCATTGGTATAGTATATATCATTGAGAACATACAGTCCTGTAACCAGAAGAACGGCTGCAATCAGGGCTGCAAATACCATAAGCAGATTATTTGCGGCTTTTGCGATACTGTTAAGCCATTTCATCTACATCACTCCCAAAGGTCAAATGCTGTTTCTTCTGATTATCATTATGACTTTTCCGAGTATTTCGCTGTAATTCACACAGCCATAATATCTGCTGTCCTCAGCACCGCCTCTTGAATCGGCAAGAATGAAATATTCATTTTCTCCGAGTGTAACGGGATATGACAGAAATTCATCAAATCGTGGCGTTGAAGCGTGAATATCGGGTTCTGAGACCATATTGCCGTTGATGATGAGCTGTCCCTCATCGGTAATATCAACGCTGTCGCCCTCTGTTGCTACTATTCTGCCGACATAGGTTGTATTGTTTTTTGAAAGCACGGCAACGTCCTGAGAACGGAAATCCTTTTCAAGCCTGTAATATATGAGCATATCCTTAGCTTTTATATTCGGTGACATATCGTTGTTCGGAGCGACTGCCGCACCGATTACAAAGCCGAATAAAAGCCACAGGACAGTAATTACTATGAGAAAATTAAGGAGAAAGACCTGTATCGGATTCATAGGGGACTGATGCTTTTTTTTCTTTTCATTATTTTTATATTCAGTTTCATGCATCTTTTCGGTATTTTCCAATTATTTCACCTCATATGTACAAAAATCTGACAATTATAAAAAATCAATTATGATAATATAGTTTTCAAAATCCAGTATGTAATCTTTATATCTGATATAATTATATCATATCCACTGTTACTGAACTGTTACAAATTTCGGCAAATATTTCAGATTAATATGAAAATTATATGATAATATGATGAAAATTATGTGATATTCTAATATATAAAATATGATAAATATATTATATCCAATGAAATTCCTCTATTATATCAGCCGGATTACCCTCATAATTGAGTTCATTTATATTTATTCCTATTTTTCCGTATTTTTTGATAATAATATTTTCCGAATTTATTTCACGCAGGCACTCACGCATATCCATGACAAGCTGGCGGAGATACCCCTGTTTTTCGGGGTCTCCGCCCCACAATGCCCCAAGCAGTTCGCCGTTTGTGCAGAAAGCACCGTTACGGTAAACAAGATATGCAAAAAGTTCGATTGTGCGGTCACGCTTGAAATCATAGGGCTGGTCTTTCAGGAAAATAGCAAAGGGGGAACAGTTTACAATCAGCGGAGCTTTTCTCTTGTTTATGGGGAAACGCAGGTTATTAAGTTCATGGATTATATCCTGTTCGCAGACAGGTTTTTTAAGGAATCCGCTCGGACGGGTGCTGTATGCCTCATAGCTGTATTCGATATAGCCTGTTATGAAGATTATATTTATCTTGTCATATTTTTCTCTTATTTTTTTAGCGAGTTCTATGCCGTTCATGACGGGCATTTCTATATCAAGAAACACAATCTGAACTGTATTATTTAGAAGTGACAGGGCTTCCTCGGCACTGCCTGCAATCATATGTGTGCCTTCAGGGTCAATATTATTGAGCATGAACTGCATAAGTTCAGCAGATGATTTCTGGTCGTCAACAGATAATGTTATCATAGTATACCTCCTGTTAATGTTCACTGTTATACAAAAGGGTAATTCGTGCAGTAGTGCCGTTTTCGTTTCCGATAATCGCAAGATTTCCGCCCGCCATAAGCCTTAATCTTGCACGGACATTTTCAATTCCTACAGCTTTTCGTCTTATTTGCTGGGGTGTGGGGTTATTTTTACCAAATCCCCTGTCAATGATGTCGATATATATTTTATCTTCAATTTTTTTAACATTTATATTCACGATACCGCCCATTTCATATGTAGCCACGCCATGACGGACTGCATTTTCAACAAGGGGCTGAACAGAAAGTGAAGGAATAAGAAAATCATCGAGTTCAATATCATATTCAACCTTTAATTTTTCACCGTAATTTTCATGTTCAAGATAGAGATAAGCCTCTATATTTTCCATTTCCTCCTCAAACGTTATCATTTCCGTATCACCGATAGCCTCAAAGTGCGAGCGCAGGTAGCGTGAAAAATTGGTGATACTCTCATATATTTCCGGATAATTGCGGCAGCGTGAGCGTATAGCCATAAGGGAATTGTTTATAAAATGGGGCTGTATCTGTGCAATAAGGGCTTCATTTTTAGTTTTTTCCAAATCATATTTATTTTTTGCAAGTTCTTCCTGAACTGTCAGAAGTTCCTTAGCATTTTTTATAATCATATCATTCTTATATTTTTCATACATAAGAAATATTAAGAGTGCGGCAACAGATACACATATATTGTTAAAACTTATATAACTGTAACTTGTATTCAGAATAAAGCCAATCACAGGAACTACTGTTAAAATAACCATAATCTGCTTCAACATTGAATCTATTTTTTTGCGATACATAAGAAACACCCCGAAAATAAATATTACTGTCCCGATTGAAAGAATATGCCATACATAGAAATAATCTCCCCTGATATATTCGTTTTTTTCGGTGAAATAGTAAAGCGCACCGTTAAAAGGAGTTGCAATGAGAAATGCAACAGGTACTATATGCATAAGCTGGAGAATATTCGTAAGTATTTTAAGCCGTCTGAATCTGTATTTTTTTGCAATATATCTGTTGACCAACTGCAAAAAGAAAAGTGTCTGAAATGCCCCTATCACATAATACACAAAAACAGCAATGTGTACTATCCAATATGATATTCTGTCCGTTTTAAATTCATACACTATTCCCATTATATTACATAAATTGTAAATATATAATGCTATATAAAATACAAGTATGTCTGTTGTAAAAGGTATAACAATATCTATATGCTTATTTTTTCTGTTATCCCTTATGGAAATTATCAGCGAAAATATCATTATCAGCAGAAATATGCCGTTCCACATTTCTATTATTACCTGAATAAAAAGGTTTACTCCTATACGTTCAACAAGTTCCATAATATCACCACACCAATAAAATTATTTTAAATAAAAAAACTGCACAGCCGAAACTGTACAGTTATATTTTACAATCAGTCGCTTACATAAGGGAGAAGAGCGATATGTCTTGCTCTCTTGATAGCAACAGTAAGTTCACGCTGGTGGAATGCACAAGTGCCTGTAACACGTCTGGGGAGAATCTTAGCTCTCTCAGTCATGCATTTTCTGAGCTTGTTGAGGTCTTTATAGTCGATTCTCTCGATTCTGTCAGCACAGAACATACAAACCTTCTTGCGGGGCTTCTTAGCGGGACGGGGACCTCTTTCCTTATCCATTGGCATTTCCTTTATCCTCCTATCTTAGTAATGTTTTCAGAACGGAACATCTCCGTCGCTGATAATTTCCTCAAAATCCTGATTACTGCCATACGACATACTGTCATTATTCTGTGGCTGCTGAGGAGCTGCCTGCGGAGGAGCAGAGTAATTATTATTATCATAACCGCCGTTGTTGTAGCCATTATTATTATAGCCGCCATTATTATTGTAGCCGTTATTATAATTGTTGTTATTGTAGTTATTCTGATAATTATTATTACCGCCTGATTCTGATTTACCGCCGACAAACTCAACGTTTTCAATCAACACATCAGTAGTATAGTGAGTAACATCAGGGTGATTCTTGTCCTGATAACTGCCTGTTCTGAGAGTACCTTCAATGCCGATAAGCTTACCCTTATTGAAATAACGGTTTACAAACTCAGCAGTTGACCCCCATGCAGTACAGTTAATGAAATCTGCCTGTCTTTCGCCTGTATTCTTATCAACAAAGCGTCTGTCAACAGCAACTCTTATTCTGCAAGAAACACTGGCTGTCGGGTTCTGGCGAAATTCGGGGTCGGCAACAAGTCTGCCAACTAACATAACTTTATTCATCTGACCGCCTCCTTAAAAAAATGAAGTAGAATTATTCAACAACAGTAACGAGTGAACGAAGAATACCGTCAGCAATATTGAGACGTCTTGAAAGCTCTGCGGGGTATTCGGGCTGTGAAGTGAAAGTATAGATTACATAGTAACCTTCTGTTTCGTCCTCGATAGGATATGCAAGCTTACGCTTACCCCAATCCTCGTTGACTTCAACAGCTTCAGCATGACGCTCGATTCTCTCCTTGAACTTATTGATGAGAGCTCTCATGGATTCTTCACCGTTTTTGAGGCTGAAAACAACCATTACCTCATATTTAGCGGATACTTTTGCCATTATAAACACCTCCTTCTGGGCTATGCCCTGCAACCGACTGCGGGCAAGGATAACATACCGCACAATCACGATACTTGAATATTATATCACATTATACATAAAATGTCAAGCGGAAAATAAATATTTATTTTTTAATTATATCAGAAATTAAAGTCCTCATAGTCCTCTTTTGTAAATCTGTGATAGGTTATATGCAGACCCTCATCTGTGATGCAGTAATAATAGTTGTCGGGGATACCGTCCTTGAAATAGACAAGGTAGTCAAATTCCTCATTATTTTTCTGTTCGATGCAGACGTTATCGGAATATTTCTTAAAAATATTAAAAATATCGTCAAGGGATTTGCCGTGATGTCTTACAGTTTCAATCAAATCAGCGATAAAACCGCCCTTGCAGTTTTCGTGAACGTAATCCGCACCGATTTCCGAAACGGTTATGCACCAGCCTGATTTTATGGGGCGGAATGAAATATCGCCTGTTTTATCGCTTCTGAACTGAGACAGAATTTCTTCTGTTATATCATTTACATTCAAGAGATGACAGAGTGACTGTGTGGTATAATTAAAGCTGACGGGTCTTTTTTCATAACCTATTTTGAGCTGAGCCTCATAGATATTGTCAATTAAATTTTTTTCAAGTCTCTGAAAATCCATTATTTTTTCCTTTCAATACCGTATTTGTTATAGAATTTATCAATATCGCTTTCTGATTTGACGAGTTCCGCAAACATTAATTTTTTTGAATGTTTGTCATAAAAGCCGATAGTTTTCTCGCCTGTGCAGATACTCGATTCAATTTTCACATCATTTTCTGAAAATCCCTGCGGAATGGGGATTTTCTTTTCCGAAAAAATATTAAACATAGTTTCTCCTATTTTGTGACAAGGCATACGGGGCAGTGGTCGCTCCCCATAATATCGGTGCAGATAATTGAATCCTCTACTTTTTCCATAAATCTTTC
>DGRR01000099.1 GCA_002389995.1 Ruminococcus sp. UBA4383 | reverse complement strand
ATAAGTCCCTGTAAATATGACATTTTTTCGGTAAGCTTCATAAACAGCTCCCCCTTTCGTTAAATATCAGAGCAGAAATTATGCTCTTGACATATATTCACCTGTTCTTGTATCAACCTGAATCTTTTCGCCCTCGTCAATGAAAAGCGGAACTTTAATTTCTGCGCCTGTTTCGAGTACAGCGGGCTTTGTGGCATTTGTAGCTGTATCGCCCTTGAATCCGGGGTCAGTCTGAGTTACTACGAGTTCAACGAAGTTGGGCGGTTCAACACCGAAAACGTTGCCCTTATATGAGAGAATCTTACAAATCATCTCTTCCTTTACGAATTTGAAGTTATCGCCGAGTACAGATGCACTTACGGGAAGCTGCTCATAAGTTTCCATATCCATGAAGTAGTAGAGGTCACCGTCATTATAGCTGTACTGCATATCCTTTCTCTCAACGAAAGCTGTGGGGAATTTTGCAGTGGGGTTGAAAGAAGTTTCAACAACTGAGCCTGTGATTACGTTCTTATACTTTGTTCTTACAAAAGCGGCACCTTTTCCGGGCTTAACGTGCTGGAATTCAACAACCTGCACAACCTGTCCGTCAAGTTCAAAAGTAACGCCGTTTCTGAAATCTCCTGCTGAAATCATTATAAATACCTCCGTATTTTTATATTATAATAATCTATTTTAGCATATTTCAAAGATTTTTGCAATACCTAAAACGATATTTTACAAAGAAATTAAGTTTTTGGGAAATTTAGTCATATTTTCGCAGTTATTTTCGTTTAAAATGACAAAATCTTCAATTCTCACTCCGAATTTACCCTCGATATAAATACCCGGTTCAACCGTAACAACTGCACCGCTGTTCAATTCATGTATATAATTGGGTGATGCGTTAGGCTTTTCATGTATTTCAAGCCCTACACCGTGACCGAGTGAATGACCGAAATAATCTCCGTATCCTGCGTCTTCAATTATTGAACGTGCAATATTATCGAGTTCACTGCCCGTCATACCTCCGTGAGCGGCATTTATGGCGGTATTCTGTGCTTCAAGAACGATATTGTAGACTTTTTCCATTTCTTCCGAGGGTTTGCCGACACAGACAGTTCTTGTCATATCGCTGTGATATCCCTTATAGACCGCACCGAAATCCATAAGTACAAATTCTCCGTCCTGTACGGGTTTATCCGAGGGTACACCGTGGGGCATTGAAGTATTTGCACCTGATAATACTATTGTTTCAAAGGATAAATCCTCCGCACCGTAAAGGAACATTTTATGATTGAGTTCGAGTGCAATTTCACGCTCCGTAACACCGACTTTTATAAATCCGAGAATGTCATAGAGGGCTTTTTCAGCAATTTCCTGAGCTTTTTTGATACATTCGATTTCTTCGGGAGATTTATAGCATCTGAGGGTATTTATGGCATTACTGAGCATATCAGTATCAATAATTTCAATATCCCTGAATTTGTTTCTTATGATATTAAGCTGGCTGACAGTCATGGTCTGTGCTTCTATCGCCATACTTGAAACATTATGTTTTTTAATCAGTTCAGCTATCTGGGAATATAATTTTTTCTGTTCGATTACTTCCGCATTTGTAACGGTAGCCCTTGCCTTTTCGATGTATCTGAAATCAATTATCAGGTATGCCTTGTCACGGAAAACAAGTACAGTGCCGTCAGAAGATTTCATACCTGTAAAATATCTGCGGTTTATATCAGATGTTATGAGCGCACATTCTGCATCATGCGGAAGTTCTGCGAAAAGTTTTTCAAATCTGTCCATAATACGCCTCACATTTCCGTCATAGCCTGTACAGCGAGATAATAGCTTAAAAGTCCGAATCCGCATATACTTCCCTTGCAGACGGGTGCAATTACTGAATTTGAGCGGAACTCCTCACGGGCATCAATATTGCTTATATGCACTTCAATCACTGGGATTTTTATTGCAGCGATAGCATCTCTTATTGCATAGCTGTAATGAGTGTAAGCACCTGCATTTATTATAACTCCGTCAAATGAAGTTCTTGCGGAATGGAGTTTGTCAATTATTGCGCCCTCATGGTTTGACTGGAAAATTTCACATTCCATATTATTTTTCTTTGCTCTGTCGATTATTTCGTTATTAAGTATGTCAATTGATTCGTTGCCGTAAACACCGGGTTCACGTTCTCCCAGAAGGTTGAGATTCGGACCGTGTATGACGAGTAATTTTTTAATCATATTTATTCTCCTTTAAAGTTTATCATATTGAAAAAAGCAGGTTTTGACACCTGCTTTCATCAATATACATAACTGTCGTAAGATTAATATTTACGCTTACGAGCTGCCTCGGACTTCTTCTTGCGTTTTACTGAAGGTTTTTCGTAGTGTTCTCTCTTACGAACTTCAGCAATAACGCCGTCCTTAGCACATGATCTCTTAAATCTTTTAAGAGCAGTGTCCAAAGATTCGTTCTTACCGACACGAACTTCTGCCATTACATTTCCCTCCCTTATTCAGAGGTTTATCGGATAGACCGACATATATATGCTAACCGCCGAAAGGCGTGTGGCATCATGCACTCTGAATCACAGCAGACAATTTTCATATAATTCTGCAATAAAGAATATAGATATATTTTAGCACAAAACCGAGGAGATGTCAAGCATTTTTTTTAATTACCTCAATTTCGTTACTTTGCAACAATATTAACATATTAATTTGTTGGAAATATCCTCTTTAACTTATTTTCCGCCTATACCCTTGCTGAAATTTTCCCTTACATTTCTGTTCAGGGTGAGCTGAATAATACAAAATACATCTGCAACCGCCTCTATGAGATATATAGCTGTTGACGGCAAATTTGTTATGTTATATCCTATGTGGCGGATAACTACAACAGCTATCATTGCAGATACTGCATAGTTCATATATTTTATCCCTGAAAGAAGAAGCAGTCCCATTATCAGCGGGATTCCGACTGCAATCAGCAGACCGCCCCAGAAAAATCCGCCTATGATTAAATTAAGTATCTGTTTTATGGCAGTATATACTGCTACTGCGATGCAGATATTTCTTCCGTTTTCGTTCATATTACTCCTTAACAATCAAATGGCTTATATCAACGGGCTGACCGTCTGCCCAGAGACTTTCGAGGTTATAGAAATTTCTTGTTTCCTTATAGAAAACGTGTACTATAATATCGGCATAGTCGAGGATTATCCATGTATTGCCCGTATCAGCCTCACGTCTTTGCGGTTCAATGCCTTTCTGTGAAAGCTGAAATTCCACTTCATCAGCAAGTGTTCTGACGTGGGTATTGCTTGTACCGTTGACTATTACGAAATAGTCTGCAAGGATAGTCAAATCAGAGATTTTAAGAGCCTGAATATCTTCTCCTCTCCTGTCGTCGAGAGTTTTTACAATCAGTTCAAGTTTTTCCTGTTCAGTCATTATATCATTCCTTTCTTATTTTACAGCTTTATTGGGGTCACGCTTAGGTTCTGTCGCATTCTGGAGGTCATCAAGAGTTTCGCTTGTATCGTCATAAATAGTGTAGCTGTGGTTTTCGATAAGTTCAACAATAGCAGTATCTGTTTTGAACATGGGACGCTGATAGGGTCTGTAATACTTGTTCAGCATATCGAGAGTTTCATCTCGGTGAATGGAATAAACATCATAGATATGACCGTCAGGGGCATAATATTCAGCATCTTCTCCGGGAACCATATTTACCTGTACGCTGTCCATTGAAAGAGTAGACGCAAAATCTGCGAGCATACTTATATCTTCAAGGCTCATATCGGTATAGATATACTCATTGTCATATATCTGTTTCATATAGCTGTAAAGCTTCATTCTTCCCTCATCGGCAACTATGCTTATGAGTTTGCTCATAGCAGCCGCCATGAAACGTCTCTGATTCTGCATACGTCCTATATCACCTGTAAGCCATTCCCTTCTGAAACGGATAAACCATTCGGACTGTGCGCCGTTCAAAACGACATCACCTGCGGGGATTATCTTGTCAGCCTCATAGATTATTTCATTGTCAATGTGTATCGGGATTCCTCCTATGAGGTCAACCATATCCACGATATCATAGCATACAGTAGTTATATATGCATCTATGGGGATTCCGAAATTTTCCTGAACAGCATCGACAACACGCTGTATAGGTGGATTTATGTCACTTCTTCCCATTGAATAGACGCTGTTTATTTTTCCTGTTACGCTTGTGGTATAATCGGGCAGACAGCAGTCTCTCGGTATTTGCAGGATATTTAATTTTCCGTTACCTATATCGAACTGACACACCCACATTACATCGGTATTGAAAACGTCCTCATCAAATCCCAGCAAAAGCACGCTGTACTGACCTTCCACAAGCTGAGGGAGGTCGAGACCGTCTGTATAATCGGGTTCAACTGTTTCTTCATCTATCTGGATATTTTCCACTATTTTGGTTTTGTCGATTTCGCCCTCAACGGTAACGAGGGGCTGCCAGTGCTTGACGAGGTAGGTTATTGAAACCTTGTCGCCTGTTTTGGTATCTATAAAAATCGGCATATGGAGTACAAGCAAAGCCATAGTAGTGAGAGTGAGTGCAATTGATACAAGCTTCACAAAGAAATTGACTGCATTGGCTTTTCTTTTTTTTCTAAGCTTTTCTGCTTTTTTCATTTTATTTTCCTCAGAATTTTTTTTCTTCTTTTTAGTATTTTTATTATTTTCTTCGGAAATATTCCTGTCGTCCGTATTTTCGGGGGAATTTCTTTTAAGTACGATGTGGCTGTCAGAACCTGCATATTTTTCATCGTACTGTTGGGAAGAATTATTTTGATTATTTGTTCCGAACTGCGGGTCCCAGTCGGAATCGTTCTCGTAGTCATTCCAGTCGATAGGTCTTGCCTCATATTTTCCCTTATATGAAGAAGGTTTAAATTCTCTTGTATTATTCATATCATAGAGCGGAGAACGTTTTGCGGCATGGTTTGCATAGAACGTCATTCTTTCGGGTTCAGGACCTTTGGTCGGGTCGATATTTTCGGGCAGAACCCCGTCAATAAGTCTTATTTTGCCGAGTCTTTTAATTTTTTCGGCTTTTGGCACTTCTTTGCTGTCATCGTTGACAGTATCCTTTTCTATCATTAAAAAGCCTCTTTTCAGGTATTCTGTTTTACGGATTATATTCTTTTTGTAATCTTGTGTAAAAATTGTACCCCTCAACGGTGCATAGCGGTATAACTCCACCTTTTTTCACCACTGATTTTATTGAAAATGAGAAAGCCTCTCTCATAGCATCATTTATATCAGTATAAGTTATTTTTCTCATTTTGTCAACATCTTTGTAATCTCTTTCGGCTGAAACGAGGTCGCCGAGGTAGACTATTTCTTCAAGTCTTGACATACCTGCCCTGCCGACTGTATGAAAGCGTATGGAATTGAGGATATCTATATCTTCGATTCCGAATTTTTTCTTGACATAGTATGCACCTGCTATTCCGTGCAGGAGTGAGCGTGTTTCGAGTTCCTCACGGCACACAGTAAATCCGCTTTTAAGGACGAGTTCCCTTTGTTTTTCGTGCGGCATTTCCTTGCATATATCGTGGAGAAGACCTGCGATATAGGCTTTGTCGGTATCCTCCCCGTATTTGATTGCGAGCTTTCTGCATTCCGCAGCAACATTGAGTGAATGTTGAAAACGTTTCTGAGAAAGATGCTCTTTTAAATATTTTTTCATGCTGTCAGTATCGTAAAACAAAAAAATCACCTCTCTCTTAAATTATCATCGGTATAAATTTTCCGACTTTATATATTGTACTACATTTTCATCAAGATAGCAAGAGTAATTCTCATTTTTTGCAATTTTTTTTCGTATTTCCGTTGAAGATATCACCAAAGGGGCTGATTTTCCTATGATAATTCTGCCATATTCACCAAGTTTTTGAGCTTTTTCAATTAAAATATTCCTGTCTCCCTGATTTCTTGAAATAACAGCGAGCGTTACATTTTTTAATATATCCTCAAACCTGTACCATGTTTCAAAGCTCATAAGCATATCGCTGCCCACAAGGAGAAACAGTTCATCATCAGGAAATTTTCTTCTGAAATGTTCGACAGTATATATGCTGTAACTTGTTCTCTGATTTTCAAGTTCGTATCTGCTTACCTGAAATTCCTGTCTGTTTCCGCAGGCAAGGCGCAGCATTTCCAGTCTGTCTGCGCCTGATACATAATCCCCGTCAAATCTGTGCGGAGATATTCTGCACGGTACAAAATATATCCTGTCAAGTCCAAATTCTTTCATAGCCGTTTCCGCAAGGTGCATATGTCCGTTGTGTACAGGATTGAAGCTTCCGCCGTATATGCCTGTTTTCATTTATTATCCTTCGGGATTCCCTCTATAACGGGTTCTTTTGGGTTTCTTTTGAAAAGCACGAATTTTGAGCCTATAACCTGAACTACATCTGAATCAGTAGCCTGAGCGACTGCATCTGCGGCTTCTCTTGCAGTCCAGCCTGAATTTTCAAGGACTCTGAGTTTTATGAGTTCTCTTTTTCTGAGAGCCTCTGCAATATCCCTGCATACTGCATCTGTCACGCCGTTTTTTCCTATCTGATATATTGTTTCATACTCCGAGGCGATACCTCTGAGATATGCTCTCTGTTTGCTTGTAAGCATATTATTCACCATAACTTTCTTTAAGGTATTTGTACAATTCTCTCATAGCCGCACCACGGTGGCTTATTTTATTTTTCTCATCAGCGGACATTTCCGCAAGAGTTTTATCTCCGCTCACGAATACAGGGTCATAGCCGAAACCATTTGTACCCTTTTCCTCATATCCGATTTTACCCTCACAGCGTCCTGAAAATGTATGACATTCACCGTTTTCGTCAATAAATGCTATACAACATTCAAAATATGCCATTCTTTTTTCATCGGGAATATCTTTCATTTCGTCAAGCAGTTTACTGCATTTTTCACCGTCAGGGGCATATCTTGCCGAATATACTCCCGGTCTGCCGTCAAGAATATCCACACACAGTCCGCTGTCATCAGCAATTACGGGCTGTTTTGCAATATCATATACTGCACCGGCTTTTATCTTTGCATTTTCCTCAAAAGTCTGACCGTTTTCATTTGGGTCACAATGCACGCCTGCATCTTTCTGGGATATTACATCTATTCCGAGCGGAGACAATATTTTCTTTGCCTCACGCAGTTTGTTCTGATTGTTGGTAGCCATTACAATTCTGTATAACATGATTATTTATCCTTTCTGCCGAAAAGTCTGCTGAAAAATCCTTTCTTTTTCTTTTCGGGCTGGGCAGGTTCTTCTGCGGGCTGTTCAGGTTCGGAATCCTCAGTATCTTCTGAATCTTCTGTATTCTGAATTTCGGGGACATCATCATTCTGAACGGGTTCGGGGATATTTTCAACAGTCTGTGGAATTTCTTCTTTCTGTTCTTCGATTTCAACAGCGGGCGGGACAATTTCTTCCTCAGCAGGTATTTCCTCTGTAATTTCGGGGATATCCTCTGTTTCTTCGGGGATAATTTCATCTGTATCGGCTTCACTTATATCTTCGGGCAGTTCTGCATTTTCACTTTCATCAATGTCCTTGGCAGATTCTTCCTCAGCAGGTTCTTCTTCGGGTTCTTCGTCACGGTTTCCGAAAAGACCGCTGAAAAATCCTTTTTTCTTCTTTTCGGGAACAGGTTCGGAAATTTCTTCTTCTTCTGATTCTTCTGTATCGGGTTCATTATTTTCAGCATCTTCGGAAATTTCAGTTTCTTCGATATCGTCTTCATATTCTTCCTGAACATCTGAAATATCTTCTGTTTCTTCCTCATCTTCTTCAATATCCCTGTACTGGGTATCGAAAAGCGCATCTACAAACATACGGCTGTTAAAGGGCTGTAAATCGTCGATTTTCTCGCCTACTCCTATTAATTTTACAGGGATTCCGAGTTCATTTTTAATTGATATTACTATACCGCCCTTTGCAGTACCGTCAAGCTTTGTGAGAACTATACCTGTAATCGGTGCTGTTTCGCTGAAAAGCTTTGCCTGACTTACTGCATTCTGTCCAGTAGTTGCATCGAGGACAAGCAAAACTTCTCTTGAACATTCGCCAGCTTTATTGTCAATGATTCTGTTTATCTTTGCGAGTTCGTCCATAAGATTTTTCTTGTTATGGAG
>DGRR01000194.1 GCA_002389995.1 Ruminococcus sp. UBA4383 | reverse complement strand
ATTCTGAATAACAGGCTTGAATATTTGAATTAATCATATACTTTTCAGCTTCATTTCACAATTTAAGCATTAATTTTACATAACAGCAGTCTATAATACTGTCATAGAGATAAAGAAATCACAAATATGGGAATTGGGAACAGAAAGGGTGTATTTTATGAAAAATATCAGTATCATGAAAAAAACTTTTGCGTTCCTTACAGCTATAATGACCGTTTCAGCACTCACAGCCTGCGGAAATAAAAACACCGAAACCATTTCGGATACAGACAGCCTTAACGAAGTTGCAACACAGATTCAGACCGAAAGTATTACAGAAGCAGAGACTTCCGAAACTTCCGAAACCGTGACGGAATCCGAAACTGCCGAAATTCAAACAGCTACTTCTTCACTTAAAGCAGAAGCCCTCGCAGTTACTTCGGACAAGACCGCAATAAGCGATTTGTTTTCCGCAAGAGATTTAAACCCCGAATATAACGCAACCGCTGAAATAACCCTCAAAGGCACTACCGCTGAGGTGAAAGGCTCAGGCGTTACCGTGAACGGCTCTGTTATAACAATTACAGCAGAAGGCGTTTATCATATCACAGGAAAACTCACTGACGGTCAGATAATCGTAAATGCCGATAAAGCCAAGGTTCAGCTCATACTCGACAATGCCGAGATAAGCTGTTCAACATCTTCTCCCATATATGGCATATCTTCAGACAAGATATTCATAACTCTTGCCGAAGGAAGTACAAATACTCTCACGGACGGGGAAAATTATACCCTCGATGAATCATCAGACGAACCCGATGCGTGTATATTCTCAAAGGACAGCATTACAGTCAACGGCTCAGGTACTCTCAATGTAAATGCAAATTACAATGACGGCATCAGAAGCAAGGACGATATAGTTATCACAGGCGGAAATATAAATATTAATTCCGTTGGTGACGGTATAAAGGGCAAGGACTACGTTGCAGTCGCTGACGGAAATATCACTATAAAATCAGGTCAGGACGGCATAAAGTCTACCAATACGGAAGATACATCTCTCGGCTTTGTATACGTTGAAAAAGGCAATATAACCATTGATGCACAGCAGGACGGCATACAGGCTGAAACTGTATTCACTTCAATAGGCGGAAACTTTAACATAACCGCAGGCGGTGGAAGTTCAAATGCTTCCAAATCCCATACGGACGATTTCGGAGGCGGTATGGGCGGTCACGGTATGGGCGGGGAAATGCCCGATTTCGGAGGTAACGGAGATTTCGGAGGATTCGGAGAATTTTCAGATGATACCGCAGATTTCGGATTCACAAATCTTGCTTTCACTCAGACCGCAGAAACATCAACTGATACTTCCATAAGCACAAAAGGCATTAAGGCAGGTACAACAATACAGATTAATGACGGTGTATTCATTATAAATTCTGCTGATGATACAGTTCATTCAAATGATAAAGTAAACATCTCAGGCGGAAATCTCACACTCGATGCAGGTGATGACGGTCTTCATGCCGACAATGAAATAAATATCACAAACGGAAATGTAAATATAGCAAATTCATACGAGGGCATAGAAGCTTCTGTTATAAATATCTCAGGCGGAATTACCGAACTTGTTTCCTCAGATGACGGATTCAACGCAAGTGACGGAGTTACTTCACAAGGCGGTATGGGAACATACACAAGCGGAGTTATTCTGAATATCAGCGGAGGTACTGTATACGTTGACGCAGGCGGTGACGGTCTCGATTCAAACGGAGATATGACCATAAGCGGAGGCACTGTTATAGTAAACGGTCCTACAAATTCAGGCAACGGTGCGCTCGACAGCAATAACAGCATAACAGTCACAGGCGGTCTTTTAATCGCAGCAGGCAGTTCGGGAATGGCTGAACGTCCTTCCGATAGTTCAACTCAGAACAGCGTTTCATGTACATTTGACAACACCTATGAGGGCGGCACACTCGTTACTCTCCTCGATGAAAGCGGAAAGGAAATAATCAGCTTTGCACCGTCTAAAACTTTCCAGAATATAATAATAAGTTCACCCGATATAAATTCAGGTGTTACCTATACATTCTACACAGGCGGAACATCTTCTTCCGAAAACAAATACGGATTATATTCAAATGGCGGATATAACAATGACGGCACAGAAAGCGCATCATTCACCGCAGACTCAGCAGTTTCAGCCATAGGCTCACAAGGTATGGGCGGCGGAATGAACGGTGGCATGGGCGGTCATGGCGGCAGAATGGGCGGCGGCTTCGGCGGTGAAAGACCCGAAATGCCCGAAGGCGGTTTCAACGGTGAAATGCCCTTTTAATTTGAAATCCAGAATTTTCATATAAACCACCCAAGAATGAGGGCGGCAGGTCATATGGCTTGTCGCCCTTGTTCGTTCTTCCTGAAAAATATAATCTTTCCTTATTTATGAATTTATATAATAATATTGCGATAAAATTTCATATTGTGTTCACAATTTCTTAAAAAAATTTTTGCAGAAAGATAAAAAACTAATTTGTAAAATATTATTATTATATTTGTCCCGACAGTGTTCAGCAGGGAATCAGCTATATTGTAAAAAATATTTATTTAATGGCTGTACGCTGATAAAGCTAAAAAATTGGCTATACTATGCGGAAAAACAAAATAATTAATTCTTATATCTTATATTTATATAGTTCATAATCATTATTATTAATTAAATATGTATAAATAAAAAATATTATTTTATTAATATTTACTTAATTTTATATTTTTAAAAAATTATAGCAATATAGTGCTAAAAATAAGCAATATAATCAATTGATTATATTTTCTGTTTGTTCTATAATACAATTGTAGGAGCGATAAAACAGCTTTTTTAGCTATTCTCTCCGCAAAAATAAGATACATTATTGTGTCCTGTAAAATTATGGCAAGTATAGTTTGCTCTGTCGTTTCGGTCTAAACTCCGCCGAAACATCTCTCCCTGCCATTAGTCTCAGCAGTATATTTTGTATAAAAGCCGATTATTAAACATTAATGCCTATAATATGTTTAATTCGCCTAAAACGGCTTACGGACAATTCAGAAATTGCAGAAATTTATTCAGTCGGACAAGGAACTATATGGGTGCTTCGTGTTTGCATCTGCCATAATGGTGATTTCGTATAGAGGGTGCGAATGAACCAAAAAGAAAGAGCGTTCGTCATTGGCAAAAGAGAGGGTGCCGATGCCGAGCGCTTTTTTCACCGAAAAAAACTCCGCATAAAGTGCGGCACTGATATAGCAGTATAATCCAAACTACTATATTACGGTCAAAACAGCGAGCTATGCAAATGAAATACCGATACTTCATGTTGCGTGAAGTATCGGTATTGTTCGTTATATATCAAGTCTTATCCGAAAATACTATCCAGTTTTGCTTCCAATGTCCCGTCCTTAGCGAGCGGCAGTGCATCACACCGGCGCAGATGATGCTTTTTGATCAGTTCCCCACCATGAATGCATCGGTCGCCTCCTGCACCAGAGTATCGAACTGTTCATTGACTTCGGCAGCGGTCTGACCTGTTTCACTCAGATGTGAAAGTGCGTCCTGCCGCTGTGCTTCCAGCGTTTTCTTCTGAATGGAATAATCGCTGTATTCCTGCGTAACAAGCCTGTCAGCCTTTTGTTCAAGCTGTTTTTGGAGCTTTTGTGCATCTCTCTTTTTCAGGTCAGCACCATAGGTATCATTTGTCACCTGCATCACAGGTGCAACAAGCTCTTTACGGAATACGTCCTGCAAATGGGATATCTGTTGATCTTCCGACGATTCCGGTGCTGCAAGTATCTCCTCGGTCTTGCGTTCCGGCGTTTCGGAAATATCGCTGTATATCTTGTCTCCGAACACGTCCTGTGCCGTTCCGATGACAAACTCGTCAGACAGTTCCACTTCACCCTCTTCATTGACAGACAGGTCTTCTCTTGTTTCGGGAGATACATCT
>DGRR01000026.1 GCA_002389995.1 Ruminococcus sp. UBA4383 | reverse complement strand
GAAACAGGCTTTGCAACACCGATTGCATATGAAAGCTGTACTTCACATTTTTCAGCCAGTCCTGCGGCAACTATATTCTTAGCGATATATCTTGCGGCATAAGCGGCACTTCTGTCAACCTTAGTCGGGTCTTTACCGCTGAATGCACCGCCGCCGTGACGGGAATATCCGCCGTATGTATCGACAATGATTTTTCTTCCTGTGAGACCGCTGTCGCCCTGAGGACCTCCCACTACGAAACGTCCTGTCGGGTTGATGAATATTTTTGTATTTTCGTCAATGAGTTCAGCGGGAATAACTGCACGGATAACAAATTCCTCGATATCTTTTCTTAAATTTTCGAGGGATACATCTGCGGAGTGCTGTGAGGATACTACAACGGCATCAACTCTCACGGGTTTATTGTCGTGATATTCAACAGTTACCTGAGATTTTCCGTCAGGTCTTAAATAGCAGAGAGTGCCGTCTTTTCTGACTTCTGTGAGTTTGAGGGAGAGTTTGTGTGCGAGGGAAATTGGCAGGGGCATAAGTTCGGGAGTTTCATTGCAGGCAAATCCGAACATAATACCCTGATCGCCTGCACCGTTGGAAAGACCGTCATTTTCGTTATCCTGTTCTCTGTATTCAAAGGCTTCATTTACGCCCATGGCAATATCAGGGGACTGTTCGTCAATGCTTGTGAGGACTGAGCAGGTATGTGCATCAAAGCCGTATTTAGCTCTGTCATAGCCTATATCAGCGACAACCTGACGGGCAATTTTGGGAATATCGACTCTGGCAGTTGTGGAAATTTCGCCCATACAGAGAATCATACCCGTAGTAACGGCAGTTTCGCAGGCAACACGGGCTTTATCGTCCTGTTCGAGAATTGCATCGAGGACGGCATCGGAAATCTGGTCGCAGATTTTATCGGGGTGACCCTCGGTAACTGATTCAGATGTGAAGAAAAACTTTTTCATTTTGACCTCCTGAAAATTTTTTTGGAAATAATGTCCTTATCAAAAAAAGAGCGTCCGCAGAAGGACACTCTCGTAAAAAGCATTCGGAGAATCCTCATCTTTCGGAAATACCGCAGGAATTAGCACCTTGAAATTCAGGTTGCCGGGCTTCACAGGACCTGTTTCCTCCACCACTCTTGATAAGGTTACTGCTATATTATACTACACAACAGATACTTTGTCAATAGTTATTTTAAATGTTAAATAAGTGCAACAGAAATATCGGAACATTATTATAAAATTTTCATATAATAGACAGTAAATATAACAGCAGACGGAGGTATTTATATGTGCGGAATAGCGGGTATAATAAGCTTTAAAGAGGATATGCGTGAGGAAATGAAAGCCTGTGAACTCATGCAGAAGGCACTTTCACGCAGAGGTCCTGACCAGAAAGGCATAATTTTATACAGAGATGCCGCCCTTATTCATACAAGGCTTGCGGTGATAGATATTGACGGCGGCAGACAGCCGATGAGTTTCAGTGCAGGGGATAAGAAATATACAATAGTCTACAACGGGGAACTCTATAATACTCCCGAACTGAAAAATTTACTTAAAGAAGATTTTGAATTTGAAACACATTCCGATACGGAAGTTATACTTAAAAGCTATATAAAATGGGGAGAGAAATGTGTTGATTATTTCAACGGGATATTTGCGTTTGCGGTATATGACATAAGCCGTAAAAAAGTATTCATAGCCCGTGACAGAATTGGAGTAAAGCCGTTTTTCTATACAGTGATGAATGATAAATTTATATTCGCCTCGGAAATTCCCGCCCTTCTTGAATACCCTGATATTCCGCATGAAATAGATGAAACAGGTGCGGCTGAACTTATTCTCACAGCCCCCGGACGTACTCCTTCATGCGGAGTTATCAGGAATATAAAGGAACTGAAATCGGGCTGGTGCGGATATTTCAGCGAAAAGGGTCTTGATACATGGGAATACTGGCGGCTTAAAGCTTATGAACTGAATGAAAGTTTTGAACAGACTGTTGAAAATGTCCGTGAACTGGTTCTCGATTCGATATGCAGACAGCTTGTTTCAGATGTTCCGATATGCACATTTTTGTCAGGCGGACTGGATTCAAGTATCATATCATCTGTTGCCTCACATGAAATGAAAAAACAGGGGAAAATTCTGCATACATTTTCCATTGACTATAAGGACAACGAAAAATATTTCAAAGCATCACATTTTCAGCCGAACAGTGACCCCGAATATATAAACAGAATGACTGAGTATCTCGGTACGGAACATCATTGGACTGTTGTCGATACTCCCGAACTTGTAAATGCTCTTGATGAAGCAGCAGATGCAAGGGGACTGCCCGGTATGGCTGATGTAGATGCATCACTTTTATTATTCTGCCGTGAGATAAAAAAATACGGTACAGTTGCACTTTCAGGGGAGTGTGCTGATGAAATTTTCGGAGGATATCCGTGGTACAGGGATAAAAATATCCGTGAGACTGACGGTTTCCCGTGGGCGCAGAGTACGGCATACAGGAAAAAATTCCTCTGTGATTACTATGCAGATAAAATAAATGCGGAGGAATATATCTATTCAAAATATAGGGAAACTGCTGATTATGCCGACAAACTCCCGACAGACAGTCCTCTTGAAAAGCGTATGCGTGAGATGACGCAGTTAAATTTTCACTGGTTCATGCAGACACTTCTCGACAGAAAAGACCGTATGAGTATGTACAGCGGTCTTGAAGTGCGAGTGCCTTTCTGCGATTACAGAATAGCTGAATATCTCTACAATGTAAAATGGGAATACAAGGACTATAAAGGCAGGGAAAAGGGGCTTCTGCGTGAGGCTGTAAAAGACTGGCTTCCCGATGAGGTTTTATGGCGCAAAAAAAGTCCGTATCCGAAAACTCATAATCCTGCATTTTTGTCAGCCGTCACTGATAAGCTTAAAGATATTCTTTCGCATGATACTCCTCTTACAGACCTTGTAAAGCGTGAGGAACTCGAAAAATTATTAAAACATGAAGAATATGTCCAGTGGTACGGTCAGCTCATGAATCTTCCGCAGACTATTGCATTTTTCATACAGCTTGACAGGTGGCTGAAAAAATTCAGCATAAAACTCGTGTGATAAAATAAAGCTTGACAATATAATGAATATAGTGGTATAATTTGTTATATTATATTGTGGGGGACGAAAAATGAAAAGACTTTTGTTTATAGGCGATGTCGTAGGAAAATCAGGCTGTGAGTTTGTGCTTTCAAGACTTCATGGCATAAAACAGCAGTACCGTGCAGATATAGTGGTGATAAACGGTGAAAATTCCGCAGTAGGAAACGGTGTTTCAAGACAGTCCGCAGATATCCTTATGAGGGCGGGCGCAGATGTCATAACTACGGGAAATCATGCTTTCAGACGCAAGGACTCACTTGACATATATGAGGAGAACTTTATTTTAAGACCTGCCAATTATCCTGAGGGCGGGTGCGTTGGAAAAGGCTTGTGTATACTTGATATGGGTGCATATTCCGTTGCAGTCATTAATCTCATGGGTACGACTTTTCTTGATGCACTCGACAACCCTTTCGCCAAAATTGACGAAATGCTCGAAAAAATAAAAACCCCCAATATATTCGTTGATTTTCATGCGGAGGCAACTTCGGAGAAAAAAGCTATGGGCTATTATCTTGACGGCAGAGTAAGCGGAGTGTTCGGAACTCATACCCATGTCCAGACAGCAGATGAAACCATTCTCAGAAACGGTACTGCATATATAACAGATGCAGGTATGACAGGTGCGGAATATTCCTGTCTCGGTGTTGAAATAAAACAAGTGATAAATAAAATGCGCTTTAAAATGCCTGTTCGCTTTAAAGAAGCAGAGGGAGCGTGTTTCTTATGTGGTATCTGCGTGGAATTTGATGAGAAAATAGGCAAATCGCACAAAATCCAAAGGATTATTATTAGATAATCACCAAAATTTTAAAAAACTATTGATTTTTTATAAATGTTATGATATAATATAACTATACATAGCTGTATGCATATGTGTAAATTTTCTCACAGGAGGGTCACTATCATGGAGATTTTAAAGGTATCATCACATTCATCACCAAATTCTGTCGCAGGAGCTATTGCAGGTGTAATCAGAGAACAGAAAGCCGTGGAGGTTCAGGCAGTAGGCGCAGGTGCAGCTAATCAGGCTATAAAGGCTATTGCTATTGCCAGAGGCTATCTCGCACCGATAGGTATTGACCTTATCTGCATACCTGCTTTTGCAAATATCCAGATAGACGGAGAGGAAAGAACCGCAATAAAACTTATGTGTGAACAGAGATAATCCAGTCTCAAATAATAAGGGCGGGCTTCGGTCCGCCTTTTTTACAAGGAGGAATAATCATGCCTACACCACATAACAACGCAGAAAAAAAAGATATCGCCAGAACTGTGCTTATGCCGGGTGACCCGCTGAGAGCTAAATTTATCGCTGAACATTACCTTGAATTTCCCGTCTGCTATAACGAAGTAAGAGGTATGCTCGGATATACGGGATTTTACAAGGGAGTTAAAATTTCCGTTCAGGGCAGCGGTATGGGCATTCCCTCAATAGGTATATATTCATGGGAGCTTTTTAATGAATATGATGTCAATAATATAATCCGCATAGGCACGGCAGGCGCAATTGCCGACAATGTTCAGCTCCGTGATGTAGTAATCGCCATGAGTGCAAGCACCAATTCAGCGTATGCATCACAATACAGACTTCCGGGAACTTATGCGCCTACTGCTTCATGGGAACTTGTTTCAAAGGCAGTGACAATTGCACAGCAGCAGGGCTGTAATTTCCATGTAGGAAATATATTTACAAGCGATACATTCTATGATGATTCGGACAGTCTCGCCCAATGGCAGAAAATGGGTAGTCTTGCCATTGAAATGGAAACAGCCGCACTCTATATGAATGCCGCAAGAGCAGGAAAAAATGCCCTCGGAATCTTTACTGTTTCGGACTGTCCCCTTAAAGGTCTTTCAACTTCCGCAGAGGAAAGACAGACTTCTTTCAGGGATATGATGGAAATAGCTCTCGAAACAGCAATATCATTATAATAAACATAATAAAAAACTCCTGCATATGCAGGAGTTTTTCAATATCAGTCTGTTGCAGGCTGTCCGTGTCTTTCGATAATCTGCCAGTTATTCAGGTCAAGAGCCTTTCCGTTTACCTTGTATGTTATGTAGTTTTCAACATCTCTTGATGAATGGAAGAAATAAACATGGAATAATCTGTCGGGGTAGGTATCCATATTCATGATATCATTATATGAGTATCCGAAATCATCATGCGGAAGTCCTGCATATTCAATTACGCTTGCAGGGAAATATTCATTTGAAAGCTGTGTATCGTCATCAATTTTGAGCGGACCTCTTTCTGCGCCTGCGGGTTTCACGAGGAGTGAAGAAACGTTTGTATCAGTAAGTCTGTCCTTGCCGTACCATTCAATTTCTGCGGGCGGTCTGCCGTGGTCAGCGATAACAATTATTGTCGTGTTGTCGTAGACATCTTTTTTCTTCATTTTGTCGAAAAGTTCAACAAGTATTTCCCATGAACCTCTTATAGTCTGGAAATCCGTTGCCTTTTTATCGGGGTCATCAATGAAACTCTTGTCATATATTCCTGCGACTTCATTTGAAGTATCGTGGGCGAATGACATATGGACAAAGCTGAACATATTCCGGTCACAGGAATTGTCAATGCCGTAGTCTCTTATATACTTATAAATTTCGAGGTCGCTGTTGATTCCTATGCCGCCCGGGTGCCGCCCGGGTATATCATCATTTGCAAGTGCGAAATTATTTGAGAAGTCCGAAGTATATCCGTCAAGGAATTTTGCTTTGAGGAGATAGGGAGAAAGTTTTCCGAGTGAAAAATCCATGAATGTGGGAAGTATACCGCCTTTTCCCGTATAGTTGAGTATAGCATATTCACCGTCAGTTCTTATGTTGTCGCACTGATTTTCTATCTGCTCATATGTTTCAAATGTAGTTAGGTTATCTATGATGAGATTTGTTTTGTAGCCGTTGTCATGGAGCATTTTCGGGACGGTATTTCCTGCCCAGCTATTTGAAATATATTCAGACCACGGTGTATCGTCATACATATTGTTTGTGAGCATCTGGGGGAGTGACGGGAAAGTATTTGTATAGCATGAAAGGTTATTTGTATAATAGGTGAATCCGTCGAGATAATCGGCAAGGTCGGGGTAATCATTGAGGATTTTATTCATCCAGTTTGTATCGAGTCTGTCTGCAAGGATTACAAGGACATTTTTTTCCTTTGAGAAATTGAATGAATCTACATATGAGAGAAATTTATTATATT
>DGRR01000128.1 GCA_002389995.1 Ruminococcus sp. UBA4383 | reverse complement strand
CAGTGACGAACCTGTGAATATTACAGCAGAAATATCCGAGCCGTCCGATGACGAAAAAAACATTGACGAACCTGTGAATATTACAACAGAAATATCCGAGCCGTCCGATGACGAAAAAATCTGTGACGAACCTGTGAATATTACAACAGAAATATCCGAGCCGTCTGATGACGAAAAAACCAGTGACGAACCTGTAAATAACTTAAATAACAATGAACAAGAAAAAATTATAACCCATGAAACAGATACAGAAAATACTACACCTTATCCCCCTGCACCTAACAAAAAAAAATATGTTAAAGCTCTGATAATGATTATTTCTTTGATTGTCATAATTCCAACAACAATATTTTTCATCAATAAAAACAGAGATATTGGCATAATCGGCGATGTTGACGGTGATAAATTAATTAATTCTAATGATGCATCAAAAGTTCTTGTTTACTATTCCCAATCTTCTACCGGTAAAAGTGTAGATGAAAAAGAAATTAAAAAATGTGATGTAAATAATGATGGGCGAATAGACTCTAATGATGCCTCGCTAATTCTTGCATATTATGCCTATGCTTCTACAAAAGGAGGAATTACTCCTGAAGAATATTTCAAAAAAAACTTTTAATCTGCTCACTTTGTATCAATGTGCAGCCTTTCAGCTATATTCCTCATAGCATTATAGAAAGCATACTCCTGTGTCAATGTATTCTGTGACGGGTTGCCCTCACGGATACGCATAGTGCGCCTTATCTCCTTTGGAATGACCACTCTGCCGAGGTCGTCAATTCTTCTCACAATACCCGTAGCTTTCATATCTGTAATTTATCCTCCTGTTAAAAAGAAAAATATAATTTTCCTGTGTTTATATTATCTGCAAATAAAAATAAAATATTCCTGAATTTTTTACCTGTATTATACAAAAAAGCAGGAGGACACCTCATAACAGAGTATCCTCCTGCTTTTATATTTTGCTGTAAAGACAGCATTTCAATATCTGTAACAGATTTTACATATCGTTTCTGTTTTCAAGAGCCTTAAACAAAGTTATTTCGTCAGCATATTCAAGTATTCCGCCGACAGGCAGACCAAATGCAAGGCGTGTGACTTTGATTCCGATTGGTTTGAGAAGTCCTGCTATATACATGGCAGTAGCATCGCCCTCAACAGTGGGATTTGTAGCCATTATAACTTCACTTACACCGCCCTGACTTATTCTTGCAAGCAGTTCCTTTACTTTGAGACTGTCGGGCATAATTCCGTCCATAGGCGAAATAAGTCCGTGAAGCACATGGTATACACCTGTAAATTCTCTTGTTCTTTCAAAAGCTGAAACGTCTTTCGGAGATTCGACAACGCATATAATACTCTTGTCTCTGCTGTCATCACTGCAAATGGGGCATACATCTCTTTCGGTGAGATTCTGGCATATTTTACAGCAATGGACATTTTTTTTTGCATCTGTGAGAGCTTTTGCGAAGCTTTCAACTTCCGCCATATCCATATTCATGACATGATAGGCAAGACGCTGGGCGGATTTCATGCCGATTCCGGGGAGGGCGGCAAATTTTTCCGTGAGTATTACAAGCGGAAGTGCGTTATGGTCAGCCATTAAAACAGACCGGGGAGGGAAACGCCTCCTGTAATCTTGCTCATTTCTGTTTCGGTAGTAGTTTCGATATTGTTTACAGCCTCATTGACTGCGCTTATAATCAAATCCTGAAGCATTTCTATATCTTCGGGGTCAACGACTTCGGGTTTAAGGGTGAGAGACTTTATAGTTTTCTTACCTGTGAGAACTACCTCAACAGCACCGCCGCCTGCGGTTGCAGAGAAATCTCTTGATTCGATGTCGTCCTGAAGCTCAGTAATCTGGTCCTGCATTTTCTGAGCCTGTTTAATCATCTGATTCATATTCTGTGCGCCGCCGCCATTGACGTTCTTAGGTATTCTTGCTTTCATTTTAATTACTCCTTTGGGTTATTATATATTATTATCAACAGCCGTTTCAATATTGCTGTTTTTAGCTTTGTTTATAAGTCTTTCGACCATATTTTTCTGTTCTTCCTCGGTAGTGGTACATCTTCCTGCTATGCGGAATTTCTGACCGAGGACTTCATAGACTGTTCTGCTGAGTGCGATTGCGCTTTCCTTGTCATTTTTAAGAAGCGGGATAAAGAATCTGTTGGGGGTAAAGATTATCATGACATTGCCCTTTGTGCTTGCATATGAGCCGTCAAGAGAGCCTGCCATAGAAGGTCTTGCTTTCATGAAACGCTGCAATATTTCGTCCCATTGGGTGCATGGAGTGAGTTCATCTTCCCTGACATTTTTTATATCAATCTTAACAGTAGGTTCGGGTGTATTTTCGGTAACGGGAGCTGAAGCTGTAAGAACCTCTCTCCTGACATTTTTCTGAACATTTGCAGTCTGGTTAATTCTTTCCTCCAATGATTTTATTTTATCATAAATTTCCGAATTGTCAATAGTTTCGTGAGAAGTTTCGCATATATTTCCGCAAAGTCTTATCAGGCACATTTCAAACTCCACACGTTTATTGAGGACATTTCTCATTCTTTCACGGCATTTTTGCAGGGATTCAAGTTTCTGCATAACGGCTGTGAGGTCTGATTTTTCGGAAATTTGCTTTAATTTTGCAAGTTCATCGGGCATACAGATTATAAGGCTTTCCGCAGTCTGCGGAGAAACTTTTATCAGCATGATATTTCTCATCTGCATGATAAGCTCCTCGCAAAGTCTTGTAAGGTCTTTGGACATATCGTACAAATCCCCTGTAATGCCCAGAGCCTTTGGAGTATCCGAATCCGTTACCGCTTCAAGGAGACTGTAAAGATATTCATTTCCCGCTATACCTGCGGCATCTGAAACGATTTTTGAATCTATATTGTCACCGTATACCGCACACTGGTCGAGAAGCGAAACAGCATCACGCATACCGCCGTCAGCTATTTTTGCAATCATAGCCGCACCGTCTGCGGTGAGGTTAAGATTTTCCTGTGAGGCGATATATTCAAGTCTTTTGGCGATATCCTCCTGTCTTATTCTGCGGAAATCGTATCTCTGACATCTTGATAAAATAGTGGCAGGCACTTTATGGATTTCAGTAGTTGCGAGTATGAATTTCACATAATCGGGTGGTTCTTCCATAATTTTTAGAAATGCATTGAAAGCACTCGGAGAGAGCATATGCACTTCATCTATGATATATATTTTATATGCACATTTTTCGGGGGAATACACTGCCCCGTCACGCAAATCACGGATATCATCAACGCTGTTGTTTGAAGCGGCATCTATTTCGATTATATCGGTGAGAGAGCCGTCATCAGCTTCACGGCATATTTCACATTCAAGGCAGGGGTTTCCGTCACGCATATTCGGACAGTTTACCGCCTTTGCGAGTATTCTGGCGCAGGTAGTTTTTCCCGTACCTCTTGAACCTGTAAAAAGGTAGGCATGGGCAGTTTTATTGTTTTTTATCTGATTTTTGAGTGTATCGGTTATATGTTCCTGCGAAATTACATCATCAAAGGTAAGCGGCCGCCATTTGCGGTACAAAGCCTTATACACATTAACCCTCCTTATCCTTATTCATGCACACAGCATTTTTAATTTCCTTATAATATTCGGTAAAGCCGATGATATCTTTTACTCTGTTAAGCAGTGCAGTGCGGTAAAGTCTGTCAGCCTCCTCGAAATTGTGAAGCATAAGGTTGGCAATTGCCGCACCTGCTGCGGCATCGGCATAGTTTTCATGTTTTTCCATAGCCTCTGTATACCATTTCAGGGCATTTTCGGCATCATCATGTTTTATATACATTTTTCCTATATCGGTTCTTACATAGTGGCATATGGGGGTAGATTCATCATACATAATATCGTTGTACATAATCAGGGCATTTTCTATATCTCCCATTGAACCTGCACATCTTGCGGAGAGAAAGTCTACTACTCTGTTTCTGAATCCGAAATCTTTCGATGACTGATAATATCTTGCGGCATTTGGATAAAATCCCATGAGGTCATAACATCTTGCGATATAGAAATTCAGCACGGATTTTTCGCCGTTGTCCATATTCTTGTCATATTCTTCTTCCATAGCCTTGAAACCGTTGAGGGCATAATTTACTCTGTGTGAAAAGAGGAGTTCAAGATTTTTCTTGAACATTCTGCATTTTTTGTTGAACCCCACAAAATTGTCTCCTATGAGTTCGGGGTCATACTTATGGAAATTTTCATTGATTTTCATAATAAAGACAAAGACCAGAGTTATTATATGCACTGTAATCATGGCTATAACAGGAGTTAAATCCCTTTCACCGTCCATGAAAAGAATAAGAATGAAATAAAAGAAATAGAACACCACAACAGAAACAGACGTTCCGAAAACAAAAGCCCCTGAAAAATTATTCAGGAATTTAACAATAATACTTCTGAATTTTTTCATTCTTCTCCCTCCTGTTATAAAAATTCGGAACATAGATGTGCAGGCTTGCTGCGGCACACAAAACAATCCGCTTAATGCTGCTCGGTCTCCCGCCTGACATGGTTCACGGGGTCTTGTTGCACAGGGCCCGCACATCTATATTCCGAAATTCTCAGATAACTGAACGAGTTCAAAACTCTTATATTATTATACACTATTTTTTACAGCTTGTCAAGCACTTTTTTATATTTTAATAAAATTTACGCTCCCATGCGGTGGCACGGAAGCGGCTGTATTTAATTTATAGTTTTCATCTCCAGTAATACTTGCGGAAACCTGCTGAATGGGCGGAAAGTCTGAGAATTTCGCTGACATTGAGTTCTTCGAGCCAGAACACGCTTTTTTCAATAAAAGTCATAAAGTAGTCTGTTTTAAATCCTGTCTGCTGTCTTCTTGTAAGAGTCGGCATCATGGTTCTTGAATCGGGGTATTTAAGGAGTTCTTCTCTTGATTTTATTCTGCGTCCGTAATAGATGCAATGGTTGGCAAAATCAATATTCAGGTTAAATTCGGAAGCAAGCATATCCATTTCAACGAACTCTTCCCAGCATTTTTTATCATAAACGTAGTTGGGGTTTTTCTTTTTGCATTCAGCGATTTTTCTTTTCATGTACATCTGAGGTGTTTTGCAGTCCTTATATTTTTCGTACAGTCTGAATGCCTGTGTTAAGAGGTTGCCCACACCCATGTTGTAGTACAGATTGCTGTCGATGATTTTTCCGTTATAGCAGATGCCTATTGTTGGTCTCATTCTCATAGTATAATCCTCCTGATTTTAAGCAGAGGTTTTCTGTCGGCTTCGGTACTATGTACCGTTTCAGCTGTGGGCGAGCAAGCTCTTGCGAGCCGCAATGCACACTATCCGCAGCATAAAACAGGAAACCCGTATAAAATGGCATAACTATCCCCTCAGGGACAATCATTGATTTTACACGGGCTATGAGATTGAAATTGATGTTATTATTATATCATAGTATCTTATATATGTCAATAGTTTCTGAAAATTTTCTTATATAAAATACATATATATAATATAAAAAACTGCCATGCTTTCGCACAGCAGTTTTCAATCGTAGATATATTAATTATTCGTTAATCTTAGTAACGACACCTGAACCAACTGTTCTGCCGCCTTCACGGATAGCAAAACGGAGTCCTTCTTCAATAGCGATAGGAGTGATAAGCTCAACGTCCATAGCTACGTTGTCGCCGGGCATACACATTTCCTTGTCAGCGGGAAGTGTAACAACACCTGTAACGTCTGTTGTTCT
>DGRR01000190.1 GCA_002389995.1 Ruminococcus sp. UBA4383 | reverse complement strand
ATAAAAATAAAAATCTCCTGTAATTTTGCAGGAGATTTTTTTGTTTTGGCATACTAACATAATTTTAAAATTTTTTTGGAAATTTTTCGTCTTTTTATGCCTTTAAAATCACTTGTATTTGAAAGCTTTCATAGGACAAAGGAGTGATGATATGACAGGTGAAGTATCTGCTCAGGCTTTTCGTGATGATAATTCAGAATGTGACAATACGGACATAAACCGTCTTATAACGGAATGTTCACATTCAAGGGAAAGCCTTGAAATGCTTTATAATATGTTCAGAAAGAGCGTTTTTGCACTTGCTTTCAGTATCACTTCCGACTATCATCTTTCGGAGGACTGTGTTGCAGAAACTTTTGTGAGGCTTGCGGCAGCGGAAAATTTCAATCCCCGAAAAGGTGACGGCAGAGGATATATCCATAAAATCGCCCGCAATACAGCTCTCGAAATCCGCAGGAGATACAAAAGAGAATGTCAGGATATAATCATTCAGAGCTATGGCGATGCTGAAAAAACTGTTGAGGACAGCATTTATATAAATCAACTGCTTAAATCGCTTAATGATAAACAAAGGCAGATTGTAGTCATGCATATTTGCAGCGAACTTACTTTCAGGGAAATAGCTAAAATTATGAAATCCCCCGAATCTACCGTAAAATCAAGATATAAAAAGGCTATGAGTATACTGAAAGAAAAGGCAGGTGTTGATATTGGAGAATAAAAACGAAGATTTTGAAAAACTGCTCAGACAGAAAATGGAGGAACTTTCTTCATCTGTCAATTGTTTTGATAAAATTTCATCGAGAGTTTTTCCAAAGACAGATGCGGATTTTTCCGAAAGCGGATTTACGATAAGCGACGTTGAAAACGTCACAGGCAGAAAAAAACCTTTTTTCAGGTGGGTTGCCCTGACAGCGGCATTATTTCTTGTTTTGCTGTTTATTCCGAAAAATAATATCTATAAAAATATAATGCTCGGAAGCAGCAGGCTTGACAGTTCATATCTTGAAATAATAAGGAATATTGATGCACGCACAGGTGAATATCAGGAATTTGACGTATCACTCGAAAATTATGTCAGAAATGACAGGCTTGTAAATTGTCTTTACGGCTGTCCTTTCGTGAATACAAACCAAAAGGACGCAAGAGTTAAAATATATGTGAAAAAAATAAAGGGATTTCTTACAAATGAAATTTATGCCGTTGAATATGCAGGAGATTTCAATGAAGAAAATTATATAGCCGCAGCCGAAACAGGAGTTTTTTTCAGTGATGATGATATTTCTGAAATATATTCTATGGATATTGATTTCCCGTCATGTGAATACGATAATATGAAGGCTGTCGGTGATAATTATAATGTTGACGGTGTTTTCATGAAAGATTCTGTTGGTGATACCGTTTCAGTTGCATCATGTCAGACAAATTTCATAATAAAATCAGAAAATGAAGTCTTTCCTGTATCTGTCGGAATGATATACGGCAGGAAAAATAACAGCAGATATTTCTATGATTTGAAAATAAAAGGCAGTCATGCATATGAAAATAATTTCATCTGGAAACGTTCATTTTCTCTCACAGGCAGAAATACTCTCCCTGATGACAGTTCAATGTCCTTTGAAAAAATCAGCATATATGACAATAAAATTACAGGGTGCAGTATATACGGATATTTCAAGCCTTATGCAGAAAATGACGCATTTTCCGACAGGATAAATACAGAATACGGCATTTACAAGGATAATTATTTTACATCATTCGGAGAAATATCATCTGTTGAACTCCCTGTTTTTCCTGAAACCTGCAAAAGCATAAGTGTATATGTCTCTCCGTTTGCAAACTGTATTTACCATATAAGGACAATGGACGACAATATAATTATGCAGTATGAACCGTTCAGCGATGAGATAATTTGCAGCAGTGATTTTTATAAAAATCCTGAAAGTATTACAGACTTCATGAAACGCTGTTCGGATATAGTAAATGTAGACAATGATATTACCCGCAGTCAGGAGGAAATCCGAAAATTCACCGACGGTCTGGAAGAAAAATATAAAAACCGCCTCAAAGAAGAAGATATGCTCAGTAAATCCGCTGATTAACAACAAAAGAAAGTAAATATAAAGTCGGGATATTTTATCCCGACTGAATTTTTTTCAAAAAATACTTGATTTTTTGAAAATTATATGCTATAATAATATACGCTGGCTGAAAGCCATTATATGCAGCGGTATCGAAGTGGTCATAACGGACATGACTCGAAATCATGATGCCCCTTGAGGGACGTGGGTTCGAATCCCACCCGCTGCGCCATAAATAAAATCCCTCGGAAAACCGAGGGATTTTTTTATTTTTTAAAATATAATAATTTTGAGTGACAAATTGTCTTTAATGTGTTATAATGTATATGCTAAGAGCTGAATTTTTTTATCGGGAGATGTATAACAATGATTTTTATTACAGGAGATACACACGGAAGCATTGATATAAGAAAACTCACCACGGATAAATTTATTGAGGGAAATACGCTCACACGCTCGGACTATCTCATAATATGCGGAGATTTCGGGCTTTTGTGGGACGATTCCAATGAAGAACACTACTGGCTCAAATGGCTCGACAGAAAGCCGTGGACTACTCTCTGGATTGACGGCAATCACGAAAATTATGACATGATTAAAGATTATCCCGTTGAGGAATGGAATGGTACAAAAGTTCAGAAAATTACAAATAATATAATTCATATATGCCGTGGAAGTGCTTTTCAGCTTGACGGAATAAATTTTTTCTTTTTCGGCGGTGCGGAAAGCCATGACAAGGAATACCGTGTACTCAGAAAATCTATATGGGAAGAAGAAATCCCCACCGAAGAAGAAATTCAGCACGGCAGGGAAGTCCTCGAAAAAATCAATTATAAAACAGATATCGTCATTACCCATTCAATGCCTACAAGTATACAGAATGATATATTTTTCAACAGTAATTACAGTACAAATATACTTACTGACTTTTTTGAAGAAATTGATAAAAAACTTGAATATAAAATGTGGTTTTCGGGTCATTATCATGTATCAATGCAGTATGATGAAAAACATTTCCTTATATTCAACAATATAGTGAAACTTACGGAAAACGGCTTTGAAAGAGTATATCCTTCGCCTGAAAAATCTTCGTCCTATGACGATTTGCCGCCGTCATTCAAAATATAATCAGCGGTTTTCATCATACATTTTTCTGAGTTTTTCAACAGCTTTTTTCTCGATTCTCGATACATACGAACGTGATATGTTTAATTTTGAAGCCGTTTCATTCTGTGTATGCGGAGTGCTGTTATAAAGTCCGTAACGATAGATTATTATTTCAAGTTCACGGGAGGAAAGACATTTTTCAAGAAATTCATACAGGCGTTTTGAACGTATTGCCGTATCAACCTGTTCATGGATATCCGCTCCGTCATCTATCAGGTCTATAAGTGTGAGGGTGTTTCCGTCCTTGTCAGTTTCGACAGGTTCATTTATATAGACATCTCCTGCGGATTTTTTAGATGCACGGAAATCCATAAGTATTTCATTCTCTATGCATCTGCTTGCATAGGTTGCGAATTTTGCGCCTTTGGTATAGTCAAATGTCGATACGGCTTTGATAAGTCCTATTGTGCCTATGGAAATAAATTCGTCCTGTTCCTCGGCTGTTCTGGCATATTTTTTGACTATGTGCGCCACAAGCCTGAGATTATGCTCGATAAGTGAATCCTTTGCGGATTTGTCACCCTCGGACATTCTGCGGAAACAGTCAAGTTCTTCATTTTTTGAAAGCGGTTTCGGAAATACTGCGGTGTTGTCAACGTGCAGGGCAAAGAAAAAAAGATTTCTGATAAGCTGGAAAAACATATAAATCCCTCCGTTCTTTTTTTAATTTTATGTCGAAGAGCTTGGATTATATGAAAAATTTTTCTTGATTTTTTCTTTCAGATGTGTTATAATCATACCATACGGATTTTTATGTTAGCAGATTATAAGTTCGTATTTTATTGCTGTTCTCCTTATTTTAAGCAAGAGGAAGATTTTGCCCTTGACATGGGAATGAACGGAGCGTTAGCGCAGTGAATGAAATGTCAAGCAACAAAAGGCAAAATCTGACGTTTTTAATAGGAAGATTTTGCCCTTGACATGGGAATGAACGGAGCGTTAGCGCAGTGAATGAAATGTCAAGCCACAAAAGGCAAAATCTGACGATTTTAAATAGGAGATAATTTATGAAGTTTACTAAAATGCACGGCATCGGTAATGATTACATATATGTAAACTGTTTTGAAGAAAATGTTTCCGACCCGCAGAAATTATCTGTCATTGTGAGCGATGTGCGGAAAGGTATAGGCTCGGACGGTCTTGTCCTCATTATGCCCTCGGATAAAGCTGATTTCCGCATGAGAATATTTAACGCTGACGGCTCGGAAGCTATGATGTGCGGAAATGCTACCAGATGTATCGGAAAATATGTTTACGAAAAAGGTCTTACCGATAAAACAGACATAACTCTTGAAACAAATTCGGGTATAAAAATTTTAAAGCTCGATATATCTGACGGAAAAGTCGAAAATATTACTGTCGATATGGGAAAAGCTGTTCTCGAACCCCAAAATATACCCGTCAAATCAAATCTTGGCAGATTTATTAACCAGCCTGTTGAGGTCTGCGGAAAAATCTATAATATGACCTGCGTTTCTATGGGAAATCCCCATGCGGTTATATTTGTTGATGACGTTGATTCACTTGACCTCGAAAGAACAGGTACTTTCTTTGAAAATCACGAAATATTCCCCGATCGTGTGAATACTGAATTTATTCAGGTTATTGACAGCCATACCCTTAAAATGCGTGTGTGGGAGAGGGGAAGCGGTGAGACTTTCGCCTGCGGTACAGGTGCGTGTGCAAGCGCAGTCTCCGCCGTATTAAACGGAATATGCAGTCATGATGAAGAAATCCTTATACACCTGCGTGGCGGTGATTTGACTATAACCTATAAATCAGACGGAACTGTCATAATGACAGGCGGTGCGGCATTTATCTGTTACGGAATTATTGATGATGATTACATAAAGAAAATGGAGGAAAATCTGTGTTCTTGTACTGAAAGTGAACGAAAGTACAAGGCGATAAAAACACAGATTTGACGATTTTAAATTAAGGAGCTTGAGTTATGCCGAAACTGAATGAAAATTTTCTCAAATTAGAGAAAAACTATCTTTTTATAAATATCGCTAAGAAAATAAACGCTTTCAAGGCTGAAAACCCCGATGCAGATATTATCCGCATGGGTATAGGCGATGTTACTCTTCCCATTGCACCTGTTGTTATTGATGCCATGAAAAAGGGCTGTGATGAAATGGGTGTGAAAGAAACTTTCAAAGGCTACGAGGACAGCGGTGCGGGTTACGATTTCCTTAAAAATGCCGTTTCCGACTATTATAAAAAACTCGGTGCGGATATTTCACCGAACGAAATAAGAATCAATGACGGTGCAAAATCCGACTGCGGAAATATTGTCGATATTTTCGGAGATGACAATATTATCCTTGTGACTGACCCCGCTTATCCTGTATATGTAGATTCAAATCTTATGAACGGCAGGAAAATTATATATGCGGATTCAAATGAGGAAAACGGCTTTGCAGCTATGCCTGATTATGCAGTTCATGCGGATATAATATATCTGTGTTCGCCAAATAATCCGACAGGTTCAGTCTATACAAAGAGCCAGCTTGAAACATGGATTGACTATGCAAAGAAAAATAATGCCGTGATTATCTATGATTCGGCTTATGAAGCTTTTATAACCGATAAGGACATACCGAGAAGTATTTTCTGCATTGAGGGCGCAAAGGAAGTTTGTATCGAAATGTGTTCGCTCTCCAAAACAGCAGGATTTACAGGTATGAGATGCGGATATACTGTAATTCCCGATGCACTTAAAGTTACAGCAAGTGACGGCACTGAAGTTTCAGTCTCGCAGATATGGGGCAGACGACAGGGAAGTAAATTCAATGGCGTTTCCTATCCCGTACAGTGTGCGGCTGCGGCAGTATTCACTGATGAGGGGCAGAGACAGATACACGAAAATATAGCCTACTATCAGGAAAATGCAAGAATAATTTCCAATACAATGACTAAACTCAGTGTTAAATTCACAGGCGGTATAAATTCCCCGTATATATGGTTCAAGTGTCCGAATAATATGGGAAGCTGGGAATTTTTTGACCTTATGCTCAGAGAAATCGCAGTAGTCGGCACTCCCGGAGCAGGATTCGGAAAGAATGGCGAGGGCTGGTTCAGACTGACGGCTTTCGGTGACAGAGACAGAACTTCTGAGGCTATGGAAAGATTTGAAAAGCTTATAAACAGTATTTAATAAAAAAGGCGGCTGAAAAAATCAGCCGCTTTTATTTTTATGTATCAGTCAAGAAAATCCTTGACTTTTTTGCTTCTGCTGGGGTGACGGAGTTTTCTGAGGGCTTTGGCTTCAATCTGTCTGATACGTTCTCTTGTTACATCGAATTTCTGACCGACTTCTTCAAGAGTGCGTGATTTTCCGTCAATAAGACCGAAACGGAGTTTCAATACCTTAGCTTCACGTTCAGTAAGAGTTGAAAGTACATCGTTGAGCTGTTCTTTGAGCAGGGTAAGAGATGCAGCCTCAGCAGGTGCAGGAGCTTCCTCATCAGGTATGAAGTCACCGAGATGACTGTCCTCTTCTTCACCGATAGGAGTTTCGAGTGATACGGGGTCTTGTGAGACACGGAGTATTTCACGGACTTTATCAACTGGCATATTAAGTTTTTCAGCGATTTCTTCGGGGCTGGGGTCGTGACCGTTTTCGTGGAGGAGCTGGCTTGATACTTTTTTAACCTTTGTGATAGTTTCAACCATATGAACGGGGATTCTTATAGTTCTCGCCTGATCAGCGATAGCCCTTGTTATAGCCTGACGTATCCACCATGTAGCGTAGGTTGAAAACTTGAATCCTTTGGTATAGTCGAATTTTTCGACAGCTTTGATAAGACCGAGGTTTCCTTCCTGAATGAGGTCGAGGAACTGCATACCTCTGCCGACATATTTTTTAGCGATACTTACAACGAGACGGAGGTTTGCTTCGGAAAGTCTTTTCTTTGCATATCTGTCGCCGTCTGCCATTTTCTGTGCGAGTTGAATTTCCTCATCTGTTGTAAGGAGGGGAACTCTGCCGATTTCTTTAAGGTATATTTTTACAGGGTCGTCAATGGCGATTCCTTCTGTTGAGAGAGCCATTTCGAGGTCATCTGTAAGGTTGGGGTCAAGACTGAGTTTAAGGTCTGCGTCTGCGGTTCCGTCATCGACTATTTCGATACTGAACGTATCACAGGTGTCATAGAAGCTGTTGAGCTGGTCTACATCGAAATCGAGTTCTTCGAGGGCATCAGAGATTTCCTTGGTTGTGAGTTTACCGTTGGCTTTGCCCTTTTCGAGGAGAGCGTCTATTGTGTTCTTTTTTGAATCCATAATGAATTCCTCCTTTATTTTTTCAGCCTTATTTTTTTGACTTGAAAAGACTGCGAAGTTCCTCATTGGAAATTTCGCTGTCCTGCGTATGCGTACTGTTGTATTCTTTGAGTGTTTCGGCGCAGTCCTGTATATATTTTGTACTCATATCCTTATACATACTGTTCACTGTTATACCTGTTATTTTTCCGAATTCATCGGGGCTGAACTCTTCATGCATAAGGGAAATGTCAAAATTTTCGGAAGTTTTGATTTTTCTGAGGAGAGCCGAATAGACTTTTTTATTAAAAGATGTGACAAAATATTCGGGAGGAATCATTTCCGATATTTTGCCGGCATCTTCGGGACTGTTGAGAATATAGCAGATAATGCTTTCTTCTGCTACTGCTTCCTTATGATTTTTTTCTGAATCTGGGTTTATGGTATCTCTGTGGAAAGTTGTTTCAGTTTTTATTGAACGCCACTGATTTTTTTTCTGAATTTTGTTTTTATTTCTGAGCATATTATCAATGTGGTCGTTGAAGATACTGGGTGAAATGCCGCATTTTGCGGAAACTGTGGAAATATACACCTGTCTTTCCACCTTTGAGGGGATTTCAGCGATGATATCGGAAGTTCGCCGCAGGTAGTCAATTTTTCCTGTTTCCGTTGATAAATCTATATCATTTTCGCATTGTCTGAGCATATATTTGACGGCATCGGAGGAGTCGTCAATAAGTTTTCTGAAACGTTCCCTGCCGAATTTTTTGATATATTCATCGGGGTCTTTTGCACCTTCCATGCGGAGAATTTTTGTTTTAACGCCGACATCTGAGAGATGTTTTATAGCTTTTCTGGCTGCATTCTGACCTGCGCTGTCGCTGTCGTAGGCGACGACGATTTCTTCGGCACATCTGCTCATAATTCTTGCCTGTTCGGGAGTTATGGCAGTTCCGAGCGTAGCGACTGCGTTGTCGAATCCTGCCTGATTCAGGGCGATAACGTCCATATATCCCTCACATAGTATTAGCTTTTTTGAGTCGGATTTTTTTGCAAAATTAAGGGAAAAGAGATTATTTCCCTTGTCGAACACGGGAGTTTCGGAGGTATTGAGATATTTCGGCTTTGAATCGTCAAGGACTCTCCCGCCGAAACCTATTACATTTCCACGCAGGTCAACTATCGGGAACATTACCCTGTTTCGGAAAATATCGTATAGTCTTCCGTTTTTTCCGAAACTTCCGAGCCATGCAGAAGATATCTCATCATCATTATACCCTTTTGAGTGCAGGTAATTCGCAAGACTGTCCCACGAATCGGGTGAATAGCCGAGACCGTATTTTTTAATAGTCTGCGGGGCAATCTGTCTATGGCGGAAATAATTTATTCCTGCTTTATTCTGACCTTTGACGAGGCAGAGGTAGAAATAATTTGCAGAAAGTCTGTTCATTTCATATATTTTGGTTCTGCGTTCAGAGTTATATTTTTCCTGTCCGTTCTGTTCGGGTATTTCCATGCCGGCACGTTTTGCGAGAAATTCGACTGCCTCAACGAAATCGAGGTTTTCGATTTTCATTATGAAAGTTATAACATCTCCGCCTGTCTGACAGCCGAAGCAATAGAAATGCTGCTGTGACGGGAAAACGGTGCAGGAGGGAGTTTTTTCCGAATGGAACGGGCAGTTGCAGACTCTGTTGCCGCCCTGACGTTTGAGACTGACATATGAACTCATAACGTCCTCAATGGGGTTAGCCATTTTCAGTGAATAGATAAATTCGTCACTTATTGTCATACTGACCTCATTTCCAGAATTTAGGGACGAAAAGTTCTGTATACAAATCCACTGCATACCCGTCGCTCATTCCTGAAATATAATCGCAGACAGCACGGTGAATATCGGATTTTTCTGCTATTTTCAGGTATTCCTGCGGGAGTTTTGAATTATTCTCTATAAAATACGCATAAAGTCTGCGTATAAGCATTTCAGCCTTTCCCTCCTCCTGTTTTGCATGGGGATTTGTGTAGACTTTTTCAAACATAAAGCTTTTCAAATCGTCATGGGCTTTGCGGATATCGGGCTGAAAGTCGATATTTTCCGCACCGTGGCTTATAACGGAGGCAACGAGTGTTGTAATTCTTTCGCTTTTGGTATTTCCGAGGATATCGGTACATTCTTTCGGGATTTCGTTTTCGCTGAGAACGCCTGCCCTTATGGAATCCTCTATATCGTGGTTGATATAGGCGATTGTATCGGCAAGTCTTACGATACAGCCCTCACGGGTATCAGCGGTCATATTTGTATGGCATTTTATGCCGTTTCTGACAGCGTATGTAAGGTTAAGCCCCTCGCCGTTGTTTTCGAGTTCATCGACAACTCTCAGGCTTTGGAGGTAATGTCTGAAACCGTGGGGACATATTTCGTTGAGTACAGCCTCACCGCAGTGACCGAAAGGGGAGTGACCGACATCATGACCGAGGGCGACAGCTTCCGCAAGGTCCTCATTGAGAAGCATACCTCTTGAAATAGTTCTTGCAATCTGTGCGACTTCGAGTGTATGAGTAAGTCTTGTGCGGTAGTGGTCGCCTATTGGCGAGAGAAAAACCTGAGTTTTTCTTTTAAGTCTGCGGAAAGATTTACAATGGAGTATTCTGTCCCTGTCACGCTGAAATTCAGTTCTGTACGGGCATTTCTGCTCATTATTTTGACGTTTTGCAAAAAACAGGTCTGTACTTTTGCAGGCATGGGGGCTTAGAATTGAATTTTCAATTTTTTCAGTCTGTTCTCTTACAGTCATCGAAACCCTCCTATTTAAAATCGTCAATTTTCGCCCTTTGAATCTTGTCATTTCGTTCACTCCGCTTTGCTGCGTTCACTCTCATGACAAGGGCGAAAATTTCCTCTTATTTAAAATCGTCAATTTTCGCCCTTTGAATCTTGTCATTTCGTTCACTCCGCTTTGCTGCGTTCACTCTCATGACAAGGGCGAAAATTTCCTCTTATTTAAAATCGTCA
>DGRR01000067.1:5314-5703 GCA_002389995.1 Ruminococcus sp. UBA4383 | reverse complement strand
AGATATATCATAAAACAACAGAGAAAACAGGACAAGTTATTATAATTGTGATTTGCAAAAAGACTGAGGCAGGCTCAGTCTTTTTTTGTTGATTTATTGTTATTTTTATGATATAATTGTTACAACGGAAAGTTTATTTTTAAACGATTAGTTTATTTCCGCAAAGAATGTCTTGCTTGTATTCAACTGCAATATGTGTTACAATGTAATCATGAAAGGTGATACAAAAAAATACCGGCAGGATATTCAGTGCGGAATTTCAGAAACGGAGGAAAATTTTATGAAATTCAGCCAGAATCTTGTCAGATACAGAAAAAAAGCAGGTATGACACAAAGTCAGCTCGCTTCTGCCCTGCTCGTAACTCCGCAGGCAGTTTCAAAATGGGAGA
>DGRR01000067.1:670-5266 GCA_002389995.1 Ruminococcus sp. UBA4383 | reverse complement strand
CAAAATGGGAGAAAGGAAGTTATCCCGACTGCGAACTTCTTCCGACCCTCTCAAAAGTTCTTGATGTTTCTCTTGATGTCCTTTTCGGACTTAAAGAAGATGACGGGAATATTGATGTTCATGCGGCGGCTGCCGAAAAATTACAGAAATTGCCCCCCGAAGATAAAGGCAAATTCGTCATGGAACAGGTCTATTCCATGATTTGCGCCTATAATCAGGGTACAGCCCCCGAAAATATCAGATTTCCCAATCACCTCAAAAAAGAAACTTATGCCTGTCTGCGTACAGATAATGAACTCGCTGTTTCAAGGCTTAACCCCGATATGCAGTATGCCTGCTTCATGCGTATACCCGAAAAAGGCATAGACAGTTATTTTCATATGCAGCCGAGAATTACCGAACTTTTCGGATTTCTCGCAGATGAAAATGCTCTGCGTATAATAAGCTACGCTGAAACTCTCGAAAGAAATTTCATGTTTACAAAGGAATGTATTGCGAAAAATCTTTCAATGCCTATTGAAACAGTTTCGGATATTATCGACCGCTTTGACCGTTTCGGAATAATATGGCAGCTTACGGCAGATACAGGCGAAAAAAGAATACCCATTTACGGCTATGTCCATAATGTACCGCTTGTCGGTATACTGACGCTTGCGGAATCGCTTGTTAATTTTCTTTCATTCCGTGCCCCTGATATTGACATATGGACAAAAGCCCCGTTCAGAAAAAATTTAAAGGAAAATTTTCGCCCTTGACATGAGAGTGAACGAAGCGCAGCGCAGTGAACGAAATGTCAAGGCTCAATGGCGAAAATTTGACGATTTAAAATCAGAGGAAAATCTGCGCTCTTGCGCTGAGAATGAACGAAACGAAGTGAAGTGAATGAAAGCGCAAGGCATTAAAAGCGCAGATTTGACGATTTAAAATCAGAGGAAAATTTTCGCTCTTGACATGAGAGTGAACGAAGCGCAGCGCAGTGAACGAAATGTCAAGGTTCAATAGCGAAAATTTGACGATTTAAAATCAGAGGAAAATCTGCGCTCTTGCGCTGAGAATGAACGAAACGAAGTGAAGTGAATGAAAGCGCAAGGCATTAAAAGCGCAGATTTGACGATTTAAAATAAGGAGGAATTTAAAATGATTAAAAAAAGTTTTGCAGGATTATTGGCAGGTATATGCGTGATTTCATCATCTGCACCCTATGCGGTTAATTATATCGCAAATGCAGAGGACGAAAGCTATACAATGAACGTTTCAGTTAAGCTTGACGGAACAAAAAAGGAAATAAGCCCCTATATCTACGGTGTAAATGAGTTCGGAAATGCCGAAAATCTCAAAAATGTAAAGGTAAACAATGTCCGTCAGGGCGGTAACAGATATACAGGCTATAACTGGGAAACAAACTGGTCAAATGCAGGCGAGGACTGGCAGCACAGCTCCGATACAAATATAGGCGATGATTCCGACGGAGCAGGCTATGCACCGAGAAAACTTTCCGAAACCTGCCAGAAATACAATATTCCTTACAGAATAACTACCCTTCAGATGGCAGGATATGTTTCAGCAGACAAGAGCGGTTCTGTAAAGGAAGATGAAGTCGCTCCCTCAGACCGCTGGAAAAAAGTCGCTTTCAGAAAAGAAGGCGAACTCTCCCTCACTCCCGATACAACAGACGATACAGTTTATATGGACGAATATGTGAACTATATCGTAAATACCCTCGGAAATGCAAAGTCCGAAACAGGTATTCAGGGTTACAGCCTCGACAATGAACCTGTTCTCTGGAATGATACTCACCCGAGAATCCACCCCGAGGAAGTTACAAACAGCGAACTTGTTTCAAAATCAATAGAGCTTGCAAAGGTAGTCAAGGAAATTGACCCCGATGCAGAAGTATTCGGACCTGCTTTCTGGGGAATGTTACCATGTATGAATATCGGTGAGACAGGCAACGGATTCACAGACCCCGACTGGCAGGCAGTAAAAAATGATTATTTCTGGTATCTTGACTATTATCTTGACCAGATGTCAAAGGCTGGCGAGGAAGCAGGAAAAAGACTTTTAGACGTTGTTGATGTTCATTACTACGCTCAGGACTGCTCAACAGAAGATGCAATTTTACAGGCGGCAAGAAGTCTCTATGACCCCACATATGTTGAGAACAGCTGGTTGCAGCCGTGGGGCGCACAGTATTTCCCGTTCCTTGCAAATATCAAGAAATCAATCGACAAATACTATCCCGGAACAAAAATTGCCGTATCTGAATATAACCTTGCAAATATAAGCGATGAGAAGAACACAGGAAAATCCGTTGTTTCAGCTATCGCAGAGGCAGAAGCACTGGGCTGTTTTGCTGACAATGATGTATATTTCGCTACATACTGGGGAACACTTCCTGAGTGTCCTTACGTTGCATCTGCGATAAATCTCTATACAAACTATGACGGAGAGGGTGCATCATTCGGAGATACTCTTGTCGAGGCATCTACTGATAATATAGCCCGTGCAACAGCTTATGCATCAATTAACGGCAGTGATGATTCACAGGTAAATCTTGTTCTTTCAAACAAGGAAAAGACCATGACTGAAAATGCAGTTATTGATTTGAGCGGTACTTCAACAGAATACAAGAGCGCAGTTGTATATGCAATTACTCAGGACAACAGCGATATTCACATCATCAATGTGGACAACAACGTATCAGGAAATAAAATCACTGTTGAACTCCCTCCTCTTTCAGTTGCACAGGTAGTTATTTCTGACAAGGCAAGCGACAAGGAAGAATATGTTGCCCCCGATATCACAACAAAGGAAGTAACTTTCAATTTCAGCGAACTCGAAAAGTCAAAGAACGGCTATCCCATGATACCCATTGAAGATGCAAAAGCTCTTAAAAAAGCTGTAATCAATTCAACAGCAAACTGTACATCAGCTTCATCATGGTACGGCGGAGGCGGAGGACTCTGCTTCAATAACCTGATACTTGCGGACGGAACTTCTTCATGGGGTCAGAAATCATTCATGTATGGTGCAGGAACTGAGGACAATACAGTAACTTTTGACGGAACATTCAATATACCCGTTGCAGGTACGGACAAATCAGAAGTTCTCGATGCTGAAATAGGCGACACATACATGGAATTTCAGGATTGGTGGAAGTCCTCCACAAATGACGAAACAGGTGCAGATGTAACCGTTACATACAATACAATCACACTCTACTATGAATATGACGGAAATGACAAGCCCGAAGAAAAAGATACTGTATGGGGCGATGCAAATGTTGACGGAAAAGTTTCAATAAGCGATGCAGTTGCTATACTTCAGAGTGTTGCAAACAAGTCGAAATATGGTCTTTCGGAGCAGGGCGCAAAAAATGCCGATGTATATAACAACGGTGACGGCGTTACAGGCAAAGATGCAGCTGTTATCCAGTCGGTAGATGCAGGAATAATCAAGGAATCCGAACTCCCTGTCAAGGACTGATAATCATAACTGTATGCCATAAGGAGGACCTGACGGAGAGCTTTCAGCATCTCTGAGGTATCTCAATCAGAGATATGTAATGCCTTATGGCGAAATAAAGGGATTGCTTACGGATATAGGAACGGAAGAACTCGCACATAGAAGATATAGATGTAATTCAGCAAATTTATACAAATAAAAACCTCCGACAGAGAGAAATTTCCCTGTCGGAGGTTTGCTGTATCACATTAAATTTCTTCAAGAGTTATTTTATACTTTTTACCATTCAGTGAGAGTTCTCCGGTCTGAGGAGCAGGCTTTTCCTGAACGGGAGCAGGAGCAGGATTTTCAGGCTTTTTAAAGCCGTTAAGCCCTGCATTTTTGATGATTGCAGGATAATCCTTGTAGGCTTCATCAAGGTCAACATTTCCGTTAATGCCGTTAATTCTGCCCGAATCCGACTTTTGCCATATGCCATAAGATTTGACAACGACAGGCTTGCTGCCGTAACGGGCGACCCATTTATCAAATTTTGAAAGTCCGGATAAATCAAGCCTGTCATTGAATCCTGAAACATCAGATGCATAGATACCGCAGTAGTATCCTGCATTTTCCATAGTCTCACAGAATCCGATGCAAGCCTCTGTTGCACCTGTCTTTGCGGAAGGGCTTGTTGCTTCGAGGTCTATGTATACAGGATATTCAAAAGTTTTCCCCTTGATGATTTCAAGGAATCGTTTTGCATCTGCGATACCGTCAGCCTTTGAAGTACAGCCTGAACCTACAAAATAATAAGCTCCGACAGGCATACCGACAGCCTTTGCATTTGTGTAATTCTTTTCAAATTTGCTGTCCTTGTAGAATCCTGAATCTGAACCGCCTGCTTTAATTATGGCAAATGCGATTCCCGAATTTTTGACACTTCCCCAGTCAATATCTCCCTGATAAACTGAAACATCAATACCGTTTTTCATAAAAAATCTCCTTTCATTTATGCGTTTTCGAGAGCGGTTATCCTCGCCACAAGTTCATCATAACTCGGACGATAAGGCACATATTTCTGCGATATGTCCCATGCAGCTTTTGAACACAACATCATTCTTATGGTCGCACTTCCTGAACCTGCTGTTG
>DGRR01000067.1:0-591 GCA_002389995.1 Ruminococcus sp. UBA4383 | reverse complement strand
CGCACTTCCTGAACCTGCTGTTGCAGAGTTGTTTATGTTCGGGGAAATCTTTATTCTGTTGTACTGCGTGTTAATATCCAAAATATAAACCCCTGTCCCTGTAATCTGTTCAGTTCTCGGAAGTACCTCTAATTCAGTATCAGAATCATCTACTGCACTGGTAAAGCATCTGAAAGTTACATTTGATACATCGGCTTCATCGACATATAACAACAGCTTATAATCTTCATTCGGCGTTACATAAACATGATATGCAGTTGTAGCCCATGTTGCATTATTACATGATATAACAACTCCACCATTGGCACTATTAACTATTGTAACACGCTGCTGTCCTGACGGATTCTGTACATCTACAAGGTTTTTCTGTCCGCTGTCTATAAGGTCTATGAGTGCGCTATTATGCACGGAAACATTAACACCTGTTTCAGAATTATTAACATAAATATTGCCGTTCCAGTCAACTGCAAAAGCGTTGGAACGTTGTGAATAAGTTCCATTACCTATGATAAATGCATATTTATTGTCTGAATCTTCGATATTAAACTTGCCCTGAACGTGCTGATTAATACTTGATGCAATCGTATAAGT
>DGRR01000083.1 GCA_002389995.1 Ruminococcus sp. UBA4383 | reverse complement strand
TGGATTCGGATTATGTGCTGTTTGCGAAAAGTCAGGGTATCAGCGGAATGCGTCTGCTTACCGGCTATATTCTCCGTAATTCGCTCATGCCTGTCATTACAATTATGATGATGATGCTGGTTGGGCTGCTGTCGGGTTCTATAGTCACGGAGCAGATTTTCTCTATTCCCGGCATCGGTGCGCTTCTGACGCAGGCGATTACAGCAAATGATTACAATGTCGTGCCGGTACTGACATTTGTATTTGCATTTATTTTCATTGCAGTGAGACTGCTGCTCGATGTCCTTTACGGCATTATTGATCTACGCATTCGTGTAAGCGGAAAGGGGGTGATTGGCAATGCGTGAAGAAATGAAATATACACCAACGGAAACAGATTTTCAGTTTGTAAAGCGAGATGAAACCGCAGATACCGATACAGTTTTCGCCGGCGAAAGCAACGGCAAGGCGGCATTCAAGGCATTCTGCTCAAAGAAACGCAACATCATAGCAGTTGTGATACTGTTGTTGCTGATTCTGTTGAGTATTATCGGACCGTATCTGACAGGTCACAGATATGATATGCAGAATCTCGAAGCAGTGAATCTTGCACCGAAGATTCCGTTACTTGCAGACGGCTCGGAAACGGTCTACCTCACAAGCGGCACAACTGTCCGCAATTCGTACACGGAGCTGGGGCTGGATAATGTCAGCTATTTGTTCGGAACGGATCATCTTGGTCGTGATTTGTTCTCTCGTTGCTGGCAGGGACTCCGTGTTTCACTGTTGGTTGCACTGGCTGCAACGGTCATCAATTTCCAGATTGGTGTCAATTAGGTATGATTTTCGGATATATTAGCGGAAAGGTTGATATGGTTATGCAGCGTATCGTTGAGATTGCCGACAGTATCCCGTCACTGGTCGTTGTCACATTGATGATGCTGGTGCTGAAACCCGGTGTCGGTACAATCATTCTTGCGCTGATGATAACAGGCCGGATGGATATGAGTATCATTGCACGAACACATACGCTGCGCATCAAGGAGCATGAATATATACTCGCTGTCCGTACACAGGGTGCGGGAAAATTTTACATCATATATATAGAGATACTTCCGAATATTTTCGGATTGCTGCTTACACAGGCGATGGTTAATATTCCGTCTGCAATCTTTATGGGGACATTTCTGAGTTTCGTTGGTCTTGGTCTTCCGATGGGAAGCTGTTCGCTCGGCAGCCTGATTTCGTCCGGCTTTGACAATTGCCTGCTGCACCCCTATAAGCTTGTGCCGCCGGTTATCATTCTGGTTTTGCTGATGATTGCCTGCAATCTTATCTCGGACGGATTAAGAGATGCACTGGATCCGACACGCAAGCACTGAATTTCCCATTTCTCTCAAATAAATACATAAAAGCCTGTGGAGATGCATTCTCCGCAGGCTTTTGTTTCGCTGTACATTTATATCACTATTACCTGATTCCGACAAGCGATAATCCGTTCGGTGTGGTCAGTCTTTCATTGCTTACAACATATCATACAGCATCATATCAGTTAAAAATAAATCTTTTTTCACAGCTTATAAGAAAAAATATATGTTTTGTTATACTAAAAAATGCCTGTACTTTTTGTATATAATGTAGATTTTTTTTAAAGATGTTGATTTTAAGATATATGTGTGATAGAATAGTTATATACCGCAGAGGGGATTTTTATCTGTGGTACAAATTTATAGGATTATTCCGGAAAGGCGAAAACTTATGAAAAAATTAATTGCTGCTCTGTTTGCACTTGTGTGTATCGCAGGCGGAGCAAATGCCACAGTCGTATCATCGGACAACAGCAACGGCAATAATGCCATTGTTGCCCATGCTGAAGACATATCTCTGCTCGAAGGCATAAACGCAGGTCATTACAAATATAAGTACGCTGATACTTCTGTATACACAACAAAGTTTACCGCTCTGACCTTTAAGGAGAAGTCTCCCGAAGAAGGTAAAAAGGCTGAAACAATGTCATCATGGACTGATGAAGCAGGAAATGAATACGGTATATACCGTGTAGTTGTTACAGGTGTCGATAATGTAGTTGTTGTTGATGAATACTGCATAGGTCTCAAAAAGGCAAAAAATACAATTCTCGATGCTAAAATGAGCGATGTCGTTGATATCAGCGCACTTGACGGATTCGTTCCGAGCGATTCAAAAGTTCCTGAAACAATTCTCAGTGACCTCAAAGGCAAAAATGCAAGGTATATTGCAGACAGTGCTTTTGCAGGCTCTTACCTCAAATCAATCGACTTCACAGGCGTTGATTATATAGGAAAAAATGCTTTCAGCAAATGCGCTTACATAACAGAAATTACTATCCCTGAAAGCGTCAAGCTCGTCAGTGAAGGTGCTTTCACAGGAAGCGGTCTTAAAAAACTCTCTGTAAATAATGATATGCCTGTAATTCCAAAAGACTTTTGCAGCAGTACTGCTCTTACGGAAGTTTCTTTCGCTCACCCTGAATATATAAGAGAAATCGGCGTTTCTGCATTTGCAAAAACTCCTGTATCTGCTCCTTTGTTCAATCAGTGGTACGGTGAAGATGTTTCAAATTATGAAGTCCTTACAGTAGGCGACAATGCATATGAAGGCTGTTCCTCAATAAAGGAAATCAAAATGCCTGATAATATTGTATTCCTTGGCAAAAAAGCTTTCTATCAGAATACAAGCGCAACAGATGTAATATTCGGAAAGAATGTATGGGCTGCTGACCAGAACTGTTTCAACGGCTGTACTTCTCTCGTCAACATCGAATTCAATGATATACTCACTACACTTGCAGGCGGCTGTTTCCAGAGCTGTACTTCACTTAAATATGTTGTCGGTCTGCCGAAAACACTCTGCGACTGGACCGATGAATTCAGTACAACAGGCTATGGCGTTGGTGACGGTGTGTTCTCAGGCTGTACTTCCCTTATAGGTGTAGTTATCCCTACAACACTCCAGAGAATCGCTCCTTCTATGTTTGAAGGCGATATAAACCTCACAACAGTAAGATATGCCAACCGTGGCGAGTATGAACTCAGTAAGGCAAGAAATGTAGAATACCTCAGCGGTGTAGGAAGCAATACCTGCGAAAATAAGGTAAAAATCAAGGACAAGGCTTTCAAGAACTGTGCAAAGCTTACGGATATTAATTTCCCCTCCGTAACAGATGTCGGAATAAGTGCCTTTGAAGGCTGTACAGGCGTAAAGTCAGTAAGTATTCCCAATACTCAGTACATAAGAGATACTGCTTTCAAGAACTGCTCGGGAATGACTTTCTTCAAAGTCGGTGACTGTAAGGTTGTCGGAAACAATGCTCTTGAAGGCTGTTCCTCAATGACGGAAATAACTCTCCTCTCCGACCAGTACGGCGGTAGTATAAAGGAAGATTCCAAGGGAATAAAAATAACAAACGACCCAGATGATACAAATTCAGCAAGCGGCTATACTTTCAAAAACTGTTCAGCTGCAAAGAAAATTACCATAAAGGTAGAAGATAAAGTCAAGCTTTCCTCAGGTATGTTCTCAGGCTGTACTTCCCTTACCGAAATAGGCGGAGATATTTCAGGTGTTTCCGTTATAGGAAAAGAGTGTTTCTCCAACTGTTCAGCTCTCACAAAACTCAATCTTCCTGCCCTCAGAATACTTGAGTCAAGTGCTTTCATGAACTGTTCCGAACTTAAAAGCATTTCAGACAGCGGCACAGAGATAAAGGCTGAAGACTACGGTGCAAAGTGTTTCCAGAACTGCTCACAGCTCGATATTGAAGTAAGAGGTCTTATTTCTACAATAGGCGCAAGTGCTTTCCAGAACAGTGCTGTAAAGAAAGTTTCAATTGACGGAATGATTGGCGGTACTGTCGTTATAGGTGCATCTGCATTCGCAGACTGCCAGTATCTTGAATCTGCAACTATACTCTCGCCCGGTGTTGACAAGTTCTCAGTCGGTGCAAGTGTGTTCTCAAAGTGTCCCGTACTCAAAACTGCTGTCTATGAAGGTCCGATCATCACTTCATCAATGTTCATTGATTGTCCCGCACTTGTCAGCGTTGAAACTACTGCCGATGTATTCAGTGAAAAGGCTTTCAGCGGTTGTCTCAACCTTACCAAGGTTATAAAGAAAGGCACTTCTGACCCCGTAATCGCAAAGGAGATAAATGGCTCTGCATTTGCAAACTGCGCTGCACTTACAGATATCTCCGCAAATACAGACACTATCTTCAAGGGCAATACACAGTATTCAGGCTGTTCTTCAATCACAGAGGCAAATGTATCAACTCTTACATCAGGTATGTTCCAGAATTGTACAAGTCTCCCGACTGTTTCTGTTACAAGTGATGTAACCACAGTACCCGCTTCATGCTTCCTCAACTGCACAAGCTTCAATAAGTTTGACTTCTCAAATATTACTCAGATAGGAGCAAGTGCATTTGAAAACACTGCTTTCACAAAACTCAATATAGGCAATCTTACTGATATCGGTCAGAAGGCATTTGCAGGAAGTCAGGTTCTTGAAACCGTTGAAGTTTCTTCAGAAAATATTGCGGCAAATGTATTTAATAGCTGTTCCGCCCTCAAGAAAGTAACCGTTACTGCTGATTCAATCGGTGCAGGTACTTTCCAGAAGTGTCAGTCGCTTGAAACCGCAGTTCTTAATGTAAAGAAAATAGGTTCAAATGCATTCGCAGATGACAGTATTCTTACAAATGTTACATTTGCAGACGGTACTCCCGAAGCTATTGAGACAAATGCATTCTCCAACTGCAATAATCTCAGCCTCCTCAAAGTAAAAGGCAACCCGAAAATGGGTACAAAATGCATCGGATTCGTTGGCGGCAAGGTCAATAATATGTTCGTACTCGCCGGAGAACCCGGTTCTACTGTTCAGGAATATGCAGAAAAGAACAGCATAAACTTCCAGGATATCAACGGGGAAATCATTCTCCCGTCAACAGAACCTCCTACGGAGAAACCCACCGATAAGCCCACAGATGCTCCCGTAAGCGACAGACTTGCAGGTGATGCAAATGAGGACGGTAAAGTTAGTATCTCTGATGCTGTAAGAATCCTTCAGTATGTCGCAAACGCCAATAAGTTTGCTCTCAGCGAAAAGGCAAAGGCAAATGCTGATGTTGACGGTATTGAAGGTGTAACAGGTAAGGACGCTGCTGTTATCCAGCTTTATGACGCAAAGGTTATAGATAAACTCGACTGATATACTGATGACAAGATTTTTATGAAGGAAATAGAAATATAGATTTCAGACGTTTTTTCTGTTGAGTAATCTGTATATTTTATGATTATCATATCCAGACAATCAAATTCGTTTATAACATCACCTTATGAAAAGAGTGTGCCGATTTTTCAGCACACTCTTATTTTATTCTTCATCTTTAGCTTGGAATAACACTTTTCTATTGCCCTATTTTGCGTTTACACAGAATTTGGGATTGACTCTTTGCCGCTTTAATATTTGTGATTATGTACCTGATTCAGCCCCGTGCGGCAAAGTTTATCACTGCCGAAAACCTGTCGCAGATAATGATGCTCTGCATTATGATTTTAAGCTTTGTGCTTGCATTTAAAGATACAGTAAATGTACTTTATATGTCTGGTGACCTTGAACCGCTTCTGCCGCTGCCTTTTTCCGCATCACAGATAGTAACGGCAAAACTTGTGATAGTTTCTTCATCTCCCGTGCTTATTGGTATCGGAGTTCTGAACTATGTCTGCCTTGGATATGGTATTCGGGAAGGCGCAGGAATTACATTTGTAATCGGTACTCTGCTTTCAAGTATTCTGATACCTGTTACAGGAATTTCAGCCGCTGTTATATTGCTGGCAGTGCTTGCTGTCAGGGCTTTTTATCTTGATACGGCTCTTTCAATGCAGAATACAAGCACTAAAAGCAAGCCCGTATCCGATGAACTTATCCGCAGCAACGAAAAAAACAGTGTGCTGAAAGCACTGACTTTATATGAAGCAAAAAGTTCCCGCAGAAATCCTGCTTACATGATATACGGATTTGTCCTGACACTTATATGACCGTTGCTTTTTGTATTTCCGATTCTTTTTGGAGATGACACATTTCGTGAAGTAAAGTTACCGCTCAGTACGGCTCATTCTTTGATTGTCTTTGTATCATTTGCGATGTCGGCATCATGTTTTTCATGCGGTTATAATATTCTGCCGAGTACAGCGTTTTTGCGTGAAGGCATCAATTTCAGCGTTATGCAGTCATTACCGATTGATTTTAAAGAATATTACAAGAGCAAACGTAATTTTTCAATGATTATCTGTTCATTCGGAAGCGTATTTTATATCATTCTTGCAGGTATTATTTGTATTGTTATGAATATTGTTTCTTTCAAAAGTTTCCGGACGATTATTTTGGGTGCAGCTATGAGTTTTTTTCTCAATTTGATTTTCATAAATATCATGCTCCTGAAAAATTCTGTAAATCCAAACTTCAACTGGGACAGTGAAACAGAATTTTCCAGAAAACTCAGTCCTGTCAATATAGCATTAGATGTAATAGGATTCATATTCTTTATGATGTCCTTTGTATTTGTATCTGCCTTTTCAAAGGCAAAAGATTTGATTGTTATTAATATTGTTGCACTTATATTCGTTGCCTGCCTGATTGTCAGTGCTGTACTGTCAGTTGTATTCAATAATTTTGCAGTGAAAAAAGCAGCGGAAAATCTCGCAAAACTTGAATGACAAATTTTTTCTGTTGCTGTATTAAATCGTAAATTTAATTTTAAATTATAAAAACAGTCCCTCTGTTAAATCAAAGGGACTGTTTTTTTATATCAGGTGATACCTCACGGCATATGCCCTGTTCCTTGTATGTTTCGTTGATATGGTCTATTTCTGCGATAAGTTCACGGCATTTTGTTTTGTCATTCATAGCGAGACAGATGTCAAGCAGAATATTCAGCAGTTCCGCCTGTTTGTCGATGTATGGGAGTATTTCAGGATATTTCCTGCATATCTCCACAGCTTCTTCTATCTTATCGGCAGCGCAGCGGAGTTCATTATGATAATAGAAACAGTTGGCAGTCGGAATATGAATTATGTCGATAATTTCCAAATCTGTCGGGAATACCTGTCCTGCAATATGTTCCGCCTTTTCTGTCAATGCCTTTGTTTTTTCAATATCGGGCTGGGCAAGTGTATAGTACCAAGCTGATACCATACAATAATAACAATGATTGTCAGTGTTCTCCGCTATCAGACTATGTACCTTGTCAAGAAGTTCAGCGGCTTCATCATAATAATCGGGAACGCTCCTTATCAAAATACTTGCCAGAGAGAGATAATACTGCGTAAGATATTTCAATTTGCGTCTGTCAGTCTCCTGTTCCATTTCATATATAGCCTTGCGAGCTGAATCTGTCAGTTTTTCAAGCAACTGTGCCTCTTTGTCGTTTTCAGGATAATATGCACCGCCAAGCAGAGTATCATAATAACAGCCGAGCATATCATAATACATTCCCCTGATAATATGATGATTGTGCATACTTGTAAAAGAACTTGCACAACGCAGTATTTCTTTAATCTGCACGGTGTTTGCCATGCCTGCATATATGTCTGTCATTTTTTTGTGATACTCCATGACAGAAATTTTTTCCGCAGACCACAGCCAGTAACGAACGGTTTCCGCAATTACGGGGTGAAGACGTATTCTGTTATCATCGCAGAGCCAGCCCTCAGCCGCAAGACCTGAAATCGTTTCAGTCTGAATATCAGGAAAAAACTTCTGCACAAGACTTTTTTCAAGACCTCTCACATTCATCAAAGCAAGAATTTGCAGTGTGAGCCTTGCAGAACTGTTCATATTGCCTGCATCGAATAATGCCGAAATAATAGCCGAAAGCGTATCATATACTTCTTCGCCGTCCTTGATATTTCCGATTTTTTCATCTGAAAAGTGAGAAAAACCATTTTCACGAATCCGTTCAAGTGCCGTATGAATATCAAGATTACCTGCCGAAATCTGTCTTGCAACAAGTTCAATTACAAGAGTATGTCCCTGCACAAGTGTAATTATTTCCTCAAAGCAAAGCCGTTCTTCCTTTGTGGGAGTGCGGTCAAGATTCAGTGATATGAGCCTGTAAATGTCGGAAATATCTGAAAGTGCGCCGATTTCAATAAATTGAAAACTGTTTTTCGGCGGTTTATTTCTTGTTGCGATAATAGTATCATATCCGCAGTCAATAATACGGCTAAGGTCTTTTGTAAGTCTGTCCGTATAGTTATCAAGTATAAAAAGCACTTTCCTTTCACCGCAGATACGCCTGAAAGATTTCAGTTTATGGGGAAAATATTCCTCATAAGATTCACCGTCCTGCCGTGATACCGTACTTATCTGCAACTGCATATCATCACAGAAAGTGTGCCTGATATCGCCGTCATATTCAAGATACACAATAACTTCATACTCCGTCCGATATTTTGCAATGTAATTCTTTACAAGTGCAGTCTTGCCTATACCGCCGATTCCTGTAATATACAGGACTTTATTTTTTTGCAGATTATCTGCTATTCTTCTGATTTCCGTATCCCTGCCAACAAAATCAGGCGATACTGACGGAAGTATCGGAATAATATAATCTTTCCTGTTCAGCAGTTCAACAAGTTCAGTGAGAAGTTTTGTGACTTCATCAATATTCTTAAAGCGGTTGGAAGCAGATGAGCGTATTGTATTTCTGAAAAGTACATTAAAAATCGCCTGAACATCCGGACGTTCCGTGAATTTATGATACTCACGCCTGCACTCATCAAACGGATATTTTGAAAACCCTCTATGCTCAGTTTCCATTGAATGTCTGCCGAAAATAATATAAAAAACAATTTCACCAACAGTATATATATCAGTGGTCATGCCTATTTTTGCAGTCGCATAAGGATTCATCTGTTCAGGCGCAGCCCATTCTCTTGTATAGGAAAACAGTGTATTGTTGTTATTCATATCACAGATACTGTCAAAATCAATAAACTCCACAAGTTGTGTAACTGTATCATCAGGAGTATTTTGCAGAATAAAAATGTTTTCGGGTTTTAAGTCAAGGCATAGAAATCCCGATTTGTGATAATAGCCCACAGTCTTTGCTATTGTCTCACAAATTGCCATATACTGCGGTAAAGTTACATCAAGCCTGTCAAGTGTTGTGCCGTTATAGCAGACAACATCTATAAAAGCCGTTCCGTTCGCTTCAAAAACATGACTGACAGGCGGAGTCTGATTATTCAGACAGGATTCCTGTCTGATTTTGTTCTGAGTCTTTCCTGATTCAAGAAAACGAGCTTTTCCGACTTCAAAGTCGTTGCTGTTACGGGGAGCGTATTCTTTCAGAATACACTTTGTTTTCAGCGTTCCATGCGTACATTCTGCGAGATAAGCAATAGTATTCGCACCTCTGCCAAGATTTTCAATAATTGTGTACTGTCTGCCGTCAGCAAAAAGCGTGTAACCGTTTTCAAGCATATAATCAGCCTCCTTTCACTTATATTATACACGCTATGAACAGACAGTTATAAAAATCAATTCCGTTCATTATGTATAACAAAGTAATTTGTGTTCAATACTGAATTATATGTAACATTATACCGCAGATAAGTTTAAAAGTCAACATAAAATTAAATCAGTTATTGAATTACGATTTTGAAGGCTTGCGAATCACACAATGCAGGCGGCAGAATCCACGCTTTTCAAAGGATTCAAGGCGGAGTCCTGAGCTTCTGCAAAGTTTCCTGATATCATCTCTGCCATAAATACGCACATCTCCCTTTCCAATCAGGTGTGCAATTGGCATTTCAATTGTATTGCAGAACCAGCGTACAGCAGCGGTACTCATTGTCATATCCCTGAGAATCAGTCTGCCGTTGGGACGCAGAACACGGTATACACTTTTGAAAAAGTCCTGCGGATTGGGATAATGATGAAAACTTTCACAGCAGATAACCACATCAAAGGAATTTTTCTCGAACGGAAGATTTTCGCAGTCACCGACTATGAGTTTCACGCCTTTCATTCTTTTTCTCTTTGCGACTTCAATCATTTTCGGGGTGATGTCAATGCCTGTGTAGTGCTTGTCAGGATATTTTTTATGCAGTAATGTCAGCATTGGTGCTGTTCCGCAGCCGCAGTCCAGCAAATCGGAAAAAGGTTCTTTTTCCAGTTCTGCCAGTACATCGGGATAGTCTTTTTTGCACATTTTGTATACACCTGCATGGTCGGATTCATAGACTTCAGCGGCTTTGGTAAACTCCTTTATGGAGAGGGTTTTGTATTCTTTGCTTGTCATAAAATATACCTCCTTTTTATAAGTTAGTTTATACAAATTCTTAATTGCTTTTGTATTACATATATAGTGTCTGACAATAAGGTGATTAAGTTAGTATAATCAAACTATAATTTTATTATAGCACACTTTTTTGGCAATTTCAAGATATATGAATAAAAATTTCCTGACATTGACAGAAAATTTTAAAAAATCCCTGATTCATG
>DGRR01000155.1 GCA_002389995.1 Ruminococcus sp. UBA4383 | reverse complement strand
CTTGATTTTATAAAAAATATAACCACAGGCTGTCTGTGCAGTGAATACGACAGAATGAAAAAAGAATTTGACGAATTAAAAAATTACTGCTATGGCGTATCTTTTATGCGCTCAAAGGAATTTAAGGAAAATATCCCCATGAAAATAACTTTCCGCATTGAAAATAATGAGGGATATATCCTTGAACGCCTTGAACGTGAAAAAAGATGCGGTATTGTGGAAAAATGCGGAGATAACCTGTATTCTGTCACATTCAGGATATTTGACCCCAACGAAACTATGCACTGGGTCAAAAGCTTTTTCGGACGCATAGTATCAATTGAAGGGGCAAGCAATGAGGTAAAAGAAATATTCTGCCATGATGTACAGGATATGTATGCACTTTACGGAGGTTATGACGATGACGGTGTTCAGTGAAATATACGGAACATATTTTCGTATAACTGCAAAGATACTCGAAAAAAATATCACCGACGAAAAAGAAATACAGAGAATAATATCAGAAAACGGTTTCCGTGATTCGCTCTTATTCCTGCCTAAAAAACTGATTCCCCAGAAAGACCGCTCTGACTGGGGATTTTTAAAGTACGGTTCTGACGGAAAATTAAGGCGGACTATTAAAAATCCGCCCCTCAGAATACTCACTCTTTTGCAGAAAAGCTGGCTGAAAGCCAAACTACTTGACCCCAAAATAAGACTTTTTCTCGATGATAATACAATATTCCGTCTTGAAGACGCTCTTGCGGGAATTAATCCCCTTTATGACAGGGAAAATTTCCGCTTTACGGATATGTATAATGACGGGGACGATTTCGGAAATCAGAATTACAGAACAGTTTTCAGAAAAATTCTTTCAGCCGTGAAAAATCACGAAATAATTGATATAAATTTCGTTTCGGGCAAGGGAAAAAACATCAGAGGCAGGTTTCTCCCCCTGAAAATCGAATATTCACGGAAAAACAATAAATTCCGTGTGTATTGTTATGCCATGAAAAACGGTATTCCTTCGGGCAGCGGTATAATAAATATCGGCAGAATTGAAAATGTCGAAAATACAGGTGCAGTATATGGTAAAAGAATTGACATGAATGAATATTTTTTCAGCCGCAGATGTGAAGAACCTGTAACTGTCTGTGTTACTCCTCAGAGAAACGGTGTTGAAAGATTTCTGACGGAATTTTCTTCATATGAGAAAACTACTGCCCCCGACCCCCAGACAGGCGGCTGTATTGTCCGAATATGGTATGATAAATATGATGAAACAGAACTGCTTGTGCAGTTACTCGGATTCGGACCTGTCATAGAAATAGTATCTCCGCCACGTTTCAGAAAACTTGTGGCTGAGAGAGTCAAAAAACAATATGATATTACATTCGGAAAAACAAACGGAGCGTGAACTGATTGCTTAATAATCTTGTTTTCAGCCTGAATGCAACTCTGCCTGTATTCATGATGATGATACTTGGCTGGGTATGCTGTAAAATCGGACTGCTTGATGACCATACCACCGCAAAATTAAATAAATTTACTTTTAAGACAACCCTTCCTGCACTTCTTTTCATGGACTTGTCAAAAGCCGATTTCAAAAGCGTATGGGATACAAAATTCGTGCTTTTCTGCGTGGGAGCAACGCTTTTAAGCATAGGGACAGCTTTTCTGTATTCCCTTATGCATAAGGACAAATCAGAAAGAGGAGAGATAATTCAGGCATCTTACAGGAGCAGTGCCGCAGTCCTCGGCATAGCTTTTGTAAAAAATATTTACGGTGAAGCGACTATGGCGGCTCTTATGATAGTCGGCACTGTACCGCTTTACAATATCGCAGCCGTTACGATACTTTCCCTCACATCTCCCGAAAAAAATAAAACTGACGGGAAATCACTGTTTTTTTCAACACTTAAAGGAGTCATAACAAATCCGATAATAATAGGAATAGTTGTCGGAATTATATGGTCTGTGCTTGGAATCCCTCAGCCTGTGATACTTGAAAAATCTGTATCATATCTCGCAAATATGGCAACTCCTCTGTCACTTATCGCACTGGGAGCATCTTTCAAGGTTAATGAAGCAAAGGGAAAACTCCCTCTTACACTCGGCATAGCCTTTATAAAGCTTATACTTTTCTGTGCGTTATTCCTGCCGCTGGCTGTATATATGGATTTCAGGGGAGAAAAACTCATAGCAATACTTGTAATGCTCGGAAGTGCCACAACGGGAAGTTGTTTTGTCATGGCGAAAAATTTCGGTCATAAGGGTACTGTCACGGCATTTGCCGTAATGCTGACAACCCTTTTAAGTTCACTGACATTGACGGCATGGCTGTTTATACTTAAATCATTTGACTATATATAGGAGTTTCAACAGGCTGTTAGTTTAGCTGTTGAAAACTCGTCAGAGTGAGAAGTTTTCAACAAAATAATTTAATGGAGAGATTAATATGAATACAGAATTTATTTTAACTATTGGTATATCAGCATTGGCAACTGTAATTTTTTTGATTATCATTTTCAGAATGAACAAAAAAATACATCAAATAAAGAAAAAATCAAATGATGATATATCAAGATTGGAATTAAATTTTCAAAATGAAAAAGAGCAGTTAATTAAGGATTATGATGAAAAAATAGTTGCTAAAATCAAAGAACAACAGGAAGAATTTGAAAACGAGAAAAAAGAAATATTTCTTCAAAATAATCAATTAGTAGATTCTATCAGAAAAGAATGTGCGGAACAAATATGTATCATGAAAGAATCTATTGAAAGCCGTAAAGAAATATTATCTGATATGAGTGAAAAACAATTGCTTGTTGACGTTATGATTGCCCTTGAAAATTATAGCAGCAGGTTTGAACGACTTGAAAATATTCTTGATTATCATAAAGTAAATGAACAGATAGAAACAATGTCTGAGGATATAGGAAAGCAGATTAATGAATACGTTAGATTAGTTTCAAATAAAACTGATAGCATGAATCAAAAATTTCTGCAATGTAGCAGTGAAATAAATAAACAAATTGATAAATCATACAATTCCGTTTCAGCAAAAATAAACAGTTCAGGTGTATCAACAATAAGTGAGATAGAAAGAATAGAAACATCAGTAACAACTATAAAAAAATCAATATTAGAAGAGATAAATAATTCATCAAAAAAGATTTCAAACAATGTAGAAGAAAAATTGAATTGCGTATTTAATAAAGTGGATTGTTCTTTAAATTCAGTTGAGAATGAAGTTGAAAATATGAGTCGGTCTATTACAAATAAGTTGGGCGATAATGATGTATTTAGAAATATAGAAAGTATAAAAAATGATGTTTTTGAAGTAAAAAGAACCGTGACTGATAAAAGTGATTATGAATCATTAATATCAATGGTAGAAAGGGCATATGATGAGGCAAGCAGTGCAAGTTATCATGCAACAGAAGCAGAAGAAGCTGCAAATGATGCAAAAAGTACCGCAGAAAATGCAGAGAGTGCCGCAAATGATGCAAAAAGTGCCGCAGAAAATGCAAGATACAGTGTTTAAAAATTGTTTTTTGAGTTTTTTTTATTAACATCTTGCAATTCCGACAAATTTGTGGTATGATATATAATTAAGAAGTTGTGCGTATGTGCATGACAAATAATTTAACGTAAATTTATTTTACGGGTTGGGAGAATATTATGCCAAAAAAACAGGACATCAATAAAATTATGATAATCGGTTCAGGCCCTATAATCATAGGTCAGGCTTGTGAATTTGACTACTCAGGCACACAGGCTTGTAAGGCTCTCAGAAAGCTCGGCTATGAGATAGTTTTAGTAAACTCAAACCCTGCTACTATAATGACAGACCCCGATGTCGCAGATATTACTTATATCGAACCGCTTAACCTCGCAAGACTCACCCAGATAATCGAAAAGGAACGTCCCGATGCTCTCCTTCCGAATCTCGGCGGACAGTCAGGTCTTAACCTCTGTTCAGAGCTTGACAAGGCTGGTGTTCTCAAAAAATATAATGTTCAGGTAATCGGTGTTCAGGTTGATGCAATCGAACGTGGCGAGGACAGAATAGAATTTAAAAATGCCATGAGCGAACTCGGAATCGGTATGCCGAAAAGTCAGGTTGCATATTCTGTTGATGAGGCTGTTAAAATTGCAGAACAGCTTAAATATCCCGTTGTTCTGCGTCCTGCATACACCATGGGCGGTGCAGGCGGCGGCATGGTCTATAATGTTGATGAACTGAAAGTCGTTTGTGCGAGAGGCTTGCAGGCTTCACTTGTCGGACAGGTTCTTGTTGAGGAATGTATTTTTGGCTGGGAGGAACTCGAACTCGAAGTTGTAAGAGATGCGAACAACAATAAAATTACAGTATGTTTCATCGAAAATATCGACCCCATAGGCGTTCATACAGGTGATTCATTCTGTTCTGCTCCCATGCTCACAATTCCCGAAGATGTACAGGCACAGCTTCAGGAAATGTCATATAAAATTATTGAATCAATTCAGGTAATAGGCGGCTGTAACTGTCAGTTTGCCCGTGACCCCGAAACAGGAAGAATTGTTGTTATTGAGATAAATCCAAGAACTTCACGTTCCTCGGCACTTGCATCAAAGGCAACAGGTTTCCCGATAGCACTTGTATCGGCTATGCTTGCCTGCGGACTTAC
>DGRR01000060.1 GCA_002389995.1 Ruminococcus sp. UBA4383 | reverse complement strand
GTCGAGGGCTTTTCCTTTTGTTTCAGAGAGTTTGATTGAAATTGCTTTTTTCTTATGTTTTCAAAATCGGTGTATATGGCAGTGAGGTCACACCTGTTCCCATTCCGAACACAGAAGTTAAGCTCATTTGCGATGATAATACTTGGTTGGCGACGACCCGGGAATGTAGTTCTATGCCGGTACTTTTTCGGAAATCCTGTCCTTTTGGGACGGGATTTTTTTATTGGAGGAATTATGGAAATAATCAAAGTTGAAAATAATAAGAAAAAATATCTTGACCTTCTTCTTCTGGGCGATGAGCAGGAAAGCATGATTGACCGCTATCTTGAACGGGGAACTATGTATATAATGAAAGAAAATGAAGTTGTTGCCGTCTGTGTCGTCACTGATGAGGGAAATTCCGTCCTTGAAATAAAAAATATCTCCGTATATCCGCAGTATCAGAATATGGGCTACGGCAGAAAATTTATCGAATTTATAGAGAAAAAATATCAACGTTTCAAAAAAATAAAAGTCGGCACGGGAGACAGTCCGCTTACTGTTCCTTTTTATCAGAAATGCGGATTTAAAGAGGCTTACAGAATAAAAAATTTCTTCATCGAAAATTATGACCACCCTATATATGAATGTGGTGTACAGCTAAAAGATATGATTTATTTTGAAAAATAATAATTCTTGACAAATATTTTTGTTTGTGCTATAATAATATAGCAATATTTATCAAGGAGGCTTATACCATGAGCAAAACATTAGTTGCATTTTTCAGCGCAAGCGGAGTTACTGCAAAAGTGGCAGAAAATCTCGCAAAAGCCGCAAGTGCTGATATCTGCGAAATTAAACCCGCTGTTCCCTACACTTCCGCAGACCTTAACTGGCAGGACAAACAGTCCAGAAGTTCTGTTGAAATGAAAGACAAATCATCAAGACCCGAAATTACCGATAAAAATACTGACGTTTCGGCATACGATAAAATTTTCCTCGGTTTCCCGATATGGTGGTATACTGCCCCCACTATCGTTAATACTTTCCTCGAAAGCGGCGACTTTGCAGGAAAGGAAATTATCCTCTTTGCAACCTGCGGCAGCAGCGGTTTCGGAAGTTCAGTTACTGACCTCAAAAAGAGCGTTCCTGAAAACACTGTCATAAAAGAAGGCAAAATCCTCAACGGAAATCCCTCAGTTGATGAACTGAAAGCATGGGTTGATACTCTTTAAAAAACAAGGGACCGGCTTTAAGCCGGTCCCTTGCTTCATATATAAGGAGAGTGTAGATTTCTTATACAAGTCCTGCATCTATTTTCTGAATGTAGCTTGCATCATATGCTGACACACCGTCATTGTCGGCTATATCCGCATTGACAAGCAAAGTCGGTGAAAGCGGGTATTTTTCAGCGTTTGCAATATACTGCAATATGCAGACAGAATCGGATATGCTTACTCTTTTATCGCCGTTTGCATCGCCCTCGACAGGGGAAAAACTGTCATAGAAAGCCTGATTTTCCGTATCAAAATCTTCACCGACATAAATCATGCGGATTGATTTTATATTGTTGCTGTCAGCGATATTGTCTATCTGTTCAGGGGTGAGAGTGCATGATATTTTTGATTCTCCAATTGAATAGGAAACATCATCAATTGAAAGGTCAGAATATTTCAGAACATATTTAACTCTGTTTTCTCTTTCCCTTGATATAAGGTTAGTCCATGTTGTAGTTTTGAAATCCTCGATAAGTTTTTTCTTTTCCTCAGCAGTGTAATTGAAGGCATATTGCATTGCTATGAGTTCTTTATAATCATTGACTTTTGAAGTATAGGTTTTCTCTACATTGTAAAGAGACATATTCTCATAAGTCAGGACAACGGGAATTGCAGTCTGTTCCTGTTCCATGCGTTCTTTTATCTCGTCTGAGACTTTGTACCTTGCTGAAAAGTTTACACATAATCCATAGCTGGGGGTAATTACTTCGGTACTGCCTGCCTGTGGGGAGAATCCTGTTATTTCCTGTATTTTCTCGGCATTTTCACGGATTTCCGCTGATGTAAGCCCCTCATCATATATTGCAAGTCCATATGATTCTGATTCGGTTGAAGTTTCAAAATGAGCCTTTACATTATTTTCTGAAAGTTTTTTGTTGAAATTTTCAAGTTCTTCCGCTGATAAGTCATGCATCATCACGAAATTTGAATTTTCTGCTTTTATGAAAACGTCATATTCAACAGTAATGTCATCAAATTTACGGTAGCTGAAATTTTCAACAGCAGATTCTATTGTGTAGTTTTCACTGAGCATATCAGCAACTTTCAGCGAAAGTTCATAGCTTTCTTCAGGAGAAAAGTCATTGAAAGTGATGCTGAAAAATGTATTCTTTGAAGCGTTATAGGCTGATACTTCTGCATTTTCGCTGTTTATGATATTTTTTATATCATTTGCAACGGACTCTGTGTCGATATTTGTTTCGGAGACTGTGATTCTTGTGACAAACGGAATATGTACGGATTCAACCTCATATGAACAGCGGGGCTGACCTGATTCCTTGCTGTAAACGTTTATAATATCAGGTTCTTCAAAGGTGTACTTGCTTCTGAATGTCTCAACGAGTTCGGGGACGGGTTTATAGCCGTATTCCCTGAGACTTTCCACATATTTTATGTAGTTTTCATCATGTGTCGGGTCAGTATCAGAAAGATCAACACCTGCGTCAAGTACAGGGACATTGACTACGCTTTTGTAGCCAAAGCTGTCAAGGTTTTCGATTTCAGTGGCTGATACACTGACTACATCAGCACAGCATACAGTGAGTATTGCAGTTATTGCGGCGGTTAATTTTTTCAACATAATAATCACTCCTCAGAGGTTTTTGACGGGATAATTTTCCCTTCTATATATAAATGTCGAAAAAAGCCCTACTTTTTACTTTTTGATTTCAACTTTGTATGAATAAATAAATTTCAATATATAAATTTGTATATAATAAACAAAGCCGCCCATTCGGACGGCTTTTCATTATACTTTATTCTGTATGGACTTGATGACATATTTTCCGCAGAGAATTTTACTTTTTCCGATATTATAAACGTGTTCGTGGAAAACTCTGTCAATTTGGTCATGATATTCTTCACGGCGGCTTAACATATCCTTGATTACATCATTAATCTGTCCGACCTGTTCAACATCGAGAGCCTTGCCGAGTTCATTTCTGAGGGAAATATTAATTGGTTTAGTTTTGATTTTTTCCCATTCGGGGTTCATGACTTTCATGGGGGTATTGATGAAAATTATCGGGCGTTTTGTAACGAAAGCGTATTCCCATGAAATATCAGACCAGTCAGTAATGAGGATATCGGATTCCATGATAGGATTATTTGAGGAGAAATCTGTCTGAATCTCGATATTTTTGCAGTCCTTATATTTTTCCTTGAATATCTCAAATTTTTCGGGCTGATGTCTTACCTGCTGGGGGTGAGGGCGGAGGATTATTTCATAGTCGGTATTTTTGAGGTTATCGAGAATCTGTTCAGCGCACATATCAATGATATTATCGGGCTGCCATGAGGGAGCTATAAGGATTTTGGGGATTTTATTCTGTTTATGCTCTTTGCTTTCATACTGAGCGAGCATTTCGTCAATGAGGGGATAACCTGTTTCAACGAGGCGTTTTTTGGGAGTTTTGTAGAGTTCTTCGGCATCACGGATTTCGTTGAAGGTATCAACACCGGGACAGAATACAGTATCATACCAGTTAAGTGCGCCTGTTCTGAGGGTAAGTGCGGTACTGCCCATACCGTGACTTACAAAGACATACTCAACGTTTTTATTTATTCTTGAACGTTTGAGGTGATATTTTTCGAGGTCGGGAACGGTCAGCAGGCACATTTTGCAGTCAAGCTTCATGAAAAGCGGAACGAGATACTGGTCTGATGCGATATAGTAGGAGCTTATCTGTTTTCTTTCGTCCTTGAAAATAATATCATCGGGGTCACTTGTGACATAGTGAATCTGAATATCTGAGTGTTCGCAGATATAGTCAATAATATCCTTGAAATACTTATAGAAACCGCTCTGTTCGGAATAAATCATAAGCTCCATTTTTTCAACGGAGAAAAATCTCTTGTAATCTTCCTTTTCACGGGATTTATATTTCTTATGGATTTTTTCCTTTTCGATACGCTGTTCATTGATTTTATTGAGGTAATCGAGGTCAACGTATTTTTTAGGCGGAATGATTATATTCAGCAGATACATCGGGGGTATAGCGAATAAATTTCCGAATATCCAGTAAAGACCTACACCCGCAGGAACTAAGAATGAAAAATATGCTGAGAATGCTACCATAAATACAGTAGTTGCAATTTTTGTTGCATTATTCTGAGTTACCTGCAAAACATTTATTTTATTCTGAACATAGCAGAGAAGCCATGCGCTTATTCCTGAAAGAAGCGGTATTAAAAGCAGGATATAATTTTCCTTGAATGAAGGAGTTGCCGCAAGGTCAAAGCCGAGGAAATTCATATTGAGACTGTTTATTTCATCAATAAAATCTCCCGTAAAGTCGGGGAGTATACCGTTCTGTATGCGGTTTATTATTTCAACCTGATAGGAATTATCCTGAACATTTGCAGCACCTACAAGAGATACAAGCCATTCTCTCAGATTATTAACTATGCTTTCGTCTATTCCGAGGACATAGGAAAGCGGTCTGTATATTACATATACAAGTCCGAGAACAAGCGGAATCTGCAAAAGCAAAGGCACTGAACTGAGCATGGGATTATATTTATATTTCTTGTAAAGGGCAAGTCTTTCGTCTGCGAGCTTGTCCTTATCATCAATATATTTTATTTTCAGTGCATTTTCTTCGGGCATGAGCCGAACCATTTTGATTGAGTTTTTCTGAGTGAGGATACTCAGCGGGAAAAGGATTATTTTAGTTATGAAAGTAAATACGATAATACTTATGCCATAATTTTTTGTTATACTGAAACAGCCTCTCATAATCCAGCCGAGAGCCGTACCGAGTATTTTAGTTATTACTGCCATTTCAAATCCTCTTATTCGTCGTCATCATCGAGGAGGTCATCAGCAGTTATTTCAGCTTTTCCGTCATTATTTGACTTCATGGCTGCGGGAGCGGTTTCTTCGTTCTTATTTTTCTTGAAGAGTCTTTTGATTTTGCTCCAGAAGATACCCATAACAGTACCGAGGGCAATAACCACACCAATAACTATCTGAATGATATAGCTTGTTGTGGCGGGGTCGATGTACATAGCGGCAAGGCTTCCGTTTAAGATTTCGATTGACATTTTCTATTCCTCCGATTTTATATTACAATATTTTCCCCCGCTTATGCGAGGGAAATATTTCATTATAGATTGTATCACAATTAAATATCTCTGTCAAGCATGAAATTTAATTATCCGAGATTTTTCAGATATTTCATGAAATTCTCCTTATTTTCGAGGGCTGTTGTGGTAGGTCTGCCGAGGTCATCTCTTGCGCCTATGGAGCATTTAACTTCAATAAGGCTGAGGGAATTTCTTTCTTTAGCGGCTTTCAGTTCGCTGTCAAGTTTTTCAAAGCTGTCAGCTGTGACGGCATATGGATAACCGCAGGCAAGGGCTATACCTGTTATATCAATATTTCCTGCTACGGTAGGCATACCGCCGACTGTTTCATGTGCGCTGTTGTTTATGATGATATGGACGAGATTCTGAGGTTTATTTGCACCTATCACTGCCATAGCACCCATATGCATGAGAGCCGCACCGTCACCGTCAATGCACCATATTTTGGTATTTGGTTTATTTATGGCGATACCGAGAGCTATTGATGAGCTGTGACCCATTGAGCCGACTGTAAGGAAGTCAAATTTATGTGACTGTGCATTTGCCTCTCTTATTTCAAAGAGTTCACGGCTTGCCTTACCTGTTGTGGAGACTATCGGGTCATCGCCTGAAACGGCTGTAATATGGCGGATTATATCTTCACGAATCATAGTATTATTATTTTTGTAAACTACTTTTTCGTCATAAGTGAGCGCACCTTTGCGGACTATGAAAGATACACATTTTCCTTTTGCGAGGATATTTCTGAAATTATCCATAACGCTTTTAACTTCGTCATCGGTTGTATCCTTGCTGATTATGAAAGTTGCAACGTCCATATCCTCCATAAGCTTTACAGTGACTTCGCCCTGATATATATGCTGGGGTTCATCATGGACATTCGGTTCACCTCGCCAGCCTATGATGAATACAGTGGGTATAGCATAAACCTTGTCGCTTAAAAGTGATGCGAGGGGATTTATAATATTTCCCTGACCTGAGTTCTGCATATAGACAACGGGAATTTTACCTGTTGCGAGGTGATAGCCTGCGGCGAGGGCGGTGCAGTTCCCTTCATTTGCAGCGATTACATGATGTTTCGGGTCAATGCCGTAGGTATTCATCAGATAATTGCAAAGTGCCTTCAACTGTGAATCGGGTACGCCTGTAAAAAATTCCGAGCCGATAATTTCAGCTAATTTTTCAGCTTTCATTGTTTAACTCCTTATCTGCCGAGCTGAGGCTCGATAATATTTTTGATGATATACTCAGCGGTCTGGTCTATTTCGTCGAAATGCACTGTTTTGGGGAGTGTAACACCGAATGCTTTTCTTGTTTTTCGGATAAGTTCATCTGTATAGGTCATACAACTGTTTTCAATTCTCTCGATACCGTCAAGGTAGAGGGACTGTCTGTTTTTCTCATGCATTTCCTCCATGCTGAAAATAGATGTATCTATTTTTGCGGTGAGGTTTTTTCCGTCGAGGAGTATGGGATATCCGCCTATTTCACCGAATGCGCCGGGGGAATGGAAAATTTCCTCTTTTTCTTTTCTCACACCGTTGAGAATACACTGAATTATATCAAAATTACTTGATGCATTCATCATATTTCTTTTGGCATCAACAGGCATTGAGATTACGGATTTTTTGAAGATATCGTCCTGATTTATTTTGATTTCCCTGCCCCTGTAAAAGATTCTGACAAGCTGGGGAACACCTTCATTCTGACCTTCCTTGCTGATAACTACATCATGGAAATGGGCAGTTGCCATACCCACATCTATATTCCAGAAATCCTCTATGCCGTTTTCGGCAGCAACGGCAAATTTAATTCTTGGGAGCAGGTGGTTGAGGTTTCCGCTTCCGAAATCGGGGTACGGAACGCCTGAACATTTAAGCCACGGGATAGTTCCGTCAGAGTAGGAAGTATTTATAACTATTGCATCGCAGTAAGCCTTTTTGTAGGCGAGCATGATGTTTCTGATGTATTTGATTGAAAGCGGAATCCAGATACCGTAAGCCCTTATGTTTTTCCATGATATAGAGCCGTATTTAAGCCCTGCATATACACGGCTTGTATTGACGATGATATCGGGCTGATATTTTTCAAGACATTCCGTTATGCTTTCGATATTTTCGAGGTCAACACCGCCCTCAACGATAACATTTGTCCTGTTCTGATGACGGATAAGAGATGCAACTCTTGCGATATTGACATCGCACTGCATTTTTTCGGCATTTCTTCCGACAGTGATAATTTCGATATTTTCGTCACTTGTTGAAAGGAGATAATTGAGAAGGTAATTTCCCACACTTCCGAGACCGATTATCATTATTCTGGTTTTTTCGTGGCTTTTCAAAAGCTGTAATTTTTCTTCAAGCATAATAGCCTCCTGTTATATTATTTATTAAAGTCAAGTTTTGCGAAATCCTCCGTAGTATTGCAGTTTACCCATGTATTCATGCGGATAATTTCAATATTGTCACAGTAATAATTATTCATAAGAACAAGGTTTGTACCCTGATGAGCATTTTCGCCCATATCGTTCATTATGCGGAAAAGTTTTTCAGTATCGCAGAATTTCCATATCTGAGCCGAGTTGTATACTGCGGTAAAGGGTTCATTTATTTCGAGTATTCCGTGAGATGTATCATAGATATAATGCGGTCTGTTATCCCTGTCAAAATAGAGGGCGACAGCTTTTTTGGCTTCAATGGGTTCATTATTGACTGTTATGACATCATTTTTGCTTATGCATATTTTTTCAAAGTCCTGACGGCTGAAATACAAATCGCCCTCCGCAAAGAGAATCTCGCTGTATTTTTCATTGAGTTCGGAAAGTGCTTTAAGTCCGAGGTAAAGACTCCAGCCTGAACCGTATTCGGCATACTCTTTATTATTGACAAAAATTATTTTGTTTAATATTTCTTCCGAAAAATATTTTTCCGCATATTCTGTAACTGTATCTTTCATGAATCCTGTAACAATTACAATCCTGTCGAAATCCTCTGCGAATGTCACAAGTCTGTAAAGCAGGGTATTTTCGGGTTTGTCTGCGGTATATACGCATTTCGGGACGGGAGCAGGCAGAGATGCGGAAAATCTTGTCGCCATGCCTGCAACGGTAGTTATAAAAGCTTTCATTTGTTATTCTCTTTTCTGTACTGTATTATCATATCAATACCCTCTGAGAGAGATATTTCAGGTTTCCAGCCTGTACGGGAGCGGATTTTCTCGGTATTGAGAACACGTCTTTCGGGGTCTGATTCACGGTAGCCCTCAAAGATTATCTCAGGCTTTCCGATACCGAGTTTTTCGCCTATGAGATATACAAGGTCAATGATAGAGATTTCCTCATCAGTAGCGACATTGTAGACAGTGCCGTCAAGAGCCTGCGGAGTTTCGAGGAGTCTGAGGACAGATGCACAACTGTCATTGTTATGAAGGAAAGTTCTTTTGTTTTTCTTTGAATTTTCAAGAAGAACTACCTTTCCTGTTTCTGTGAGGCTTGTGACGATATGCGGAAGGATATGTTTTGCAAATCTTTCATTCTTACTGTAAACGTTTGCGAATCTTATCGAACAGCCCTTTATAAGACCATTGTCAACAGCATCTTTCATGAAAAATTCGGTTAAGAGTTTACCTGTTGCATAGCTTGTCCTCTGACTGTGTTCAGCGTTCGCCATTAAGAGGAAATCGCTTTCTTTCACACCACCCTCAGCGAATGACTGCATTGAATAAACTTCGGAAGTTGAGCAGTTTATATATGCATCAGCACCGACAGCAATTGCCTGCTGTAAAAATACTCTCATGCCGTTTACATTTGTATCGTAGGTAGTATTCACATGATAGAAGTATTCCGTATGGACAACGGCAGCGCAGTTTATATAATAAACCTTGTCGAAATCTGATTTTTTTCTGTTTACGAGGTACTGAATTTCAGCCATTTGTGCGGCAGAATTTATATCATACTGGAAAAAATCAAAATTTTCATTTTCGGCAATATCCGCAATAGTATCCATTGATGAGCAGAAGAAATTATCAAAGCCGATAATTGCGCCCTTATTGCCGTTGAGAATCTGTCTTGCGAGTTCGTTGCCTGTCATTCCTGCAACACCGCTTATAACGTATAAATTCATATTTACACTCCTTTTTCGAGTCTTTTGCTGTAAAACGGGTCAACATCATCAGTAAAGAGACTCTGTTCATATTTTATATCATATTCACTTGCGAGAAGAAAAACTCCCCGTTCAGTATCGAGAACTGCATACTGCGCTCTTGGGTCATGATTTCTGGGCTGACCGACCGAACCCGGATTTATAAAAAACGTGCGCTTTTTATTTCTGTAATCGGGGTTTTCGGCAGGATAAAAAATCGGAAATGCGTGTGCATAGTGGCTGTGACCTGAGAGAACATAGTCATATTTTTCATATCCTTCATAATTTCCGTCAGGGAAAACAGCTTTCCAGTATGGGTCTTTAAGACTTCCGTGAACTGCAAGGAATTTCATATCAGCAAATTCAAACTCTGCATAACCGCATTTCCCCGAAAGATTTTCAAGGTATTCAAGAGAATCCGCTGAAAGGTTTTTTCTTGTATTTTCAGCGGATACAGCACCTCTCGGAGATGAAAAATGCGAATAATCCCTTTCGACAACCGCTCTTTCATGGTTTCCCCATATATTGCAGACTATCGGTATATCCAGACTTTTTATGATTTTTATTACATCATCGGAGCGCATACCGTAGTCTATGAAATCGCCCAGCAATGCAAGTGCATCAGGGGAATAATTTTTCTTGACATCATTCAGGACGCTTTCAAGGGCTGAAACATTTCCGTGAATATCCGATAAAATAAGCAACTGCATACTGTCACCCTTTAAAGTTCATCAATAAGAGAGATAATTTCTTTTATGGGCATAAGGCTGTCATCGACTTCCTTTGCACGGTGATGAATGAGAATCTGCTTTGCAGTATTTTCCATAGCGGGGAATGCACTTCTTGTAAGCTGATTTGCATATATAACCACATTTACACCATGTTCCCTGAGTTCATTTTCTGTGATTGTGTTGAAAGTAGTCGGTACGACAACAATCGGAGTATCGGTATTTTTTTCACGGAATTTGTCGCAGAACTCCAATATTTCATCAGGAGATTTTTTTCTGCTGTGAATCATTATGCCGTCCGCACCTGCATCAACATAGGCAAATGCTCTCTTTAAGGCATCTTCCATGCCCTGTTCAAGGATAAGGCTTTCGATTCTTGCGATAATCATGAAACTTTTGGTGAGCTGAACTTTTTTGCCCGCTTTTATTTTTTCGCAGAAATGCTCAATGCTGTCCTGAGTCTGTTTGACATCAGTACCGAAAAGGGAATTTTTTTTCAGACCCATTTTATCTTCTATTATAACGGCTGAAACGCCCATTCTTTCGAGACTTCTGACTGTATATACAAAATGCTCCGCAAGTCCGCCCGTATCACCGTCAAAGATTATGGGTTTTGTAGTGACTTCCATGACATCTTCAATAGTGCGGAAACGTGAAGTCATATCGACAAGTTCAATATCAGGCTTGCCCTTTGCGGTTGAGTCGCATAATGAACTTATCCACATGGCATCGAACTGGTCAAATTCGCCGTTGTTTTCGACAAAGGTTTTTTCTGCGATAAGACCTGTAAGACCGCTGTGGACTTCGAGAGCCTTTACAATTCCACGGAGCTTTATAGCCTGTCTGAGTCTTTTTCTGCGGAATTCCGGCATAGCGAGTTTTTCTTTTATTCTCATATCTATGCGGTGAACATTTTCGTTATAGGTATAGGGAGCATCAATAATCTGACCGCCGTATTCCGAGAGTTTTTTCTCAACCCTGTCCCTTATAGCCTTCATAGGACCATTATTCCAGTTATCGCCGTGGATTACATAATCGGGGTGAAGTGCATCTATTATGTCATCATAAAGGACGGTATCCTGAACGACAACCTTTGAAACTTCTTCTATATCCTCTACGAGCTTCATTCTTTCCTCAAATGAAACGGTAGGGAAACGGTTATATTTTACCATAGCCTCATCACTGAGTATTCCTACGATAACATCGCCGTATTCTTTTGCTCTGCGTATTATATTGAGGTGTCCCTCATGAATTACGTCAGTGCAGAAACAAGTATAAACTGTTTTCATGCTGTATTCTCCTTTTTGTGAATAAAAATTTTTCCGAAATAATTGAACTTACTCATTTATTATATACTGTTATACAAAAAATGTCAAGGCGGTTTATTTATATACGGCATAATGAGTTAAAAATTTTTTTGATTTGCTTTTATTTCCTTATTGGCATTTTCGATATTCATTTTAAGTTCATTTGCGGAGATTCTCATAGCACCGCTTCCGAAAATAATCATCTGTTCAGCGTTGTCGGAGGTTGCGACTTTTACACGGTGTTTTTCTGAGAGGTCGTGGCTTAATTTTTCGATATAGCTGTCAGCGGTTTCATTTTCCTGAGTATAGACAACATTTATATTTATATATTTTTCGGAATGTCTGCGGTTTCCCTTTACCTTATAGGCATCGAAAACGAGAACTATTTCATAGCCTGAATAGCCCTGATAATTTGAGAGTATATTTATAAGGTCAGACCTTGCGGCGTCGAGATTTTCCGAGGCGGTTTTCTTTAAATTATCCCATGC
>DGRR01000030.1 GCA_002389995.1 Ruminococcus sp. UBA4383 | reverse complement strand
AGCGGTACGCTTGCCCCTGCGCCTGCAAAATCCGCTATGGGCTGATATATTCCCAGTGCCGAAAGTATAACTCCTGCAACGACAAATCCCGTGAGGATTCTTGCGGGGGTAAGTTTTGTATAGTCAATTAAAAGCTGACCTATGGCGCATATTGTGCCGCCTATGAGAAAAGCCCTTATTATTTCTGTCATTGTGCAATCCTCCTTATGTTTACGAGATGAGCAACTGAGGGGATTGATTCGCCCTGCTGCAATGATACAGGTGACATCAATGCTCCTGTTGCGATGAATAATATATTTTCAGCCTTGCCGTTTTCGAGCATGGGAAGGAAATATCCGCATAATACTCCTGCACTGCAGCCGCAGCCTGAACCTCCGCAGTGAGTATCCTGAGCATAATTGTCGAAAATCAGAACGCCGCAGTCCTTGTGATTTTTGACATCTTTCCCCATATTCTGCATTAATTCAAGGAATAAGGTACTTCCGACTGTTCCGAGGTCGCCTGTGATTATATAGTCATAATTTTCGGGATTTGTATTTGTAGCTTCGAGGTAACGCCTTAAAGTTTCAGCCGCCGCAGGAGCCATAGCACTGCCCATATTAGTCATATCGCTTATGCCCATATCGGCAATTTTCCCGATACAGCCGCCAGTGACAGCGGATTTTCCTGTATCTGATGACAATATAACTGCCCCTGATGCGGTGCAAGTCCATTGAGAAGTAGGAGTTCTCTGACCTCCGTAGGATAAAGGCATACGGAACTGACGTTCTGCTGTTGAAAAATGTGATGAAGTGACAGCAATTGCACGTTTTGCCGTTCCTGAATCTATAAATACAGATGATGTTATAAGACCCTCCGCCATAGTCGAACAAGCCCCGTAAATTCCCATGAAAGGGATTTCAAGTTCTCTCAGACCGTATGCCGAGCCGATACATTGATTTATAAGGTCGCCTGAGCATATTATGTCTATATCTTCTTTTGTAAGATTTGATTTTCTGACGGCAAGGCTTACAGCTTCGAGCTGAAACTGACTTTCAGCCTGTTCCCAAGTCTGCCGCCCGAAATGACTGTCCTGTATAATTTCATCAAAACAGTAACCGAGAGGACCTTCCGATTCTTTTTTCCCTGCAACAGCAGCATAGCTTTCGATTCTGACGGGATTTGAAAAAGTAAAAACTCCCTGTCCGATATATTCAGCCATTGATTCACCTCCTGAAAATTGCTCCGTCTATTTATGGAGCAATAATATTATTGCATATTTTTTCAATTATATTCTGATTTTCATGAATATACATTGACATTTGACGGTCGGTATGCTATAATACAGAAAATGTATTCATACAGGAGGCAAATCATGGGCTTTGAAATCAAATATGAGGGTGTTGTAAGTTCTTATCATGAAGAGGACGAAATTACAGATATTGTTATCCCGAAGGGAATTAAATTAATTGCAGAGGGTGCTTTCTTTTTCCGTAAAAATATTACATCGGTGAAAATCCCATATGGGGTCAAACAAATCGGACGAGTAGCTTTTTCAAACTGCGAAAGCCTTAAATCGGTGACTCTTCCGAAAAGCCTGACATATATCGGTGAAGAAGCTTTTGCTTATTGTAAAAGCCTTGAATCAATAACTATCCCTGACAGTGTAACAAATATTGAGAGAATGACTTTTTTTTATTGTAAAAATCTTAAATCAATAACAATTCCTGACAGCGTTACAAGCATTGGCATAGGTGCTTTTGATGGTACAAAATGGCTTGAAGATTATCCTGATGACTTTGTAATTATAAACAAGATATTGGTTGAATACAAGGGAAATGACGTAAATATCAATATTCCTGACAGCGTTGACAGTGTTGCAAAGTGGGCTCTTGGGGAATGTGAAAGACTTGAAACAGTATCGTTTAAAAATATCAGACTGAACCTGAAAGATATATCAGAATCGGATACAAGTATCTATGATGTTCTTGATATGATAGGAAATGAGGATTTTTCCGTTAAAATGGCTCATTCTGTGAAATATGGCATTCTCTGCGATATGTATCTCGCAGATTATTCAAGCGAAATATTTGATGCTTATTTCAAAAAAAATTTCACGAAGATTTTTAAATTTGCAATCGAAAAGGGAAATGTTGAACTTGTTAAAAAAATTGTGGACAATAAAAAGCTACTTACAAAACGAAATATCAATAATTTTATTGAATATGCCCACGAAAAGGGACAGTCTAAAATTTACGGCATTCTCACATACTACGGCAAAGAAACGGCAGAATAGCGTGTTTATGCTGTTTTTCAGCAATATTACATAATTCGGAAAAATTTATTTTATAAAGTTTGTGAATTAAATATCTTGAAATAAATAGGATAATTGTGTATTATAATATTACAGACAGGTACGCAGTCCCTCTCGTTGTTGTGTGCCTGAAATTTGTTAAAACTCAGGAAAGAGGTTTTATTTTATGAAGAAATTAATTTCATGTCTCCTTGCATCAGCCCTCATATGCTCCGCTTTTGCTTCATGCGGTGAGGCAGGAACAGAAAACAGCAGTTCATCAACAGCAGATTCTTCTTCAAAGGCTGAGGAATCATCAGCAACAGAAGAAACAACAACCGAAGAAGTTACTGCTGCAAGTGAAGAAGCAAGCGAAGATGTTGCAACAGCCACCCCTGATGAAGAAGATGTCCCTATTGCTGTTGCAGATGATGATGTTGAATTTGAAGATGCTGTTGTTGCAGAATCAGGCGATGCATACCTCGCTATAAATGAAGAACAGGGCTGGATTAATTACTGGGGCGCAAATGATACTATGCTCACATATAATGCAGGTGTTCCCCATATTGAGGGCAACGGCAGTTATACAGTAAGTGTAACAACCGATACCAACGGTTTCCGCTATGATACCACAAGCGATGCAAATGACGCAAGTGTAGTTCCTTCAGGTCTTATGTTCGCCGCTGTAATGATTAAGGACGGAAAAACTTTATTCCCCGATGCAATTATCACTATCGACTCCATAAAGGTTGACGGAAAAGAAATCACTATGACCGCTAAAAACTATACTTCTTCCGATGACGGAAAAGAACTCAGGTCTAATATCTATAACGGCTGGGTAGACAAACTTCCCGATGATGCCGCTTCAACAGAGGGCGCACTTGTAGTTGACGGTACTCCCACAGATGCCGCAGCAGCTTATTCACCTGTTATAGTTGACAAGGCTGATTTTGCAACATGGAAAGAAGTTGAAGTAAACTTCACTATTTCAGGAATCCCCGAATAATTATAATTTAAGACAAAGAGATACTGCCGCCCATACGAAACGGGCGGCAGTTTTTTATCATTATTCTAATATACAATTAGCTATGATAAAATCAATATATTGAGCATAAAGGTAGCGATTCCCAAGTCTATCAACAACTGAGAATTTAAGCCATTGACAATTTTCAACATTAATAGAAAATTCTTCTGGCGCAAAAGTCCTGCTGACTTCTCCTGTCCCAAATACAACATTATCATCACAAGATATAATTAATTCACTGGTTTTATCTACACTTTTGTCATATACCGCAATAGTTCCCGTTAATGTTTTATATTTGCCACCTAAATAATACGTTACAAATGGAGTGCCACGATACATATCCAGTTCATAGCCATTGGTATTTAAAACTCCAAAGTGATTGTAATATCTATTGCCAACAGTATCTCCAGCACTTTCAATATTCTCGTCAAACATTGAGGATTCAACAGCTTTTAAATCGCTCAAATAGACAACAGGCGGTTCAGTCGGAGGCGGTTCTGTTAGTGGTTCGGTAGGAGCTTCAGTGGGCGGTTCAGTTACAACAGCGGAATAGCTGTCATCGGAAATATTTATTTGACTGGATTTACCGTTGTTTTTTTCTTTGGTGGATTCAACAGAAGAAGATTGTTGTTGAGATGACGAACTTTCAGGTTTTTTAGGAAACCATGTTTCTTTTATCTGACCCAAGTTGGCAAGAACAGAAATAAGCAAAATTGCACCCGATACAATTCCGGTGATACCTATTGCCGTTTTTTTCTCTTTAAGACTTCCCATAAAAATTACTCCTTTGCGTTCTTTAATCCATTTTATAGAATGGATTTTAATGAATTATACCATAAATAAAATTGAACGTCAACAATAAACTATTATATATGATATAATTTCATTATATTAAACAATAGAAAAGAGCGTTATTTATGGGATATTACCAAAGACTGAAAGACTTAAAAGAAGATGCTGACCTCACACAAAAGGACGTTGCCGAAATAATAGGCGTGTCTGTAAATCATTACGGAAAATATGAGCGTGGAGAAACGGATATACCCTTTGAAAAAGTAATAGCACTTGCCGATTATTACGGAGTATCTCTTGACTATATCGCAGGAAGAACCAACCGCAAGAGCTGTTCAGGCTCTATAATTGAGAAAAAAGCTGATATTTCCGATATATACCACCGTCTAAGCGAAAAGGACAAGGGTAGGCTTGAACTCTTTGCGGAAATGCTTATAAATAAACAATTAATATAATCGCAGTGATTGAATTACTGCGATTTTTTCATATGTCTTGCATTTTAAGAAAAAATCTGATATAATATATAGCAGAATATTATTATCAGATTAAAAGGGGGCTTGGGGGATAAGCCGCCCCCTGACAAATGGCAAGGCTCAAAGGGCAGCTCCCCCCATTTCAAATAGGAGGTTATAATGCAGCTTATAAGAGAATTGTATATGTACAGGACAATGACGGCATCTCTTGTTAAAAAAGACCTGAAAGGAAGATATAAAGGCTCTGTATTGGGATTTCTCTGGACTTTTATAAATCCGCTTTTACAGCTTGGGGTATATACTCTTGTATTTCAGGTTATACTCAGAAATCCCATGCCGAATTACTATATGCATTTGTTTGTAGCACTTGTGCCGTGGATATTTTTTTCATCAGCCCTTACGACAGGCTCAAAAGCTGTGCTGGGTCAGGCAAATATGGTTAAAAAAATATACTTTCCCCGTGAAGTTCTCCCTCTCTCATATACTCTCAGCAGTTTTGTAAATATGATACTTTCATTCATTGTAATTTTTGCGGTATATATAATATCTCCGCTGAAAATAAAGCTGATACCGCTTTTAATGCTCCCCATAGTGATGATTATACAGCTTTTTCTTGTTGCAGGTGTTACAATGATAACATCATCTCTCACGGTATATCTGCGAGACCTTGAACATATAATGAGTGTTCTGAATATGGCACTTATGTATCTTTCGCCTGTTGTATATCCCGTAAGCTATATACCTGAAAAATATATGGCATTATATCTGATAAATCCAATGTCGCCCATTATAATCGCATACAGGGATATATTATACTATGGGAATTTCCCTGAATTTAAAATAATTATCCTTGCATTTGCGGAAAGCATGATTATATTTTTCGGAGGGCTTATGATATTCGGAAAACTGAAAAAGCACTTTGCGGAGGAATTGTAATGGCAGTCATAGAAGTAAGGGACGTTAAAAAAAGCTTTAAGGTTTATTTTGACAAGGGGCAGACCATAAAGGAAAAATTACTTTTCAGCAACCGCAGAAGATATGAGGAAAGAGTTATCCTTGACGGAATATCTTTCGATATTGAAAAAGGCGAGGCTGTCGGACTTGTCGGACATAACGGGTGCGGAAAAAGTACTTTATTGAAACTACTGACTAAGATAATCTACCCCGACAGCGGAAATATTAAGATTCAGGGAAGAATTTCAAGTCTCCTCGAACTCGGTGCAGGATTTCACCCCGATATGACGGGCAGAGAAAATATATATACAAATGCCTCCATATTCGGACTGACAA